>JACAUC010000003.1 GCA_013390945.1 Candidatus Chloroheliaceae bacterium
AGACTGGTCGTAGACTGGTCGTAGACTGGTCGTAGACTGGTCGTAGACTGGTCTTACGTGGGGCGTATGCTATAGACCTCTACTATACGAGAAGGAATTCTCTCAATAATTTGTGGTAGGGGCGTATGGTATACGCCTAAAATGCGGCAGGTTTATGTAAACTGGGCCACAACCGGTTGACCGTAACCTAGGTTGGTTGTTTAATAGACCAGCCGTAATTTGGGTTACAACCCCTACCTATTGAGAAGATACACGAGAAGTAAGGTTGGGCGGAAACATTGGGACTGTAACAATAGTAGACTGATGTTTTAAAATGAGTTTGATAATGCTGAAATGAGCGGCTGCTTAAAAATGGCCGCTTTATTTTCGGATCAATTAAATTTATTCATCGCTACAAGTATGCCTTCGTTTAGCCAGACTTCGACGGCAGTAGCTACTTGTTGGTAAACCTCTTCGATTAGCGGCACTTCGTCGGCGCTAAAATTATTCAGCACCCGGTCACGTGCGTCACCCCGCACCGAGCGTCCAATACCTACTCGTAGCCGTTGCACTTCTGGAGTACCTAACAGTTCCAAAATATTTTTCAGACCATTCTGTCCCCCACTGCTGCCGTTGGGTCGGAACCGGAGTTTACCTACTGCTAAATCTAAATCATCCAAAATTATCAGCAAATCCTGTTTGGGATCAAGCTTGTAAAAGCGTACCATCTCGCCCACCGACTTACCGCTCAAATTCATAAAGGTCTGCGGTTTGGCTAAGATAACTTCTTGGCTTGTCACGGTACCCTTGCCCCACACGGCGTTCATATTCTTTTTGTCAAAGCTAATTTTATGCTTTGCTGCCAGCACTTCGAGGCACTGAAAACCCACGTTGTGCCGATTTTTGGCGTAGGCACTACCGGGATTACCCAAGCCCACTATCAATTTCATCATCGTTCCTTAAAAAGGTTATTAGTTTATAGTTATTTGCACAGAAATATAAAGCTGATGGCTCAAAAAGAGCCAAACTATTCGTATCTCATTGATTTCTACAGAAGAACACAAGAGATTCCAATAAAAAATCCTAATTTATTAAAAAGCATCTGTGCGTTCTTCTCAATCGGTAGGGGTTTATTCAATAAACCCGCCTCACATTGGGCGTATGCAATAAACCCCTACCCTGAATTATTGAGATGATAGGTTCTTTGTGTTCTTCTGTCTTATTAAGACTCATGTTCTCAATTGTAGTCCCTTAATTCGTAATTAGGGGCTTCTTTGGTGATTACAACATCGTGTGGGTGGCTCTCTTTGAGGCTGGCACTGGTAATCTGCATAAAGCGAGTCTCCGTTTGAAGGGCTTTGACGTTGGCAGCACCGACATAACCCATGCCGCTCCGCAGCCCCCCGATTATCTGAAAGACTACGGTACGCAAAGTACCCCGATAGGGAACGCGCCCTTCAATACCCTCTGGCACTAGCTTAACCGTATCTTTAACCTCGACCTGATGGTAGCGTGAACGCGCCCCTTCTCCGGCTTTCATTGCGCCAATGGAGCCCATTCCCCGATATTCTTTGAAATGCTCACCTTGGAATAAGATTATTTCGCCGGGGCTCTCTTCGACTCCGGCAAAGAGCGAGCCAATCATAACGGTGCTGGCTCCTGCCGCTAGTGCTTTGGTTACATCCCCACTATATTTTATACCGCCATCAGCGATAATCGGGATACCGTATTTGATCCCTGCCTCTACCGCTTCCATAATGGCGGTAATTTGGGGTACGCCAATGCCCGTTACGACGCGGGTAGTACAGATTGAGCCAGGGCCAACCCCCACTCGGACAGCATCGGCTCCCGCCTTTATCAAAGCCTCTGCACCAGCTTTGGTGGCGACATTTCCGGCAATGATTCCAAGTTGAGGGAAGCGTTCTTTAAGTTGGATGACCGCTTTTTGCACCGCTTTAGCGTGACCATGCGAGCTATCTAGCACCAATACATCCACGTTATGTCGTGCGAGGGCATCGGCCCGTTCCATTAGGTCACGGGCTACCCCAACGGCGGCCCCGACCCGCAAGCGGCCGAGATGGTCTTTAGCCGCATTGGGATATTTAATTTTTTTCTGAATATCTTTGACCGTAATCAGACCTCTAAGAAGGTTATTTTCATCTACGATAGGCAATTTTTCAATGCGGTGGCGGTGCAAAATTTTCTTAGCTTCCTCTAGGGTAGTGCCGACCCCGGCGGTGACCAGTTCTTCACCGGTCATCAATTCTGAAATTGGGCGGGTGGAATCTTCCTCAAAGCGAATGTCCCGGTTGGTCAAAATACCGACCAAATGACCTTGTTCGTCGGTAATGGGAATGCCACTGATGTGATATTTCTCCATTATAGCTAGGGCTGCACTCAAGGGATTACTAGCCCGTAAGGTAATAGGGTCAAGGATCATGCCTGATTCCGAGCGTTTAACCTTGTCAACCTCCTCGGCTTGTTGCTCAATCGAGAGGTTGCGGTGTATGATACCGATTCCGCCTTCTTGAGCAATGGCAATGGCAAGGCGGGCCTCCGTAACGGTGTCCATCGGCGAGCTAACCAGCGGAATATTGAGTTTAATGTCACGGGTTAGGTTAGTGCTAATATCTACTGCCGCAGGCATTACTTCCGATTCGGCAGGTACTAATAGTATGTCGTCAAAAGTCAGACCCGATTTTACAAAACGATCCTTAATTGTCATCTTAAATAGAACCCTCCTGCTTAATCCTCCTAATTAAAAAGAATACCGCATTTCAGGCGGCTCTTTTGGTTTTAATATAAGTCAACGTGGATAAAATTGTAGTTAATATTCATATATAAAACATTAGCCGCTTCTAGCGGAAAGCCGCTTTGCTAAGCCTCTCCATTATAATCCAGTTTCTCCTATTTTGCTAATGGACTTATGTGATCGAAGTTGTTGTATCATCTAGGCAGCAATTCATTGAGTATCTTCACTTGATTCAAGGCTTCTTGCAATTCCAGAATTAGCCGCTTACGTTCCTGTTCGGCCTGCACTCGTTGGGTTATCTCACGTAGCACGACCAACTTACCACTAACCTTTCCATGTTCTTCATCTAGCGGACTAAGGCTCAAGTCATAATAGTGATCCGCTTATTGAGAAGATACTGCATTAACCAGTGGAGTAGTTGAATTGGTACTACTCGTTGTGGGTGTGATAAGTGGTATGGTAAAACTGAAAGTGCTACCAACTTTAGGTGTACTCTCCACCCAAACCGTACCGCCGTGCATCTCCGCCAGTTTTCGAGTTAGGGCTAATCCTAATCCGGTGCCCTGATATTGGCGCGAATAGCTGTTATCTACTTGCCGGAACGACTCGAAGATGGTATCGAGATTTTCGGCACTGATTCCGATACCTGTATCAGAAATGGCGAAGAGGGCAAACTTGGTAGAATCGGACTTCTCGCCTACCTGAATCTCTCCGTTAATTGTGATCTGTCCGCTTTGTGGCGTGAATTTGATGGCATTGGAGAGCAGATTAAAGAGAATCTGGCGGAAACGGGCGCGGTCGGCAATAATTCGATCTAGGTTGTCGGTCATTTTGGCGGTTATCTGTAAATTTTTCTGTTCCGCTAAAGAACTCAACTCCGCTTGTACCTCGTAGATGGCCGAGCGAGCCGAAAATTCTTCCCAACGCAATTCCATTTTGCCCGCTTCCACTTTGGCAAGATCTAGTACATCATTCACCATGCTGAGCAAGTGACGACCACTAGTTAGGATATTGTTTACATAACGTTGCTGTTTTTCGTTTAGACTGCCAAAGACTTGATCCTGTAAGATTTCGCTGAATCCGATCACGGCATTGAGTGGGGTACGCAGTTCGTGACTCATATTGGCAAGGAACTGAGATTTATGCAAATTAGCTCGTTCTAATTGCAGGTTAATTTGTTCTAGCTGGTTGTTGATTTGGGCCTGTTCTTGGGTGCGTAGCTCTACCTTGCGTTCCAGTTCGCGATTCCAGTGTTCGAGAGCCGTCCGGGTTTTTCGTAGGGCTAGGATCATGCCATTAAAAGAAGCGGTCAACTCGCCCACTTCATCTTGGCTGGTAATGGGAATCTGTTGATCCAGATTGCCAGTGGTAGTAATCCGGTTGGCTGCAATGGCTAACTCACGTACAGGTCGGGTAATGCCACTTAAAGCCAGACCGCCAATAACGCTGGTAAGGAGAATGAGTATTAGTGCCAAGCCTCCAGCAATGATACCTAGCCGATAAATACCAGCCGAAGCCTCACCTACCGTTTCGCCTACAATTACGCCCCAACCGCTGCGTTCTTTAATGGGGGCATAACCGACCAGATAGGACTCTCCATCGTTGGTATAAGCGGCCTGACCGGGTTGTCGGTTATAAATTAGGTTAAGTTTTTCTGGGCTTACTACCTGCCCGACCGTATCAATATCCGAACTGGCAAGTGTTCGGTAATTATCGTCTACGACTATTACAAACAAAGTTTGGCTGATTTTTATAGTATTGACGATTTCTAGGGTTGGCTTTAAATCTACCTCTACCAGTAAAGTACCATTAAAGGTATTTTGATCTATCTTGATCGGAACGGCAATCAAGGCTATAGGATGATTATTGGAGGGTTGCAATCTAATCGCTGAAAAGTAAGTCTGGCCTGCTTTAGTTGTAAGGTAAGCGGGATGATTTGAAAAATCGTTAGAGGACTGAAGCGGTGGCAGAGGAGAATTGGGTATAAACCCATTAGGCTGAACGTTAAGAAAGGGACGGCGTATTCCATCTTTATCCAGCCAAGTAAGAGATTGGTAGCCATTGTGGAGGGGTAGTACGTTTGAGTTGCTCTTGAGGTCGTTCAGGGTGTGAGCTTCTAGTTCAAGGTTGGTGATAAGATTATCGAGATTACTGCCAATCTGAACGCTTATCAGCGTCGCTATTTCCTCGTTACGTTTGGAGACCTCCGCTTGAATTTCACTTTTTCCAATCCAGATGGCAGTGGCGACAAGGATTGAAAGCGAGGTAGTACCTAACAAGAAGAGCATTACAAAAATTCTAGCCTGAATGCTTTTTTGCAAACGATGGTGTACGATTTTTACAGGATTAAAACCCATTTCGCTTCCCTACTGCTCTCGTAACTCTAGCGTGATGTAAAGGTTATGGTTGGTTGGTTTTGTTTTTTCTCAATGGATTTTCTGGACACTACCCTAAATATGAAATGACCCAACGCTTGCCTAAAATGCGAAACTACCCTACTTAATTATACTACACGCGGCAATAGTAAGTAGCACAGTACAAAAAGTACTATAGAAAATAGTTCTAATTGCCTACCGTTGCGGTTAGAACGACTATTGCTGACCGATTTCCCGTTTGAAGGTACGTAGCATATTGCGTAGTTCGAGATCATTGGGATATTTATCAATGCCCATTTCCAGCAGCAGTAGGGCAAATTTTTGTCGTCCGGTGGCACTATAGGCGTTGGCGAGGGCTTTATAGCCTAATACGGGCATTTGATCAAATTCTTCTAGGCCACCAAAATCGAATAGAGGGTCATACTCGACCACTTTACGAAACTCGTCGGTACTAGCCTGCAAACGTCCAGCATAAGCATAATCAATAGCCTGACGTGCCCTCGCTCCCAGACTGTCCGCGCCTCCGGTAGGTGTACCAAAAAAGTTACGGTCGTTACCTCGCTCGGTTTTCTCGCTACGTGTAGGTGGTTGGGAGAGTGGTGGTCGTTGGGAGAGTGGCTGGGCAGGACGTAGCCGATCTATCGGCGAATTTAAGTCGGGTTTTTGTTTAGGTTCGGCGGCAGTACGATTGGCATGGTTAGACATTCTCGAATTGGGAAGAGGATTTTCTCTTTCCCGCTCCGGTTGGGTGGGCACCCGATTGGTTAGTGGTGCTATGTTAGGAGCAGGTGGTAAAGGTTGGGGTGATTTTACCTCCGGGCGCACCTCTGGTTGCTCGGAAATTGCTTGGTTATCTTCTAACGCAAAGGGTTGTAATTCATCAAAAAAGCCATCTAGTGGGTTGTTATCCGCTACCTGCTCTGGTGGCGTAGGACGGGGCCGGGAGGGGTTTTGGGCCGTGCCGGATTTTGAGGTGGTGCTAGGTCGCGTGTTCTCAATGGTGCGAGGATTTGGATTTACCCGCTCGCGATAACCTGTCGGGCTAGATGACCTTGAAGTTGGCAGGTTGCGCGATACTGGAGGAGTCGCCGCTTCATCCGGGTGGTTACCCGGTTTGAGAGCGACGAAGAGACGCTTGAGTCCATGTTGGGTGAATCTTACGGCGATCATAACCATATCTTCGAGCCACAGTGCGGTATTACGTCCGGTTTCACCTCCTAAGTAGCCTGCTCTTCCCAGACCAAAAAGTATACTGACTAAGATTAGAAATATAAGGAGTACCACAAAGAAATTTGGCCCACTATTTTGTTTGGCACTGTTGGTAGCAGGCGGAGTAATGCTGTTCTCTCCGCTAATATTAGTAGCAGTTGGCGCAGGTGCAATCGTAGAGCTATAGGCAGTGCTGATCTGGGCAGCGATAGCTGATTTTGGCTCGTTAAGGTCGAGTCTGGTGCTTTGGAAATTGCCAAACACTTCGGCGTTAGCACCTTGGGCTGACATCAGTAAATTGCCTTTAGGATAGCCAATATATTGAGCGGTGCTATTAATCGGGCCACCACCAGAGGACGGATTTTTGACTGCTTCGGGCAGCTCAAAGGTAAAGTTGAGCATCGTGGCAGCATCATTGGTAAAACCGGCTTGATCGGTGTTCATTACCACTGCAAGGGCGGTCTGACCGTTGCGAGTAGCACTGGCGACGAGGCATAAACCGGCTCCATCAGTAAAGCCAGGCTTGATACCGTTGGCTCCACTATAGCGTTTTAGGAAGGTGTTGATATTAACCAGCCCATGACCTGCTACAGTAGCTTGTTGCTGACTGACTATTTTGGCAAGGGTGGGATTATGCAGGGCGTACCAGCCTGTTATTGCCAGATCAAAGGGACTGGAATAGTGATCCGTCTGGTCAAGACCGTGTGGGTTGGCATAATGGGTATTGCGTAAGCCCAGCGCGGTAGCCTGACTATTCATATGGGCGACAAAGCGGTCTACCGGATTACCCTCTCCCGGCAATTTTGATCCGGCGTAGCGGGCGATGGCTTCGGCAGCATCATTACCACTATTAAGCAACATTCCATAGAGCAAATCGGAGAAGGTGACCACTTCCCCTGCTCGCAGACCCATACTAGCCTCTCCGATCAAATCCTCTTTGACAACGGTGTAGGTTTCGTTTAGGTCAGTGCCGAGAGTGTCGAGCGCGGTAAGGGCAGTCATAATTTTGGTAGTGCTTGCCATTGGAGCGCGACGATGGATATTTTTGGCATAGGTAATAAGACCAGTGGAGGCATCTACCGCAATAGCCGCCTGTCCGGTGACGTTTGGAGTGGCTGATTGGGCCTGCACGGGTATGACCCAGCAGAATGGGATCAGCAGCATCATAACCAGTGCTAATAGTAGAGCCGTTAGACCCTGCCATCCAGAGCTTAGTTGAATGGGTGATTTTGCTCTTTTTCGCAGCTTGACCGCGCCTCTTGCTTTATCTTCCAATATTGTAGCTTTCTATAGTTTTACCAAGATTGACCGCCTTATGGCATTTCATTCTATCACACGGCTATTTTTATGTAAAGAGGTTTAGATGCTAGTATTGTATAAATTTGGTCGAATTGACCGAACCGAAATTTAGCGTTAAAGTAAGCAGGAGCGTTTAAGGGTAGGGAGCGGCTTTTGAGTTAATTGAAGAGGCTGGAATAAAGGTTTATGGCTAAATTTTTAGTGACCGGAGCAAGTGGCACCTTGGGACGGATGGTGTTGCAACGATTGGTAGAACGGCGCGAAGAGGTACGGGGACTAGTGCGACCGGGCAAATTGGATCTCTTGGCTCAGGAGGTGCGGCGCGAGGTAGAATTGGTGGCGGGAGATTATGACGATGAGGCTTCTTTACAAGCGGCCCTAGAAGGGGTGGATTATGTGATAACGGCGGTACGGGCCAGCCTTTATGATTCGCCCAAGCAGCATTATGCCTTAGAAGCGGATGGTAATCGTCGCCTCTTCCGTTTGGCGGCGGCAGCGGGGGTAAGCCACCTAACCTTTATTTCGCTGCTTCACGCTGAGAAATTTCCTGAAATTCATATTTTCAATGCCAAACATCAGGCCGAGAATATTTTGAGGGAGAGCGATTTGGATTATACGATCCTCCGTCCGGGGGCATTGATGAGTCGGGCAATGTTGCTGCGAACGCTCACTGGCTTGAGCAAAGGTTGGTTTACCCCGGTGGAGGGCGAGAATATGCCCCATTCGCCCTTGATGTACGACGATTTGGCCGAGTTCTGTGTGCGAGCCTACGCTCTACCTGAAGCTTGCAAGCGTACCTTTAATTTAGGTGGCCCAAAAGTGTATCATGGCAGCGATTGGGTGCGGGATTTGGCGGCTAACTATGGCTTGCCCTTTAAGCTCCGTCCGCGTGGCAGTAGCTTTTTGGCTAATACCATGATGCGATTGGTTCAGCCTCAGAGCCGTTATGCGACCGCTTACATCCACCTCAAGACCACTCAAGACTTTAGTGTTAGCCCGGAGGAGATGGCCCACACTGCTGCCCTCTTTGGAGTTAAGCTGCGTCCAATGGAAGAGTTTTATCCGCCTATTCCATCGAGTTAAATTCTATTCATATTAAGCTAGAAATTTTTTGCTTTAATAGCGTTCTTAAATCTTCCCACTTACTAGGTTCAAGATGCCCTACTAGATGAAACCTGCTTCACCCGGTTTTACCTCTGTTACTTTCATGCCGGGTGGTATCGGAGTCTTTTAGCCCGGTAGACGATTATATTTAGCAAATCCAATTTAATATTAATTGATAAAGAATAAAATCTATTCTAGTAAAATTTTGGTAAAAATAATCAAAACTAGTATTATGATACTGGTGGTACAACTATATTTGGTGGAGTTTCGTGGTCTTAATAAAAGGCCGCCTCTCGGTTATTCTCACCAGAGACAAGGTTAAGATTCTGCTAAGTGGTTCTGGAGAGTGGTATAATGCGCTAAGTTTAACGAGAATATTAGGTTTTGGTTCTAGGTAAGCTGCCAAAGGAGGGGCAATTCAAGAGGAATTATGGCAGATGCAGATATGAATGCGGTTAGGCTAACCGCCAAACGGTTTAAAGATCAGCCTCTAACTACGCTGGGCCGTTCCCGGTTGCGCGAACGGATTGTTGAGATTACCGACATAGGTTTGATGGTGGAGAGCGAAGATAAATCCGGCCACTGGAAGCCTGCTACCCTCGTGGAATGGTTATGGATTAAAGAGGTGCTGGATTATTATGCCCAGCGCGAGCGCGAACTTACCAAGGAGAGTCTGAAGGTGCGAGGTCTCAAGGCCCAGCGCAAGGCTCCTTTTATCTTTGCCTTATTGGTAGCCAGTGGCAAATTTATCGAAACGGATGACCACCTTACTACCCTCGTCTATCGGGGGTAGTAGGTAATTAATCTATCGCCAGTCGCAGGAGGTATCTACCGATGTCAACCCGCAAATTATTCTGGGTGAGGTGGCTTTCGTCCCTGACGATTGCTGGTCTCCTGATAGTAATAGTCTTTAATCTGGCGGATTGGAAAGTCGCTCCCTCCCTTTCCGGCTCAAAATCTTTGGTTCAATCTAACTCGGTGGAGCTTGGCCCTTGGAATAAATTCGCCTCCCCTAGTGGGTTAGACCGCATAGGCTTAAAGCCGTCGGTTCAATCTAACCCAGTGGAGCTTGGCTCTTTGAATAAACTCGCCTCTTCTGCCACGTTGGGCCGCTTGCGGACTAATGGGGTGGATCTAACCAAGCCCCTCCCCTCTTTTAATAGTTGCGGGGCGGGTAGCGCAGTGGGCGATACTTATTTCACCCTTGCCGCCGTTGGCGATTTACTTTTACACTATAATATTATTAATACGGCTGACCGCCAAGGTTACGATTATCTCTTTGATAAAGTGCGGCCCTTCTTGCAGGCCGCCAACCTGACTTATGCCAATTTCGAGGGGAGCAGCAATCCTAACGCGCCCTATTCTGGGGTCTTTCCCCTCTTCAACTATGACCCTAAATTGGCTAAGGCGGCGGCTAAGGCCGGAATTGATCTAGTCTCGACCGCTAATAACCACGCGCTGGACACTGGCCCTAGTGGGCTAGATGCCACCCTTGGATCGCTCGCTACCGCAGGTTTGGCTCAGCATGGCACGACCGCCCGTAACGCCAAAAGGCAAGTCTACCAGCCTTTTGAGCTAAAGCAGAACAATATTATCCTCAAAGGAAGTTTTTTAGCCTACACTTGGGGTACTAATGGTTTGGCTGATCCTTACAAGCAGGTAAATGAATTGTGGGATGCCAACGGTAGGCTGCGGCAAAGTGTGAAAGATGATCTGGCCCGGGCGCGTCAGGAGACCGAACTGGTAGTAGTGGCGGCTCATTGGGGTAACGAGTACCAGTTTCTACCGACTAGCCAGCAAATTCAGGGTGCGAAAGAATTGACCGCCGCTGGAGCCGATCTAATCTTGGGAGACCATCCTCACACGCTGCAACCTGTAGACTTGATTGAGAGTGAAGGCCGTCAAGCGATGCTTATTTATAGTTTGGGCAATTTTATTGCGGCTCAGGATGCTTATCAAGCCCAAAGCTTTACTCAGACTAGCCTGATCCTCTACTTGGGCGTTACCAAACAGGCTGATGGTAAAGTGGCACTCAATGGCTATCGCTACTTGCCCGTTTTTATTGAAAACAATACCCGGCCTGTACCACTCTTGCTCGGAAGCCACCCTGAAGCCTATCGCCATATTTTACAGCAGATGCGTGATCCACAAGGAACAAGAGCAGTCAATCCACTAAACCCTCCCTCAAGTATCGTTTCGATTTGCCCTGAATATACTTTTGCCGAAGCATCGGGCCTTTCTATCCCCGGCGACTTTGCCCAATATTTTGCTACCTTGGGAACTGGAGATAAATCCTACCAGCTTTCACAATCGTTGGCTCTTATCGGCTTTCCTACCTCAAAGGTGGTGGAAGAGCTAAGCGGCGATTGCAGCCATCTCACCCGCGTTTTGTATACCGAGCGAGCAAGGCTGGAACTTCAACCCGAAGCCAACTGGCCCTTCCGGGTGGTAGGAACTCAGCTTGGCACTAACGTCTATTTTACGAAATACAAACCGCCCTACGCTTCACCTGAGCTAATCCCGCGCAGGCTGAATTTAGCTATCGCCAATCCTCGGTTCAAAGCCTTCTTTCAAGCCTTCGGAGGCTTGAACCACTTCGGCTATCCGATTAGCGATGAATTGACCGAAATTGATCGGGAGACAGGTAAAACCAAAATAGTCCAATATTTTGAACGCAGTCGCTTTGAATATGTTAAAGATGAGCCAGAAAATCCTGACCCGCTCTATCGGGTTCAATTGGGCCTGCTTACCAAAGAGGCCGATCCGATTAGTAAGCAATGTTTTAACGCAATGGTCAAGAATTAGGATTTCAGAAGGGATTAATTCTGTTCAGGACTTCCTGCCTGTGTTATACTTACTAGGTAAGGCTTTAAGGGGGTATTGTTTGTCTCATCTTCTATAATCTTACGAGCTATGGAAGCTTTAGGGTAAGGGGGAAGAAACCTATGCAACTTGATATTCGTGGTAAAAACGTAAAAGTTTCAGAAGAACGTCGTCAACTGATTGAAAAAAAATTAGGCAAGCTGGATCGCTACCTAGATAGCCTTGGCGAGGCTACCGTCGAATTGGCGGCGGAACATGCCCGTAAGGGGGGGGAAGGTCGGTTAGTAGTTGAAATGACTGTCCGTACTCCCGCTCATGGTTCTCTACTTAGGGCAGAGGAACGTGATAATGATTTAGGTGTAGCTTTAGATCGGCTTTCCGAGAAGATGCAGCGCCAAATTACCCGTTTTAAAGATCGGATGGTACATCATAAAGGTCGTCCTCGTGTAAGTGAAGTGGCAGCTCAACTTCAAGAGGCGGCTGAAGCCAAGGAGGTGGAAATTGCTCCTGATGTAGACACAGATGCAGAAGAGGTACTTCATCTAGTCAAAATCAAGAATTTCCAAGTCACGGCGATGTATGTGGATGAGGCGGTCGAACAGATGGAATTGCTAGGTCATAATTTTTTCATTTTCCAAGATACTGAAACTGAAAAAATCAGTGTGGCTTACCTTCGTAACGATGGGGGTTATGGCCTTCTCCGGCCAGAGCTTGGCTAGACCTCTGCTTCAGTCTTGAAATAAAAAAGGTGGGGTACCGTTCTGGTAGCCCACCTTTTTTTTGGTAATTTGTTGCTTACTTCTAATTTAATAGTTTCTTACCTTTTTAGGCACTTATTTAGACCTAGATTATGGTAAAATAGAACTGTTATTAAGGGTTTGCCTAAGATATTAGCTTAAAAGTACTCTTTTAAATAAAGACAAAGGATAATTTGTGCCAAACAGTAGCTCTAAGCGTCAACGGAAAAGGCCATTAGGTCAGCGGACCCTACCCCAACGTCCCGATTTACCACCAGTCTCTAATAATAAAGAGAAAGCAGAAGACCACTCTTTGCCTGGTCTTTTGGGTTGGCTGATTCGCAATCGGCGCCTGTTGGGTTGGATCGAACTAATTGTTGCCATTTTTTTACTTTGGTTAGCCATTGTGGGATTTTTAGGTGGAACCCTCTTTTTGCCTTTTGCCTTTGGCCTGATAGGGTTGTATTTCTTTTACGCCTATATCCAGCATAACCTAGGGGTTAACCTTGGCAAAACAGGTACTATCCTGAACTTGGTTTTACTACTTGGGGCGTTGGTCTGTGCCATTTTGAGCGTAGTGAATAAAGAAAATATCAGCAGTTAAATTAAAAACTCATATTTAGAAAAAGCCGTTATTAGTGAAAGGAAGATTCCAGATTATGGAGACCGCTTGTAAGGTGACCACGCTGGGGTACCACTTGGCAGGGTGCGTCGCGTGGACCATAAATAAATTGAAAGGTGAAGGTATCGCCCAGTGAGCAAACCAATTTATAGGGTGGCGATGCTGAGCGTTCATACCTGTCCACTAGCCGTATTAGGTGGCAAAGAAGCAGGTGGTATGAATGTTTATGTACGCGAATTAAGCCGGGAATTGGGGCGAAGGGGTATTCAGGTAGATGTCTTCACTCGCGCTCAAAGCTCCATTACACCTTTTACCCATACCCTTAGCGAAAACGCTCGCATTATCCATTTACCTGCCGGGCCACTCAAACCCTACAATAAAAAAGATGTTTTTTATCACCTACCCGAATTTGTGCAAAATATTACCAATTTCCAGCATTGCGAAAAGAGACCTTACAACCTGATCCACGCGCATTATTGGTTAAGTGGTTGGGCTGGACTCTCCCTCCGCAAAAAGTGGGGTACGCCAGTCGTGCAGATGTTTCATACCATGGCCCACTTCAAAAATGCCACTCTCCACAGCGAAGCGGAGCGCGAACCAGATTTAAGAATCGAGCGCGAAAGTGAGCTTATGCAGCGAGTGGATCGGATCATTACGGCTACTCCAATGGAGAAGGCTCAGCTTAATTGGAAATGTAATGTACCCACCGACAAAATCGAAACCATCCCTTGTGGCGTAGATTTGAAATTATTCCGGCCTTGGCCCCAAGCAGAAGCGAGAGCCAGATTAGGTCTAACGGCCCGGCGGGTGGTTCTGCTGGTAGGTCGGATAGACCCGATTAAAGGGGTGGATGTGCTGATTGAGGCCGCTCGTCGTCTGATTGTGGAGCGTGGGTGGGGAGCCGAAGATTTTCAGGTTTTGGTGGTAGGCGGAGGTAATACTCCCGGTCAGGATGAAAACCCGGAGGCCCAAAGGCTCCATGCGCTGGTGGAGGGTCAGGGTTTGAGCCAGCAGATTCGTTTCCTACCCTCCGCCCCGCAACCGCAGATGCCCCTCTTCTATAGCGCGGCTGATATTACGGTTATGTCCAGCCATTATGAAAGTTTTGGCATGGCCGCGCTCGAATCCCAAGCCTGCGGGACTCCGGTAGTGGCGAGTCGGGTAGGTGGCTTGCCCTATGCGGTTCAAGACGGCTGTAGTGGCTTGCTTTTTGGGGATAACGAGGCCGAGGAGTTGAGTGATAAACTTGGTCTGCTCTTTGATAATCCTGCCTACCGCCGAACTTTAGGCTTGCAGGCCGTCATGCGGGCGGAGCAGTTTGGTTGGCGAACCATTGCGGATCGCATGTTGGAGGTTTACCAAGACCTGACTGGTTCACTTGGTCGCGATGCCCTCGTAGGAACTTTGCCCTAAACGTATTATCTCAATAGGTAGGGGTTTATGCGCGTCAAGCTAATTTTACAATTGATGTAAATAGCCGGAAATAAATTTCCGGTCTTACCCGGATTCTAAAGCTAATAGCCCCGATTTTGAACCTGTGTTAGCCGCAGGTTGGGTGTATGCAATACGCCCCTACGCCGTATTATTCCCTAACCGCTGTTTGAAAAAAAGAAGAAGAGCCAATTCTCTTAATCAAGGAACTAGCTCTTCTTTATTTTCCTAACCTCTTACTTAAAAGCAGTCTGTTAGGTGATGATAGAGTTCTGCTCTATCATCCCTATTACCTTTTTTATGAACTACCCCCCCAAGGAGTGGAAGTTGGTAGCGGCGTGGAAGTTGGCGGAATGGGTGTCGGCGTGTTGGTCGGTGGAACGGGTGTCGCGGTTTTGGTTGATGTCGCCGTGTTGGTCGGTGGTGCTGGTGTTGGCGTATTGGTCACAGTCGGCGTATTGGTGACGGTCGGTGTGCTGGTTGGCACTGGCGTATTAGTGACCGTCGGCGTTGGTGCTGCCGTCTGAGTAGCCTTCATATTAGCGGTTGCCGTTGCCTCGTAGATCGCCGTAATGGTAGAGTTGGCATTGGTGGTATTTTGCGCGATGGTAGCGTTAGCATTGGCAGTAGCTTGTACCACTGTACCAGTAGCATTAGCAGCAACCTGTGTTGCGGTAGCGATAGCATTGTTGGTAGCCTGCGCGATGGCAGTGTTGGTTTGTCGGGCTATCCTTGTTGCGGTAGTGTTAGCATTGTTGGTAGCCTGCGCGATGGCAGTGTTGGTCCAAGCGGCTATGGTTAGAGGTGCCGGTGTATTAGTGGGTGTGGCCGTATTAGTGGATGTGGCCGTATTAGTGGCCGTACCAGTGGATGTAGCCGTACCAGTGGATGTAGCCGTATTAACTGGCGTTTTGGTACTGGTGGACGTATTAGTGGATGTGGCCGTATTTGGCGCAGTGGGTGCCGCCGTGCCAGTCGGTGGTATGGCGGTCTGGGTTGGAGTATTAGTGGGTATTGGTGCAGGGGTGGGTAATGATCCCGCTGTACTCCCCAAAGTAGCAGCAGGAGCAGGCGTAAACTGCGTAAACTCTACACCACCTTCGCCTACGCTGTCTTTTGCACCTTTAAACGCACTGTCCACGCTGTTAGTGGAAAGCACGATTGCTCCAACAACTGCCAACGAGATCAAGGCGAGTAACACGGCATACTCCACTAAACCTTGCCCACTCTCGCCTTTTCTTAAAGCTCGGATTTTAGGTTTGTCACGACGTTTCAAATTAGTACTCCTTCCGAATAAATCAGATTTCATGACAAGTACGATTAAGATTAGAATAAACAATCGGACATTTTAGGTTTAGTACTGGTTAGGAGTAAGAGTGCGACATTGGCTTGGAACAAAAGAGAGATTAAAAAAAAACAATACCTGCAATCCGATTAGAAAAGGCTTCTAACCCTCCCTACTAGCCACTCTACCCAACTATTACAATGTCCCATGTTCTATTTTATAATTATAACATTACGAAGAGCATTACGGAAGTTGTGAAAAACGTAACAAATAGTACCCCCTGCGAGCCTTTTTGAGGCTAAAGGCTCTGCCAGAAGCGACTTTAACAGTACTTTGGTGTAGGTTTCTTAAGGCGAGGTACTAGTACCTAATTAGGAAAAGAGTAATAGGGCGACCATTTTCCTATTGCAAAGGTGTGTTATAATTAACATAACGACACGACATAACATGAGAATAAGCCCCAAAAAGTTGCAGGCTCACGCATTACTCGACGGGTTAGATGATGAAAGGATAGCAGGCGATTTATGAAAGTTGGTAATAATCGGCTTCTACTGGTCTTTGCCTTGGTAATAGTGGTAGTAGTTGGTCTCGTGGTTTTTGTGCTTCTGAGTGCCAGCGGAAGCAAGAGTCCACGTTCTACTACCGCCGACCTAGGTCTTGCGCCTAGTAGCTTTCAAACAGTTGGGCCGGGTACGGTTGCCGCGCCAACCTTAGTAGCGGCTACCCCGCCTCCCCAGCAGGTTTCGGTGGTAGTGGCGGCGCGGGCTTTGGCTGCTGGAACCCAGCTAAGAGCGGATGACCTAGATACCATACTTAAACCCACCTCTGAAGTCAATGAGGCGGATGACATCACTCAAAAAGAGTTTGCCATCAACCGTATTACCAAGGTGGCCTATAATCCCAACCAGCAAATCAAAAAGTCCGAGCTAATTGAAGGTTCCTTCTCGAACTATATGCGCCAACTAGTAGCGGATCGGCGGTTGGAACCAGGTAAGAAGGCTTTTGCTTACGTCACCAACGATCTTTCGGCGGTGGCTGGTCTGATTCAGGAGAATGACCTAATAGATGTAGTAGCCACTTTTGCCGTGGAGCGCCGCCCAGTGAATGTGACCGTTAACGGTCAAACCACCACCATCCAAATTTCCGGTTTTGAAGTAACCACCAAAACCATTCTCCAAAATGTGCGGGTGCTTAAAGTCATTAAGTTCGGTCTAGGGCTTGCCCCGGTGACAGTGCCACGTCCCACCAACACTCCTGGCCCTGTTGTAGGAGATACCCCTACCCCAGTCGCGGTCGCGCCTCCTCCCGGCACGGCTACGCCGTTGCCGACGGTTCCACCCTTCAAAGAGACTGGAGAAGGCTTCGATAATTCCATTATCTTGGTCTTAGCCGTAACCGATCAAGAAGCTGAAATTCTAAAATTCACCCGTGAAAGTCGCTTAACGCAGTCGGTGGCCCAAGTACCCTCGTTGGCTAATGCTGTGGCCGCTCAGTCTCAGACTACGGCCCTTTCGGTGGCCTCTGATACGAGTAAATCGGCCAATTTCGCGGCTTTAACCACTGTGCCAATCGTCCATTTCTTGTTACGAGCGCGTCCTCAAGATACCACTAACCCGCAAGACCCGGCGATTACGCTGGATCGCACTAGTGGCGCAACCTTCCGGGTGCTGGTACGTGACTATGGACTACCGATTCCAGAAGTGGTTTATGCAACCAACACCCAGTAAACGGTCTCTAGTAGGATTTTGAGATAGAGCTAAGAGTGCCACGGGTCAAAATAGGTATTCTATTCTCATTTGGCAATCCGCGCCAAGCCTAGGGCATAGCGCGGATTGGCGTTGTACTAATAAAATATACCTAAGAGGGTATATAATAAGTTTGTGTTCTAACCCGTTAGGCAACACAATAGTACTATAATTCTATCCGTAGTATCTATTGCAAGCCTCTTCCAAAAATGTTAGAATTTTGCTAAGGGTCGTGGGTACGGCTAGTTATTACTACGCCCAATCTTGTAACCTTAGATTAAAGATCAAACAGCGTGGTTAAACGTCAGTAGGAGCGGTAGCCGACATTGCAAATAAGGAAAGCTGAACATGAGTGATCCGCAGCGGAAAATAAAATTGCTGGTGGTAGACGATATTGTCGAAACCCGCAACAACCTCATCAATTTGCTCTACTTCGAAAAAGATATTGAAGTAATTGGCTCGGCTACACGCGGCCAAGAAGGAATTGATCTAGCTAAAAAGCTTCAACCAGACATCGTTTTGATGGACATCAATATGCCCGATATGGACGGCATTACCGCGACTGAGCGGATTATGCAGCAGGTTCCGGGTGTATCAGTCATCATGATGAGTGTACAGGGGGAGCAAGATTACTTGCGCCGGGCCATGCGAGCCGGTGCCCGTGAGTTCTTGGTTAAACCTTTTACCAGTGAAGAGTTGACGAGCGGGATTCGCCACGTCTACGCCGAGAACCAGAATTTACGTAGGCTCCAGCCAGTGGTTACGGCAGGGCAAGGTACCCCAGCGGCGGATGCCAGCGATGACCACTTAGGTGAAGTCATTAGCGTCTTCAGTCCCAAAGGTGGTGTAGGGCGGACAACTATCATTACCAATCTGGCGGTAGCCGTGAAACAACACAGCAAAAAGCGGGTAGCCCTAATGGATGGTAGCCTCTTTTTTGGGGATGTCGGCATTATGCTGGATGTGCGTAATAATAAAACTATGAATGATCTGCAAGGTCGGGTAGATCAACTCGATGCCCAATTACTGACCGATGTAATGATGACCCACTCCAGCGAGGTTAAGATTTTATTGGCTCCACCTAAACCGGAACAAGCCGAATTGGTGGTAGCCGAAGATCTTAAACGGATTATTCAGGAATTGCGCCGTAATTTTGATTATGTCTTTATAGATACATTTCCATCCCTTAAAGAAGAGACTCAGCTTGCTATCCTAGATGCCAGCGACTATATTCTTACGGTGATGACCCTAGAAATGCCTTCTATTAAGGATGTACGTCTTTTCCTAGAAGTAGCCGAATTACTGGAATATCCCCGTGACAAAATTGTCTTAATCCTAAATCGAGCCGATAGCAAACATGGTTTACGGGCTGAAAATATCGAGGCTACGATTGGTCATCCTATTACCGCTACAATTGTCAGTAGTGGTGCGGCGGTTACCCTCTCGATCAATCGGGGTACTCCGCTGGTGATGGATGCTCCTGATAATCCCTTCTCAAAGGATATTGAAGCCTTGGCTAAACGGATCATCGCCGGAACCCTTAACCAGAAAGAGTCAGGAAAGAAAGGCAAAGAAGTAGCCGCTGTTGGTGGTGAGCATGGAAAAGGTTCGGGTAAACCGGGTGGTTTACTAGGTGGTCTCTTCAAAAAAAGGTAAAATGGTCTCCATTTAATCCGCTCCGCGGGGCAGAACGAATAGTTTTACAAAGGTGGTGTTAAGGTGTCACTCTTAAAACGTATTGGTGGTGAAGGCGATTCGAATCAGGGTAATAGTTCATCCGCTACAAATTCGAACGCTAATAACTCAAGTACCTCTCAGCCAAAAATAGAAACAAGTTCTAATGGCACTGGAACCGAAGGATCTGTTCGGCTTGGCAATAGCGGTGGTGGCTTGAGTAGCCGCCGAAATGAGATTACCGAGGCTCCGGGCAATAAACAGGATAAAATCACCCAAGAACTCAAGGGTCGTATTCAGGAACGTCTGATTGCCGAATTGGAAAAGAAGCGCATACCTGTCACGGATGATAAGGCGGTACGTAACAATACCGAAGAGATTTTTGCCCAGATCCTTTCCGAAGAGCCTGTTCCTTTGAGCCGTACCGAGAAGCAAACCCTGCTAGAAGCTATCCTTTCTGAAATTATGGGCTTGGGGCCGATTGACCCCCTCTTGCGCGATGATAGCATCAGTGAAATTATGATTAATGGTCCAAAGCAGGTTTATATTGAGCGTAAAGGTAAGCTAGTCAAGACCGATGTGGTTTTTCAAAATAACGAACACGTGATGCGAATTGTGGAGCGGATCGTCGCTCCTATTGGACGACGTATTGATGAGAGTCAACCCCTCGTAGATGCTCGTCTGCCTGATGGGAGCCGCGTAAATATCGTAATTCCGCCCGTTGCTATCAAAGGACCCACCATTACGATCCGCAAGTTTTCCAAAAAACCCTTGCAAATTGAAGACTTGATTCGCTTTGGCAGTATCTCGGCTAGGGCCGCCGACTTCTTGAAAAACTGCGTGGTGGGTCGTCTCAATATTGTAGTCTCTGGTGGTACTGGTTCGGGTAAAACAACCCTGCTAAACGTACTTTCTAACTTTATTCCAGATGACGAACGTATCATCACCGTAGAAAACGCCGCCGAACTTCAACTTAACAAAGATCACGTGGTTACCCTAGAATCGCGGTCAGCTAACATTGAAGGTAAAGGCGAAGTCAGTATTCGCGATTTGGTAATTAACTGCTTGCGTATGCGTCCTGAGCGCATTGTGGTAGGAGAGTGTCGTGGTGGTGAAGCCCTCGAAATGCTTCAGGCTATGAATACTGGTCACGATGGTTCACTCACCACTGCCCACGCTAACAGTCCTAAAGATACCATTAGTCGTCTGGAAACGATGTGCCTTATGTCTGGTATGGATTTGCCGGTACGGGCTATTCGGGAACAAATTGCGGCAGCAGTGCAACTAATCGTTCAGCAAGAACGTATGAAAGATGGCTCGCGCCGCGTAACCAGTGTTACGGAAGTGGACGGAATGGAGGGCGACATCATTAAGATGCAAGAGATCTTCCGTTTTGAGCAGACTGGCACGGATGAGAATGGTAAAGTCATCGGTCAACTCCGTCCTACTGGGGTACAGCCGCGCTTCCTTGAAAAATTCGAGACGTTGGGCCTTTACTTGCCTCCCGATACGTTTGGGGCGGGTAATATGATGCGGGCCTTCTAAAAAATTGACTAAATTGACTATGGAGGGTTAGCGTGGCGAGAATCAACGCTCTAAACGCTAACTAAGCTAGGGCCAGGAGCCAATTTCTTATGCAACCAATAATACTTATCATAGTAGCGGTGTCTATTGTGGTAGTGCTGGTAGTCGTTCTTTTTATTACCCGCTCTCGTCGTCGCAAAAAAACCAATGTTACCGACCGCCTGACCGATTATGCAGGCGGCAGCACTCGTGCCGGGGAAACTACCGCCGTCACTAAATCCTCTAACGCCCGCGAGGAGGTGGCAGCACGAATTGATAAAGCCTTGAAAGGTAAGGGCTTTGCCAACGAAATTTCGCGTAAATTGGCCCGGGCGGATTTGCGCTTGACCGTGAGTGAGTTTATTGGCCTTAAGGTGCTAAGTATGGGGGCGGCTTTTGCCATTGGCTCGTTTCTTGGGCGCGGCTTTGGTTCGTTCGCTTTGGTAGTGGGCTTGCTCTTAGGCATTCTTGGCCTTTATATTCCTGATATTATGGTTGGTCGAAAGGGTAATAAACGGATCAAGACTTTCAATAGTCAATTGGGCGATACTATTATGCTTTGTGCCAACTCGTTGCGCTCTGGTTATAGCCTTTTGCAATCGCTGGAATTGATTTCTAAAGAAGCTCCTGTGCCAATGTGCGATGAGTTCCAGCGCGTTATTCGCGAAGTTAGCCTTGGCTTAGCCACCCGCGAGGCACTCAGCAATATGTTACGCCGTGTACCCAGCGATGACCTTGATCTTCTGATTACCGCGATCAATATCCAAAGCGAAGTAGGTGGTAATCTGGCAACTATTCTGGATAAGATTGGGCATACTATCCGTGAGCGGGTTCGCATCAAAGGTGAAATTAAGGTGCTGACGGCCCAACAACAATATGCGGGCTACATCATTTCGGGTCTGCCTCTCGCCCTTTGTGGGGTGCTAATGTTAATCAGTCCCCAATATGTAACCAAAATGTTTCCTTGGCCGTATACCTGTATGCCGATCTGTGGTCTTATTTTGATTGCAAGTGGTTTCATGGCGATCATGAAAATTGTTCAAATTGATATTTAACCTCTTAGGAGTTAAATATCAATAAATTGTCTAGAATTTCTTTAGGAGGTCTTATATGTCTCAAAATGTAGTCTATATGATACTAGTAGCCCTGCTGGTAGTTGGGTTAGGTGCTGTGGGCTATGGCTTTATCAAGAACCGCCGTCGAATGAGACCCGACTTGCTTGAGAAACGCTTGGCCGAATATATAGATGCTCCGGTTTCCTTAGAAAAACTGGAACTAGATCAGCCCTTCTCTGAGCGCGTGTTGAAGCCCATCTTCAACCGTTTTGCGGGGGCGGGCAATGCTATGACACCCGCCAAAACGGTTGAACGGCTTCGCCGCAATTTATCTATTGCGGGTAATCCCAATGGGTTGCAGCCTGCCGACTTCATGGGCTTGCGGATGGTAGCAATGTTGGTGCTGGGTGGTATTGTCCTCTTTTTGGCTTTTTTGGCAAAAATGTCTTTTGTCATGGTGATTATGGCCGGGGTGGTCTTTGCCCTAATTGGCTATATGCTACCGATTTATTGGCTGGATGGCAAAATGAAGGCTCGGCGTAAACTAATCCAGCGAGCTTTACCAGATGCCATAGACCTCCTGACGATTAGCGTAGAAGCAGGTCTTGGTTTTGATCAGGCTCTCCAGCGCGTAACCGAGAAGTGGGAGACTGAACTGGGCAAAGAATTTAAACGGGTGCTAAGCGAAAGTCGCGTAGGTAAACCCAAACGCGAGGCTTTGCGCGAGATGTCTAATCGCTGTGATGTGCAGGATTTGAATATCTTTGTCGCTTCTATCATTCAAGCCGAACAATTGGGTGTTAGCATCGGTAAGGTTCTTAGCATACAGTCTGACCAAATGCGGGTACGCCGTCGCCAACTGGCTGAAGAGATGGCCCATAAAGCACCGATCAAGATGATCTTTCCAATGGTCTTCTTGATCTTCCCTTCGGTCTATATCGTAATTCTTGGACCGGCTGTACCGACTATCGCACCGGCTCTTGGCTTCTAGCCTTAGTTGGTTAGAGTTAGAAAGAAATTATGCGAGTTGTAGATAAAGCCCGTGGTCAGACCTTAATGACACACGGGCGTATTGCTGATACGTTCTGGGCGCGAGGGGTGGGCTTGCTCAACCGTAAGAGTTTGGGCGAGGGCGAGGGTTTGATAATCATTCCTAACAATAGCGTCCATTGTTTCTTTATGCGTTTTACGATTGATGTGGTCTTTGTCTCTAAAGAACAGCGCATTGTCTATCTCTATCCCCGCATGAAACCTTGGCGAGTAAGCAAAATTGTGGGTAAAGCTCACTATGTAATTGAATTACCGGAGGGAACAGTGGAGCGAGCCGGGGCCAAAATCGGAGATGTGGTGGAATGGCAGGATGAGACTAGCTACCAGCCACTTGACCCTTTCAAAAAACCATCTAAGTAAAAGCCACTTATGAATCTCAGGCTTTTGTCTGGTCTGCTAGATTTTTTCTATCCACCGCGTTGCCTAGTCTGCAACAAAATAGGGGCACAGGTTCATCCGGCTTGCCGGGCCGAATTACCTTTTATCCTTGCCCCTTTCTGTAGCTACTGCGGTTTGCCTCTACCAACGGCTGCTTCGATTTGTGATAGTAGTTTGTGCTTGCGCTCCCCGGAGGAACGTAGCCTTGATCGGGTTTGTTCGGTTTTCCGGCATAGTCAGGGCGCACGTCAAAGTGTTCTACGCTTGAAATATAAGGGTGTTTCTAGCCTGACCGATTGGTTGGTGAGCGAATTGGCTGGAGCCGTCCGACGCAATAAATTAGAGGTAGCGGATGGGGTGCTGGCGGTGCCGTTACATTCGCGCCGCTTACGTGAGCGAGGCTATAACCAAGCGGGGTTATTGGCGGTGGGTCTTTCGCATTACCTGAACCTTACCTCTTATGAAGGGTTGTTAGTACGTAGTCGGGAAACGCGCTCCCAAGTGGGCCTTGATGGTTCTAGCCGGACAAAAAATATGCGTGGAGCCTTTACTTGGCAGGGCAAACCACTGGAAGGTCAGACTTTGCTTTTGATTGATGATGTCTGCACTACTGGGGCTACTCTTTCGGAATGTGCCGGGGTTCTCAAGTTAGCCGGGGCTAGTCGAGTTTGGGGAGTGACTGTAACCCGCGAACTGCGCCACGAATCACAATATTAAATTTTTATTAGAATAGACCATATAGCCCTTTTGGGCAGTAGTAACTCTTGCAGCGGTGTGCTATAATGATCTCAGCGTGAAGAACTTGTGAATATCCATTCAAACTCTTGATGAGTTTAGATGCTAAAGCACTGGTTACCTATCCCAATCTGTTCTGGGGATAATACGTGAGTGTGGTTAATCTTATTTTAGTGGACATGCCGACAATGAAGACGGTGTGACGATTAGCGTCGTAAGGTCTTCTTTACAGCGTCATGTAAAGCTGAGACCAGCGGCAATCCAGCAAAGGAGCTGACACGACTTATGGCAATGACTCTCAATCTGCGGGCCGACCGTGAACTCTGGAAATATATCTTTGTACATTATCCTTTCTCTAGTTCTTTACATTTGTCGGTACTTCCTGATTATAATCATGTTTGGGCCGAACAGTTGTATCGGGAGGATCCCGAACTCCACCCTGAGCTTTTAACACCACGCCACCAGCGCATTATTAAGGCAGTGGCACGGCAGGGACGAGTGATGGGTGTTCAGATTAAACAGCCAAGTGCTGTAAAGGAGTGTGAACTAGCCGTGAGTAGATAGTACATCTTCTTGTTACGTCTACTTCTTGCCTTAGCAATTAAATATAATTATATTAGAGGCAAACCAAGGGCGGTTTGCCTCTTCTGATTCCTCCTATTTTTTTTCAATAATGCTGGTAGGGGGCAGATTCAATCTACCCCAACCGACTGAGGAGTAGTAGCAAGAAATGGTGAAGGAGCGTATAATGGTTCAAGTTAAATTCAGCTAAATCTTTTCGTTTTGATCTTTTGATAAGGATAAAAGCCATGCAACAGGAGTTACTGTTAGGCGATTTGACCCGGCAAGGACTGTTAATTTATCCTTCCCGTACTGCCCTGCTCTGGCGTGACCAAGAGCTAACCTATTTAGGACTTAATAGTTCAATTGATACAGTAGCGGCTGGTTTACGTCAATTGGGAGTGCAACGTGGTGATAGGGTGGCTCTCTATCTTCACAACTTGCCCCAGTTCATTCAAACTTTTTATGCGCTGGCCCGATTGGGTGCTATTGCCGTACCTATTAACCTTCACTGGAAGGGACGCGACTTACACTATTTACTCTCCAACGTGGATGTGAGCGGTGTAGTTACTATTACCCCGCTGTGGCCGCGCCTTAAAGAGATTCGTCCAGCCCTTCCCAACCTAAAATGGGTAGTGGCAATCAATGCCCGCGACCCTCAACCAGACGATACAATTAGCTGGGAAGAGCTAACGGGTGATTTGTTGTCCGACTCGGTCTATGTGCGTGGCCTAGAAGGGCTTGACCCGGTGGTGATTGCTTATAGTGCCGGGATGGATGGGCCACCTAAACCCGCCATGCTTAGCCATTTCAATCTGTTGGCAAATTGTGAGCAAATCGAAGATATGGAGCAGGCTCAGTTATATCCCGCGCTGGTGAAAGACTACCGCACGGGCTTAGAAGGTGCCTTGACCCATTTCGAGGTGGCCTTGTTAACCTCGCCTCTTTCTGACTTATTTAGTCTGAATATTGGCTTGAACCTGACTATGAAATTGGGCGGTACTGCCGTGCTAATGGAGCGCTTTGATCCTGATACCGCTCTGAACTTGATCGAACTGCACAAATGTACGCTGCTCTTTGGCTCGCCCCGTATCTTTGCCGAACTGGTGGCTTCACCGCGCTTTGGCAAGGTGGATCTGAGTAGCCTCAAATATGGTTTTTCCTATGGAGGCTCTCTTCCGGCCTATATTAGCCAAGCTTTTTACCGGCGTACTGGTAAGCCGCTTTTTGCCGCTTATGGTGCGGTGGAAGCGTCACCTGTAATTACTTGTACTGCGGCAGGACCTTTAACTACGCCCGACCCTGCCAGTCGCTCAGTCAACCAGAATGTGGGCTATCCGCTCGGAATAGTCCAAGCGATGGTAGTTGATCGGCAAGGCAATAATCTAGTCTCTGGTCAGACCGGACAATTAGTGGTGCAGGGACCTAACATTGCTTTGGGCTATTATGATCCAGCTAGTCCAGAACAGCCCCTTCCGGTGGGCAAAGAAGGCTGGTTTATCACCGGGGATATGGCCCAAGTCGAGACCGACGGTAACATACTCCTTGTGGATCGCAAAGAGGATGTCTTATCGGCCCAAGGCCGCACGGTCTTTCCGTACCAAATTGAGCAGGCATTACTACTTCATTCGGGGGTAAAAGAAGCCGCCGCCTTAGCAGTGCAGGATCGTTATGGCAGCCATATGGTAGCTTTTATTATCCCAACTGCGTCGCCCTCAAATCAAATGGAGGCCGATTTGCTGCTTCATTGTCGCCAGCAGTTGCCCGCTCCGGTCTGTCCCCAACGTATCTATATTTACAACGATGCACCAGAATTGCCGCGCCTGCCCGATGGCCGAATCTGGCGCAGACCGCTCCGTAAGATTGCTAGTCAAAAGTTAGAATAGTTCGCAAAAAGTAAGTAGGAAACTACTTGGTCAGTTGACCTGTTAAAATGAAAAGTTAGAATAAGGAGTTTAACTAGATGACACCCTACGGTGCCCCACTTCATCCTATCTTAATCCATTTTCCCATTGTGCTGTTGATTACAGCCGTGGTACTTGGTTTCGTAGCCAGTTTACCAAAATTGCACCAGTTTCGGATAATCGAGCTTGTTTTATTGTGTATCGGCGGCATTGCGGCCATCATCGCCAAAGAAGCAGGTGAGCAGAGTGAACATGCGTTCAGGGAGGCCATTCATCGTTCATCCACTTCTGCCGATGTCTTTAATACTCACTCTAAGCTTGCCACTGGCGTGATCTTAGTCTTTGGCCTGATTACCTTGCTTCGGCTAGGCACTTGGGCTTGGCAAGTTTGGAAGCAACGCCAAGAACTGCTCTCCAAAAAAAGCCAGCCCCTTCAACTTTTGGCAGGGGTAATTCTTCACTCCCAGACCGTACCGCTCGTGATACTGATCATTTATCTATTGGGTGGTTTGGTGGGTGTTGGTTTGCTTACAGCGACTGGTTACTATGGCGGTGAACTGGTTTATACCTACGGTGTGGGTATTAGTGCTAAACCTTAAATAAGATGCAATGTCGGGATTGGAAATCCCTCCTACAGGTGGGAAGGTTTTAGCCAAAAGAGGCTGGTTGATTTCAACAGATCAACCAGCCTCTTTGCTAAATTACATCATAATTTGGGGTAGCACTTTTAAAACCATTTGAGGTGTTACCTCAGATAGGTTGTTACTACGTGTTTCACGCACCGCAGCATTGCGGAGCTTGTCCGAGGCCGATATACGCGCCACCCAAGGTACTTTTTCGATTAGCTGGTCAAAAACCGCTTTGGCATCGGCACTCCAAGGGAAACCGGAAACCTCGTCTAAGTCTGCTGAAGGTTTGGCGGTTGGGGTAGTGGCTGCCGGAGGGCCACCCGCTTGGGAAGCTACCGACTCAGACCTTCCAGCCGCCGTACCGCGCCGTTCTCTGGGCAACACATCAAAGAGAACATCGAATAGAGCATTGGTAATAGTCTGCATCAGATAGACCGCTCCACGATAGCCCATATAGGGCGTACCCACTGAGCGAGTGATAAGCGGAATCGGCAGCGAAGCAGGCAGGAATTTGGCGGGGATATTAGCTTCCGCGATGTAAATCCGCTCGTTCATACTCCCCATTACAAAAGTAGGGCGTTCCTTTGCTAGGTGATTGCGTAGCATATAGTTATTGGTGTCGTTAGAACGTTGGCGACTGATAACGGTGCCAACTGCCAGACCTAGTTCTTCACCTAAAAATTGTTTTAAGCCCTGAGCATAGCTTTCATTGGCAATAATCGCCACTTTGCAGGTACTATAGAAATCTTGGGGAGCGCCTAGCCAAATGTCCCAGAGGGGTAGCAAGGTCTCCTTTTTCTCTTTCTTGACGAAAGCTTTGGCCTGCTCCTCTGTACCCATCAAACGGCCAAGCTCCAAAATAAATTTAGTGGTTCCCTGCATACCAAACGGGGCAAAGAGGTAGGGTTTACCAAGTTCTTTCGCTAGTGTTTCGCCAAACTCGCGGTACATTACCACATTGACCGCACTTTCGTCTAGGCGATCCATGTCAGCGTAAGCTGCCTCAAAGGGGAAGACAAAATGTAGCTCACCACCGGCACCCCGCACCAACCGCTTGAGTTCGTGTAGGTCGGCGTAACTGTTGAAACAGGAGTAGCTAGGGCCAATAATATTGATGGTAGTGGGTGATTTAACCGAAACTTCTTTTTGGCCTTCTGGCCGTTTCTTGCGCTCTTGATAGAGCCAAAGTAAAGCGGCATCTCGGCCCTGCCATTCGTCTTCTTCAAAGGCATGGCTGGTGAAGTAAAGTGCGTCGGGATGCTTGTGCTGAAGGCTCCTCACATGGTCGGCCCCAATCAATTCGCTTTCTTGGCTACTGACCACAATCAATTGCTTCTTGTGGCCTTTGGCGGCTTCACGGGCTTTAATGCGGCGTACTGCGTCTAATACTTTACGGGTAGTGCCATCAAGGGTTACTTCGATTTCGGTAATATTGCTGCTGGCAAGGTTTTCCAGTTCGGGTAACGCATCGGTGTAGTTGATAGTAGCGGTGGCAGGCAGGCTATAACAGCCCACTGGGGCATCTACTATCATCTCTACGTCTTTGATACAGGTTAGGGCAAAAACCGCGCCCCAGTAGCCATTAGAGACGGGTGTATCGAGCGGGATATTGGGAGCTTTGAGACCTTCTTCGCCAAAGACATTCTCCGCCATTCGCCGAATGCGTTCGCGTTCGCTGGTTTCGCCATCTAGCTTTGCCACATTCCTTCTGCGGGTAAAACCATTTTGGATACTTGATTCAAAGCCGATTTCATCATCCAGTCCACTACTGGCTCTCTTTGATCTTTGATTACTTGGGGTTGCCAATTTTGGTGGTAGGCTTCCGAAATCCTCGTCGGCCAAAGGGTCAAAATCGGTGCTAAACGTGTCACTTTTAGGCATGAGTGAGAGTTGCCTTTCTTTTGTCGGGTGTTGGGTGTTAGGTGTCGGGTGTCGGGAATTATCCAGCACCTGATACCCGATACCCCACCCCTGATACCTAATCAAATTCCTACTTTTAAGGGTTCACGTACATGGTCATCGTCATCTACATCGGCAAAGAAGTCGCGCATATTCCGGTAAGTGTTGAGTTGGCTCAAAATTAGCTTCATTTGGTCTACCAGAGGACGCACACCTGCGGCCAGCAGAATTGGTCGGCCAGCTACAATATTAGTGTAGTAGACTGCTGGGATACCGCGCCGTTTAGCTACCGCTTCTATATTGCTGGAACCGACTACAAGGTCGGGAGCCATTTCGTCTAGGGCTTCAAGGTCATCTTCATGGCGCTTGCGGAAGAGTAGCGGAATATTCCGTCTCCGTAGCCAAGCTGCATCATCTTTAGTCCCCGGCCCCTCCTTAATGCTAGTGGAGACATAACAGACTTTGGCCCCAGCCTCGTGCATCAGACGGGCGAAGAGTAATTCGCTACCCTCATAACCCGCAATCATAATCTTGACTCCATCGAGCCGATTCTGGTCTAATTCATCGGCTACCTTTTGAGCCTCCTCATCGGCGATAGCCTCGATTTCAGGGTTGGGCAATTGCATCAATAGTCCCAAGTTCTTTAACCAACTATAGGTGCCTTCTGCGCCTACCGGGGCACTGTAGAGTGGCTGCACACCAAATGAGTTTAATTCTTTGACAGTGCGGTCGTAGAAGGGGTGGAGCATTGCTGCCACTTTTGCTTTAGGCGCGTCATAGTAGGCCGAAATATCCTTATGGGGCAGGGCAGTGCGTAACCGCACTCCCATTCGAGAAACGGCGACACCTAATTGCACCGGGTCAGTTGGAAAGACTTCGCCAATGACCGCGAGACCATCTAGTTGTCCGTCGCTGGTCTTGCCCTCTGCCGCCATATTTTCGCCGACCCGCTTGATAATTTGGCTGATTGCTACATCTTTGGCCTCGGCGTGGGTGGGTACGCCATAAGCGGGAACTCGCATCGGTATAATTTCGGTGCGCCCTAACTTCCTAGGCAAAAGCTCAAGGTGGAGGCCGCTGGTCTCCGGGGTGCAGAGCGACATAACCGCAATCATCTGCGGGTTTTCGTGTTCCACCACCTCTTTGATTATGCCAATTACCTTATCCGTCAGGTCGGTCTCCACCAGTTCGCGGGTGGTCAGTGAAGGTGAGACAATCGGTTTGTTGGAAGCATAGAAGTGGGAGACAAAATCTAGCCCGTAGAGGCAACCTACCGCTCCTACCAATACCGGCACCAAGCCCTCAATACGCATGGTTACTCGCAGCGAGCCAAAAGCTGGACACATGGTGGCACTGTGCATACTACATTCGCTGCTCTCTTTAGGGGTTAGGTTAATGCTGCGCCCACTCTTTAATTCTTCGCTAGGCATAGACCAGTTCCTCCGTGCTACGCCTGCTCCTAAGTTCATCCGGCGTGGCGCGGCGTAACCGTCCCCGCGTCTTCTGCTGGAACATGCGGTAAAATTCCTCAAAATCGAGTGGATTCGGGATGACGGATTCGGTTTGATCCATATTAGCAATAAACTTATCCATTGCCTCCCGCATTTCGGGAATTTCCATTACTTCAAAGGCATCTTTCATCATTACCGCCTCTGGTACAAATGGCATATTGGCTAGGATCGGAATACCGGTTTGGGCGGTGTAAGACTTAGCTACGCCCGTACCATCATCTTTATTGAGGATTAGGCCCAAGACGCGGCTTTCGCTTCCCTCCTCGGCGTAGTGCGCTACGGCCCGGCTAACATTGTTTGCCACGTAAAGCGATTGTTGGTCATTACCGGCCACAATCACAATCTCACGGGCGATGGAACGGGCAAAGCTCATTCCAAAGCCACCACAAACCACGTCGCCTAAGAAGTCCAGCAGTACCACATCAAAGTCCCAGCTAAAGAGTCCCAGCTTTGAGAGGGTGTCAAAGCCGAGGACGATACCCTTACCGCCACAGCCCCGTCCGGTCTCCGGCCCGCCTAACTCCGCCGCGTAGACTCCGTTGCGTTCAAAGATCACATCGCTGGCCGTTAGGTTTTCATCCTCACCATTTTCGTGGAATTCGCGCCAGACTTCTAGGATAGTAGGCAGTAAGACTCCCTTAAAGAGGGTTGCAGTCGAGTCGTGTTTGGGGTCACAACCAATTTGCAAGACACGTTTGCCTTGCTGAACTAGCCGGACACTTAGGCAACTGCTCAAGAAACTCTTGCCACTACCACCCTTGCCGTAGATGGCAATTACTCTCTGGCCCATAGACCTAGTTACCTTTCTATATCTTCTATATCTATATCTATATTGTCATACGTTATTGAAAGCATAAGTTTTAGGTGTATCAAAGCTGTAGGGTTGTGGCAAAAGGAGACTGCAACCTAAGTGGTGGCATAGAAAATACCATCTACCATATTTTGAAGAGTTATTGCACTTTACAACAGCCCTAACCAATGCCGTCAGAAACCACCTTGGATTCTGTTACCAAGTAGGTATAGTAGAACCTAGGGGCATCTATTTTCTGGCATTTCTGACAAATGAACAAACGGTCTTTGCTCTTATAAGGAAAGGTAACATAGGGGTTAGGGGTGGTAAGTATTAAATGCTACAAAAATTTTGCCATTATGGAAATGGCTTTGGGCTAATTCCACATTCTTAAATTAATATTTATTCATACTGGTTAGACCAAAACCAGCCAGATTGCGGTCTTGGAGCCTTAAGAGCTTTGAAAAGGTTCTGAATTTAATAAAAATACCTACCAATAGTCCTGATTAATCGCCTTTGGCGTAGGCTATAAGCCTTGAAACGGCACTGTGTTTGGTAGGCTTGGGAGTTAAAACCAAACTCTTTAATTAAAATTTATATATGGCATTTAGCTCCTAAGCACCTAAGCTGTGGCGATTATGAATTTTTAATAAAGGTTGCTTTGCGCCTCTTGACATTTATGAAAAGTCTGTTATCATTGTAAATATAAGGGTTGTGTTATGTGAAATTAGTCAAACATTCAAGTTAAAGCCGTTCGCTATAACATATCGGGTTTGTTACAGTTCTTCTCTTCTATAGATGAGCCTTAGTTGTATTTAGCCTAAAATGATATTAATTATCTTTTAGTCTTAACTCAAGGAACAATCTATTATAGTTAGAAGAATTGCATTGAGATTCTAAAAGGCTTTTAATTGAGATTTATCTTTCAATATTAAATCCTTTAAGTAATTTCGCTCTGCTATATGTTCAGAAAGATTAAATTCTCCTTATTCGAGTTTTCCTATCCATTATTTATTGGGGCTATAGTTTTTATTACTTCCATTTTTATTTTGTGGAAGGTTTGTTTATTATTATATTTGGGTCAAGTATGTTAGCTTTAAAGTGTAACCTGTTAGTTGTTTCTCTGTAGAGAGAACCATAAGGACCCTAGTATTTAAGAAGGTTGGTGCTATATGCAAAACCGTGAACTTGATAGATCCTTACTCAAGGCACTTTCCCTTGGGCCTGTGCCAAAGTTACAACCGCGAACTGTCTCGCTTCACTTTTCCGAGCGGAAGCTCTTATTGGTAGTTACTGATTTACTATTGGTCAATTTCGCACTATTAGTATCTTTTTTACTTCAGCCAGATCACAACTTCGTGGCAGATGATTTGCTGGATGATTTAGGGTTTAGGCTTCCTTGGTTCGTACTTCTCACCACTCTCTGGTTAATTAGCGGTATGCTTTTTAATCTTTACGATCTGAAACATGCGTCCAATTTATATTCTTCGGTAAAGGCTAGTTCGTTATCGGTAGTGATGACTTTAACGGTCTATATGGCGGTCTCCTTTATTATTTTGGCAACGCCTAGCAATCTATTTGAAGCGTCTCTCTTCTTGGGGTTAACCCTAATAGGCGTTGTTTCGTGGCGCACATTCTACTCAAAGGTTTTGGCCCATCCCTCCTTCCAATCCAGAGTACTAGTAGTTGGGGCAGGCAAAGCTGGAAGCGAGTTAGCGAGTCTCTTTGCAGGCAAGGATAATGTACAGGGTAGCCCGATAGGGTACCAACTCTTAGGTTTTGTGGATAACGACAAGAGCAAGCAAGATGCTGTAATAGAGGGTGCTAAGGTCTTAGGAACCAACCTAGACTTGATTAGCCTAGTAGAAAGTTTGATACCTGACGAAATCATAGTAGCCATCACTAACAAGGAGACCATCGAACCAGAATTATTCGACGCTTTTATGCGTTGCCATGAGCTAGGTATTCGGCTTACTACCATGCCAGAGGTATTCGAGCGCATCACTGGACAGATCGCGATAGCTCATACCAAAGGTTTTATGGGTACTATTATACCTCTAACCTACCACCCGATGCAGCGTCTCTACCTAATACTCCATCGCGGGGTTGATCTTCTGGTTAGCTTGATCGGTTGCCTTCTTTTAGTAACAATTATACCTTTTATCTGGGCCTCTAATCGCCTCTGGTCTCCTGGGCCTCTTTTCTACAAGCAGGAGCGCGTGGGCAAGAGTGGCAAGCATTTCTCAATCGTTAAGTTCCGCTCGATGAGAGTGGATGCCGAGAAGTTTGGTGCAGTATGGGCCACCGAAAAAGATCCCCGTATTACCAAAGTAGGCAACTTTCTGCGAAAGACCCGCTTAGATGAGATTCCACAATTCTGGAATGTCTTGAAGGGGGAAATGAGCTTGATCGGCCCCCGACCAGAGCGTCCGCAGTTTGTTATGCAATTAGAGAAGAAGGTTCCTTTCTATCGCTTACGCCACGCCGTTAAACCCGGACTAACCGGTTGGGCGCAGGTTGAATATCGCTATACCTCTTGTATCGAAGACTCCTCGACCAAGTTGCAGTATGATCTCTACTATATCAAGCATCAGAGTCTCTTCTTGGATCTTAAGATCGTCTTCAGAACTATAAATGTGATACTTGGACTCAAAGGACGCTAATCTAAAGTTAAGTTAGTTCTTAGCTCTAAAGCTAGAAAACCTCGATGGCTAAAGGTCAGAGAGGTTTTTTGGTTTTATAGAATCCTCGCATCAGGATTAAAAATCCCTCGTGCAGGGAAAGATAAAAACTCTTCAAAAAACCTCTTGACAGCCCTACGTAACTATGCTATAACAGTAGTGCGTAGTAGTGTTAAGAAGGGAGATGGTGGTGGAGCGAATAAATTACAGTTTGAAAGAGTTGTGCCGCGCCTCCGGTGTAACCGAACGGACGGTACGCTATTATATAACTGAAGGCTTGTTGCCTCCCCCCAACGGAACTGGCCCTTTCAGTCGCTATGGTTACGAACATTGGTTGCGTCTAAAGTTTATCCTTCGCCTTAAAGAAGAATATTTGCCGCTAAACGAAATTAAAAGTTTGCTGGTAGATAAATCGGTAGCAGAACTGGAGACTCTGGCGCAAAGGAGTGGCCTCTTTGGTGAAATTTCAGCCGTTGGAGGTAAGGTTGGTAGCAAGGATGCACCCGAAAATGACGAAACTTTTCTCAATTTGTTGCGCTCCCAAACCTCGGCAGAGGCCCGCTTATTGCGCCAACAAATGACCCCTTATACCACTGAATCTGGTGATTTACTGGAGGAAGGGGCAGAGGAAACGGATGACCTACAGACCGCACCCAAGAAAAAAGAGTATTCTAAAGCACCGTTCCTACGGGAAGAAGTTAGCCAAGTGACTTCTACTGCCCCACCTGAGCCGCTTCAGCCAATTAGCCAGAATTGGGAACGAATTATAGTGGCACCCGGAATAGAATTACACGTTGAGAGCCATATCGCCAACCAGCACCGCCCTGCTCTCAATCTCCTGTTGAGAGAAATCCACCGCTTGCTAGGTAAATAATTACGGCAGGCGAAGGTTTTATCCAAACCTCTTCTAAAAGTTCAGACTTGTTTAGACAATTCGTGATTAGTTGATTCTAACCTCACGAAGAAAGGTTTTGCTATGCCAAAATTAAAGATTGACGTAAGTGATTATAACTTGGCATCCAGTTATGCTCACCAAACTTGGGTAGGGAGTGCTTTTGCTTTTGTGGCTCCGACCTCAATTGAGGGTACCCTTCAGGCCGGGTTAGCTAATTTTTACGGTTTGCCAACGGTGGCCCTGCGCCGTACCCTACCCCTCTTGCCCGAAGCGCAAGCTCTTCCCGGTTTCCAACTTCAGGCTACTAATCGCCCACTTAAACCCATCCCGGTCTTGCTCACCGATAAGGAGATTTATCGGGCAGGAGAAGATAACGTCCGTCTTTTGGTAGTCTCACCCGGCTGGCTCTTTCCCGATAAGGTTGAGGGTAGTACCGCTCGCTTGGTAGTAGAGAATAATGGCAGCACCTATCGCACCCAAGCGGTCAAGCTGAACGAAGGGGGTTTGACCCTAGTAGAACTAGGTAAATTGCCAGAGGGTGGCTACCGCATCTATTGGGACAACGAGGAGCTTACCGATCATCAGGGCAACAAAGCCGAATGTCACTTTAGCAGCGTAACCTACGTACTCTCTCCTCTTCAGGCTACTCTGTTGGCCCACCAACTCCGCGAGCGACAACTGAGTTGCCGCCTTAAAGTTGAGCGGTTTAATGAGCCTCTGAGCGAACAGATTCAAGTGGAGTTGTGGAGCGGTACGCAAAGACTGGGTCAACAGCGTCTTAAACCAGAGACACCGGGAATTTTTAATACCACGTTCAAGGTAAAATCTGCTGCTACCGAACGTTTGGAACTACGGGTGAGCTATCTCGATCAATTGGCGACGGTGGTTATTCCGGGTTCGCGCAAGGCTGAGCGAGATGAAACCCTGCTCTCAGGGTTGGGTCGGGAGGTTAAGGTCAGTCTGATGCCCGGCGCAGGAACTCGTGAAGTGCGCGGCTTATATCTGAACGATGCTACTCTGGTCAAGAATACCCCGGTCACGCTGACCGATCCGGCCCCCGATAATCGTCGGGCGCGATTGCGTTGGCAGGTAGCTGCTCAAGCGGCCCGTCTCTTGATCTTGGATCTGCGCGGAGCGGTAGTCGAAAGCAAGGATTTGGGTGAGATAGCGGCGGGACAAGAGATTGAGGTTGAAGTGGCTGCACCGGGTGGCTTCTTGGCAGTAGGCGGTTGGCTAGGCGACCGGGCTTGGGAGGGTTGGGCTGTTCTATTGGCCCCCTCTACCTCCAAGTTGGAAGTGAAAGCTCCGGTTACGGCTCGGCCCGGTCAAAAAATAGAACTGAATTTGAGTGCCAATAGCCCCGCCTCGATCTACTTGTTGGTACGCGATAGCCGCTTGACCGGGTCTGGCCCACAAGAACGGCTGGCGGCCTCGCTCAAGGGGGGGTTAGAAGGTGCAAGCGATTGGGGCAATCTGGGCTATCTCACCCAAACGCTGGACAATCACCCGGACTGGCCTAAAGGTTTTGATCGCTATCGGGATAGCTATGGCGGTGCGGTGGTTTATTCTGCTATGCCGGTTCCCATGATGCCTCAAACTATGCCTGCTCGTCCAGGTGGTGGGTTGCTTAAAAGGATGGGTCCCGCCGATATGCTTTCTAATGTGGCAGATGCCGCTGGTGCGGTAATGAAATCCGGCCCAATGAAGATGAAGAGAGAGCTAGAAAGTGCTATTGTTGAGGATTTGTTACTGGAACCTTCTGAACCTGAAGCCGCCGGGCCTGCCCCTCGCAAAGATTTTGCCGATGTAGCCTATTGTGCCGTGATTCAGACTGACGCACAAGGAGAGGCCACTGTTGCGTTCCAATTGCCAGAGGCGATTACCTCCTACAGCATTGAGGCATTTGCCTTGAGCCGAGATGGAGCCGAATGGTCTACCACTCGCGAAAGCTTGGAGGTCTCTCAACCACTTTGGGCCGAGTTCAAGTTACCCGCTTTTGTCTATCCCGGCGACCGAAGTCCGGCAACATTGGAAGTAGGTTGCAAGGGAGAGCAGTTCCGGTTGCGGCTATGGTGCGATGGGGTAGCCGTACCCTTCACCCTTTCGGGGGCAAATCAGACCGCGCCCGATACCTTTACCGGACACCGCGCCAAAATAACTTTTGAAGCCTACCCCGGTCTGTGGCGAGCAGAATTGGAAGATTTAGTAACCCACGAAAAGGATCTTACCGAACGCACGGTTGAGGCTATCGGTCAATTTAAGGCTTTGGCCCGTCGTTTCCAACTGCTCTTGACCGGGGAGACCCTTTCCCTAAGTGTGACGGGGGCTTTGCAAATGCGCCTCTTGCCGTCGCTAGATAAGCCCTTTAACGTGCTGTGTGATGCTACTACCAACTACGACCATCGCTGCTGTGAACAGACCGCCGCCAAACTAATTGCGGCTGTCGCCGCTTTAATGGCCGGAGGTGACCAACACAAGTTGCGCGACGTGATCGTGGCCGGAGCAGAGCGGGAGAAGCTGATGCACTTGCCCGGACGTGGCTTTATGATGTATCCGCCTCAAGAATCGGGTGGCAATACTTCCCCCAACGATTATTGGGGTAAACGGGCGGCTGAGCATTTAAGTAGCGTAGCCTTAATTGGTCAACCGCTCTTTGCTGATGGAGCCACTTCCTACGATCCGACCATTGTTCAGGCTTTGCGCCAGGTAGTCGAAATGGGACTGGATGCTGCTAAAGCCTACCGAATAGAAATGCAACCCTCCAAAATTGAAAACGGGCGGGATGCTTACCGAGCCGTTGCCCGACAAGCTGCTTCCAAGAGCGACGCGCTAATCTATGCCCAACGCACCTTAAAGAGTTTTGCCGATAATAAAACCCCCGCCCCCGGTGGGGCAGTCTTGGCCCGTGAGGAGCAGGCATATTGCGCCGCCGCATTACTGACCGGAGGCGATCAGACCAACCTAGGGTTGGCAATTGAGGCCACTAACCGTTTGGCGAGTAGTTTGGATGGCGAAGGTCGCCTCTACTCAACCGTAGATTCGGTGGCTCTTATTAGCCTGATGGCGGCTTTACGGGTGGCTGGAATCGGGGTTGGCGGAAAGGGTAGTTCGCTAGTGCGGTTGGATGGTCAGGAAATGCCGCTTACGCAGGCACTGGAAGTAGCAGGCGCAGGGCAAACCTCCGAGATCACCGTCTTGGAGGGTGTTGCTCTGGTAGAGCTAACCAGCGAGATAAGCGAGGATTGGAATACCTTCAGGGCAGAGTTACCAGTGGCAATCCAATTAGCCCGACCGGGCAAACTAAATCTACGTCCGCTCCGGGTAGGCGATACGTTGGAACTAGTGGTAAAACTGGAGCAATACGAGCCGGGACTACTGGCACAGGTCTGCCTACCTTCCGCACTTTCTAGGATTGAAGGCGGTGGTGAGGTCAAAAAGTTTTCGGTAGACTTTTCTGGTCGCACCGAAGTACGACTACCGCTTCGGGCTACCGGACATACCTTAGCAGGTGGTGAGCATTGGGCCATCCTAGTGCGTAACATGTTCAAAGAAGAGCAGGCAGGTAATCCCGGCCTGCAACTAATCCGGGTTAGTGCCGATTAACTCCTCGTGTGGGAGGGCGTTGAGTGGCAGAAAAATTGCCTTCAACGCCCCCTCAAATCACAAAATAGGACAAAGTAGAAGTAGCGAAAAACAAACTATGGGCTTATAATAGGAGGATGGATACAAAGCAAAGAAAGATAACGAACCGAATAGACCGCAGCGTGGCACTACTTTCTTCAAATAAATTGACCTAACAAAGTGGAATCGGTAAAGCAAATAGTCAGGCAAAAAGGTTAAACTAGTTCGGTTTGGGTGGAGAAGAGATGAATATGAAACATATGAGTGAAGCCGAGGCACTTGCATTATTGGAGGCTTGCAAGCCGCTAATCACACAAATGACCCACTATGGGGTAAATTTTTGGATTGACGAGGCGGCACGTAGTGTACTAGAAGGATTTGAGCAAGTGCGACAGGCAGGTTACACTTACCTAGAATTACAGCAGATGGCTTATCGGGCCGGGCTAATGTTCGGTGATTTAGGTATATTAAGTTGGGCCTATCGTTGGCGGGTAGCTAATGGCAATGTGAATTATAATATAGCTAATAATGATAAACAACACTATACTCAATAGTAGGCAACTTACCCAAAATTGAAGATCGCGCAAGGGGAGCATCTAATGTCTGTGCTTGTCTTTGGTAGCCTCAATATGGATCTGGTGGTGCTTACACCACGCTCTCCTTTAGCTGGAGAAACTCTTATTGGGCATACCTTTTTCACTACCCCTGGTGGCAAAGGTGCTAATCAAGCGGTAGCTGCCGCCCGATTAGGTGCTTCTACCGCTATGGTAGGCCGTGTAGGTGCGGATCTTTTTGGTAGCACTCTTCTCCAACAACTGAGTATTACGGGTGTAAAGGTGGAGGGGGTCATTACAGATAGTGAGCAACTTTCCGGGGTGGCACTCATTACGCTGGATGATATGGCCCAAAATCGGATTATAGTAGTACCCGGTGCTAATGGTGCAATCGGTTCCGAAGATTTGACCAGACTATCTTCGCTATTAACCGAGTCAACCGTTCTGCTTCTCCAGCTTGAAATCCCCCTTGAAGTGGTGACGGCGGCGGCCCAACTTGCTGTTAGGCAAGGTCTCAAAGTAATCTTAGACCCGGCTCCGGCGTTGCCTTTGCCGCCGGAATTGTACCAAGCCACCACCATTCTTACACCCAACGAGACCGAGGCTGCCGTGTTGGTAGGCTTTCCCCTTTCCAGTGATGAGGCCATCATTGCGGCGGCAAAGGAATTGCATCAGCGTGGAGCAGGTACAGTTATTATTAAGCTGGGCAGTCGGGGGATCTATTGGACCGATGGCTTAAAAAGGGAGTTCCGCTCAGCCCTCCCGGTCAGAGCTATAGATACTGTTGGAGCCGGAGATGCCTTCAATGGAGCGTTGGCTGTAGCCCTAGCTGAAGGCAAGGATTTGAATGAAGCACTCAATTGGGGGTTGGTTGCTGGCTCCCTTGCCACCACCAAAACGGGCGCACAAGCCGCTATGCCAGAGCGGGAAGCACTCTATTTGGCGTTGACAAGCTTGAAAAATTAGACTACTTAACCTCAATTCGGTTGGGCCAATAGAATTAGTTGGCTTCCAGAGTTAAAAAAGTCATTAAAATAAAAAAGACGATAAAGTATCGCAAAGATGAGTTTCTTGGAAAGGGTATAGTCACCCCCCGAAAAGGAATCATAGACCTTTTCTGCGGAGATATTGTTAATCAAGTTCTTGTAAAGTGAGTGTACAGGGAAGCCCCAGCGTCTAAGCTGATGTACCGTAAAGTTGTGGTTTCCAAGAGTTGCTACAAGCTCTGAACCTTGGAAATGACGGTAATGACCTACCATTTTGTCTATCGGGCGTACTTCGCCGGTAGGTACAGTGATGAGTAGGTACTTTTTAGTCATTTTAGTCAGATTTTCTACCGCTGACTGCCAATCATTAATATGCTCCAGAACTTCCGAGCAGGTTACTAGATCAAACTGCCGTCCCTGCGGCCAAGTTTCACACTCTAGGTTTAGCTCCATAAATTGACAATGTGGCATTTGCTCTCGATTAGTAGCGATTACCTTATCGGACAGATCACAACCATAACCCGCGATATTATGGTGCTTAACGATCTCTTGAAGAAGGTAGGGTTGGGCGCAACCTACATCTAGGCAATCCTTAATCTCCAATTTGGAGATCATTTGGGCCAAAAGCCTCCGACGATGTCGGGGTGCAGGGCTATAACGATGTAGGCTATCCCAGCTAGTTGTAATATTTTTATAATCGAGTTCTGTTAGAGTTTCTCTACTTTTCATTATATAGCTAAACTGCTCCTTCTAAAATAGAGGTAAAAGGTTGATTTTATACCTGTGTTCTTCACCGCTTGTAAATCTCTCCCGAAAGCTTTAGTTATCTTCTCAATAAGTAGGGGTTTATTGAATAAACCCTCCGTAGGTCAGCCTCACATTGGGCGTATGCAATACGCCCTACCCCGAATTATTGAGGTGATACAGCTTTAGTTGGGGTCTGCTAATTACACCCCTAGCTCAATTTCAAACCTGCGTCATTTGGTGACACCTAAAGCACGAAGCCTTTGATAGGTGATATAATAAGGATTATACACGATATGACAATAGTGCGCTTGACCAAACTGCTCATTTTACAACGTCTACGCTAGGGTGTATTATATAGGGCAATTCCGAGCAAATCTGAGCGGTTACAAGGCTTATTACAATTCCAATTTCGTCTGAGCTTGGAGATTTACAAGGGGTGAATAAGAACCACCAAACCTGCAAACTTACCACCTTATGAGGAAAATGCTGAGAATAAAAACCAAATTTCTGCAATTTGAGACTAATACCCTCAAGGTTTTTCAAACTAGTCGAAAAATATTTTATAGCTGTAGCCTGATAGCTTTCTTAATAGCGGTGTTGCTTTTTCAATCATGGTACACTCTTTTTCCCGCCCATACTTTTCCGGTCACCCTTAAAATGGCGGCGACCGATTTGCAATATGTTCGAGTTTATTGGGATGATCCTGCCCTCTATCCTAAAGCTTATGAAAAAATTACGGTTAATGCCAGCAGAGAACCCTCCCCTTGGCAAGTAAAAATAGAGGCATTGGCTGAAAAGAATCCCCTCTCTGTCTCTACAGAGGTCTGGATTCTGGATCTATCTACCCCCCAACAAAAGGTAGACTGGTCAAAAGCCGAGATGATTGGTGTACCTTGGGAATTACGTGACCAGAGTGATGCACCACAGGGTAAGGTAGCACTGGCCTATAATAATGGCCCTCAAACTTTAAAAGCTTCTCTTCAGGGCGAAGATTTAACCCTCAAGTTAAAAGCCCATCACTGGAGCGGTAAAGTGCGGGTTACGGTTAACAATCATGTTCAAGAACTGGATTTGTATAGGCCAGTGGAAAAGAGTGAAACCGTTACTTTAACTTTTTCCACTGTTGTATCTAAGCCGGGCGATGGAAGCCTCCAAGATTATACCCTCAATGTAACCCAATCCGCTTGGTCAAAGTTGCGGTTTGTACCAGAGGGCCAAGGTTCTTTCCAGCTTGAAAGTTTGGAGGCTAAGGGTCAAAAGAGCAAGCTCAATTCTGCGGGTAATGAAGCAACTTTACCCTTTAATCTGAAAAATAAGTTTAATTTTGCTGTAGTTGCCACTTTCATTGGTTTTTTCTGGATGTTGCTCCTCTTTATTAGCGTGGTACACCTTTGGCTGGGTCAGTTTCACAAGCGTTTTAGTGTATGGTCTTATATGTTTGGAATGGCCCCAGTTATCGGAGCTTTCTGGACGTTGGTCTTCTACCCGGCTACCATGAGTCCTGATTCACTATCACAATGGGGCCAAGCGATGACCAATAGGTACAACGACTGGCATCCTATTGGAATGACCCTGTTAATACGGGGCGTAATGATTTTAGTTCCAAATTTTTCATCCAATGCTCAGGCAGCTCTTTTTAGTTTTCTACAAGGCACTTTGTTTTGGTTAGCCATTTTTTATACTATCCATAATTTTATAAAAGCACCCAAGTTAAAATTTTTCTTGCTAATAGGCATAATTTTCTATTATCCTCTTTGGGTATATAGTGTAACTATCTGGAAAGATGTTTGGGCGGCTACATGGCTTCTTCTGTTTACAGTGGAATTATATAAATTTTTGTATCAAGACCGAAAAGGATATTGGTTACATTTTATTACCACTACCTTATTTTGCACCTTTGCCATTCTTACCCGGCACAATATTCTGATAACAGCATTAATAATAGCTCTAATATTTAGCGGGTTATTATTTTTCAAACTTGGCAAGCGCGAATGGCTAAAAATAAGTGGTCTATTGATGGCAATAGTTATTATTAGTATTACCATTACAGAATTGACTTACGTGTTGGTCAATACTGAGCATATTAACACTACCAATATGTATTTAAATTTTGATGTCATTGGTACGCTCTATTTCACTGGGGAAAAAGCAGAAAACTTACAAAACTTGGCAATTTACCAAGAGTTTGGCCCAACTAATCTGGATAGAGCAATTAATGGTTACAGTTGCGAGGTGGATTTGAGTTACATTGACTTTGGGGCGAACGCACCGTTTCCTGTAGAAAGGATCGTCAAGTATGAAGGTAGCCTTAAAGATCTGACTTATCTAGTAACTACTTATCCACTTCCTTTCCTAGAACATAGGATGTGTACAATTAGTGGTTTGTTTCAGGTTTCAAAAGTTACTTTACCCCAATTTCTCTTTATTATGAACAATCCTTATGGCCTTTCTTCTTCCAGCAAATTGCCCCAAGTCTGGTCATATGTTAAACGATTTTTGGCATCCAACTTCACACCAAATAGCTGGTTTACCATTCCGTATAAACATGGATTATTATTTCTTTTAGCTATAGTAGCTGCTATTATACTTTATAAAAAAGTTAAACAAATAGATCGCATGTTGCCTACATTTTTCTTATTAACGGTCGGAATAGCCTATCTTCTACCTTACCTTATTGTAACAGGCTCCGATTGGCGGTATCTTTTGTTTTCGCATATCTGCTGGTTGCTCAGCTTGATCGTATCAATTCAGCAATTTTTTGTCCGGCCTGCGGTTGGTTCTCAGGTTGACAAGGTAGAAGCTACCCCAAAAGAAGAGCCGAGGATAGTCAAAGTTTAAAGAATTTAAAGAAAAAGGAAATTTTAAATGGTATCTTATTTTGTATGTGGAGGAGCAGGCTTTATTGGTAGCCATCTGGTAAAGTCTCTCTTGGATGAACCAGACGCTACTATAACGATTTTTGATAATTTTTCATCTGGTCAAATGTGGCACTTAGGTGAAGCCGCCAATGATCGGCGAGTCCGAATTGTGCGCGGTGACATCAAAGAGTTGAAGCTCTTAACAGAAGCAATGCAAGGACACCAGCATGTATATCATTTTGCCTCTAACCCGGATATTGCTAAAGCAACTACTCAGCCAGATATTGATTTCTGGGAGGGTACTTACTTAACTCAAAATATTTTGGAGGCTATGCGTCTGAACAGCGTGAAACGCTTAACCTATGCCTCTGGTAGCGGTATTTATGGCGATACTGGTGAAATTCCGGTCTCTGAGGAATATTCTCCAAAGCTGCCGATTTCAACTTATGGGGCAAGTAAATTAGCTTGCGAAGCCTTAATTTGTTCTTACAGCTATATGTTTGAGATAGATGCTAGGGCTTTTCGCTTTGCTAATGTGATTGGTTCCCACCAAACTCATGGTGTAACTTATGATTTTGTGTTACGCTTGATGGCAGATCCCTCCAAACTGACGATTTTGGGCGACGGTCAGCAGAGCAAATCTTATGTTCATGTGGAAGATGTAATTCGGGCTTTACGCCATATTGCTAAGGAAGATTGGCATGGTTTTGATTACTTTAATGTTGCGACAGAAGATTATATAACTGTGCGCGAGATTGCTGATCTAGTCGTACAGCACCTAAATCTATCGGGGGTAGAATATCAATTTGCCGGAGGTAATCGTGGCTGGAAAGGTGATGTACCGATAGTACGTTTTGATACTACCAAGATACGCTCGCACGGCTGGCGCAATTTTCTTACCACAAGAGAAGCTCTGGAAGACGCAATTGCTTCTATGATAGTGGATGTTAAAGAAGGAAAGATTAGTCGTTAACACAGGTTTGGCACTTAGTATCGGCTTTGTTAATCAAACCAGCTATAATATCAAATAGATGTAGATAAGGAATTTATGGAGATTGAGAAATTACTTCATTCTTTGATACCAACCGAATTTCAAGTTCCAGCTAATCCGGTTCATCGGACGCTCACAAAAATTGGCTATTTTCGTTTACGCACGTGGTTAGCTTCGCGGGGCGAAAGAGTACCCAATGCAAACCTCTACCAGCCACTTTACTCGCCTTGGGAGGGAGAGCCTGCCTTTGAAATGCTTTATCGTCAGACCCAAAACCTTACTCTAGTGAGTCGGGATCGCTGCTATCTTCTCTGGAAAACCCTGCAGCAGTCCTTAAATTTAGCGGGCGATTTTGTAGAGTGCGGTGTCTTTCGAGGTGGTACGGCTTTGTTGGAAGCCCGAACCTTACAGGGTCAAATGTCCAAGCGTAAATTACACCTTTTTGATAGCTTTGCCGGAATGCCTGAAACTACTGACGGGGTGGACTCTTTTGAGGCGGGCGATTTTTCCAGAACTTCGGCTGAAGCCGTAGCCCGTTTGCTCAAGCCTTATAGTTTTGTTGAAATGCACGTTGGTTTTATACCGGATACTTTCCAAGGCTTAGAGCTTGAGCATATCGCTTGGGTACATATAGATGTAGATTTGTATCAGAGTGTTCAAGAGTGTATCAGTTATTTTTATGCTCGGTTGGTGCCTGGTGGTTTTATGATTTTTGATGATTATGGCTTTCCAAGTTGCCCCGGTGCTAGACGTGCGGTTGATGAGGCGTTTGCCAAATTGCCGGAGGTACCTATTTGCCTCCCAACCGGACAATGTCTTGTGGTTAAATTAAGGTAAGTTTAGTTAGTAGGTGATTTATGCAGACCGAATCAAGCATTTTAGAAGCTGCCAAGCAATCAAACTCAACAACCCAACGCTTTGTTTCTATTGTGGTGCCTTGTCTTAATGAGGAGATGGTAATCGGTGAATTTGTAGATTGGTGCTTTGAAGGCTTGAAGGCCGCTAACGTGGCAGGTGAAGTGCTAATTATAGATAGTTCCACCGATAAATCACCTGAAATCGCCGAGGCCCATGGAGCGCGTGTCTTGCGAGTGCCTAAACGTGGTTTGGGTCACGCCTACCTAGATGCTTTACCCCATATTCGGGGCAATTATGTGATTATGGGCGATGCCGACCTCACTTACGACTTCCGCAAAATTGCAGATTTTGTGGCTAAGCTCGATGAAGGTTATGAATTTGTTATGGGTACGCGCCTAAAGGGTTATATTGAACCGGGTGCTATGCCTCCACTTCACCGTTATTTTGGCACACCACTTACCACTATAATTCTAAACACTATTTATCATTCAAAATATAGTGATATTCACTGCGGTATGCGGGCTATGACTCTAAATGCGCTTAAACGCATTGATCTGCAATCTACTTCTTGGGAATATGCCTCGGAGATGGTACTCAAATCTTCCTTACTGAGGTTGAAGACTACTGAAATCCCGATTAACTTCTATAAAGATCGTGAGGGTCGTCAGAGCCATCATAAGCGCAGTGGTTGGTTTTCACCTTGGTTAGCCGGGTGGATTAATCTCAAGGTGATGTTTTTATTTGCCCCAGACTTCTTTCTATTTTGGCCTAGCATTGTTATGTTGGTGTTGGGTTTGGTGGTAGTATTAGGTGTGTCTCAAGGCCAGGTTACGATTGGGCAATTAAGTTTTAATCTACACTGGATGCTTTTTGGTATGACCCTTTCCACACTAGGCTATTCGGCTCTCCATTTGGCCCTTTTAGCTAGGGCTTATCACAATTTCAGGCCGAAGGCTACCGCCCGGATTACACGTTTCTGGACCTATAATCGGGGTATGCTGGGTGGTGGTTTGGTGATGTTTATAGGCTTTCTACTCGATTTAACTTTAATGTTTGAGTGGATCGGTAATGGATTACGCCTGACCCAAATCTCTTATATAGGTGTGCTTGGACTTTTGCTACTTATTTTAGGCTTTCAAACTATCACCCATACGCTTATTTTACAAATGATCTTGCACTATCAGCGCAGATCTTAAGATTTAAACTAGGGAAACTTATGCGTCAGGAAGCATTTGGTCAGAAAAAGCTGACTTTTGTAGACCGTTTTGGAGTTTATCTTTCACAAGAGCCTATTTTTAAGGTAGTGCGGTCTTACCAACACCCAAGCCTCTTAGATATTGGCTGTGGTTATCAAGCCCATCTGCTTCAAAATTTGCGACCCTTAATCGAACAAGGAGTCGGTGTGGATGTACAGATCAATCCCTCTGCCAGAACCATCCCAAATTTAAGCTTTTATGAGCAACCCATTGAACAGGCTTTTGACCAGTTGAAGGGTCAAGCTTTTGATATTGTAATGATGGTGTCGGTGTTGGAACATCTGGTTGAGCCACTCGATGTGTTGAGAGCATGTTATGGCTTGTTAAAGCCGGGAGGCACTTTAATTTTGAATGTTCCAAACTGGCGTGGCAAATTTTTCCTTGAATTATCGGCTTTCAAATTAGGTTTGAGTCCTGCCTATGAAATGGATGATCATAAAATGTACTATGATAAACGTGATCTATGGCCTTTGCTGGTACGCGCAGGCTTCAAACCTAGTCTTATCCACTTGAAATATCATAAATTTAGCCTGAATTTATTTGCTACTGCCCAAAAGGGCAAGAAGTAGATTCGTTTTGCCAACATCTGAAACCAATTTAGCTGAACCCACTGCACGTCGGTTTGGTCTTCAGCCTTATCTGCCCTTGATGGCCCTAACTACTATTATATGGGGCGCGGCTTTTCCAATTACTAAGCCGGGCCTAGCCGATATGCCTCCGGCTACTTTTGCCTTTTTGCGCTTTGTAATTACCCTAATAATTTTGTTGCCACCGCTCTTTATCTTGCGCGGAGGTTGGCATATTTCCCGGCGCGATTGGGGACGGGTGGCTTTGGCGGGTTTAATGGGCTTTGCCCTGATCCAGTTGGGTCAAAATTGGGGCTTGATCCTTAGCCTTGCCAGCGATATTTCTGTTTTAGCGGCGACCGAGCCGATTTCAATAACTCTGTTGGCGGCGTTTCTGCTGGGCGAGAAGCCTAACCGGGCAGTTTGGTTGGGTTTGCTAGTCAGCTTAGCTGGAGTTTTGCTGGTCATTGGAATCAACCCCCTAGATTTATTTAGCGCAGGCGGAGGCGCGAAAGGGGATAGTGGTAGTCGGATTTTGGGCGATTTAATCTTTCTCTTTGGCACTTTGGGTTGGGCTGCTTATAATGTAATAACCCGTAGCCTCTCCCGCCGCTATAATGGGTTGGAGATGTTGACTGGGGCACTCATCTTCGGGTTGCTCGGTTTGGCTCCCTTTAGCCTGCTTGAACTAACTGTAATGGCTCAGCCGATACGTTGGAGTGGAGCGGTAGTGATAGGTTTGGTCTATTCGGCTTTGTTGGTCACGATTTTTGGTTTTTTGGCTTTGTCATGGTCACTCAAACGGGTTCCGGCGGCAAAAGTGGCCCTGCTCTTTTATCTTCAGCCGCTTTCTGGGGTATTGGTGGCGTGGCTAGGTGGTGAACAATTGTCGTGGAATTTTGGGGTAGGCGCACTTCTGATCTTAGCCGGGGTCTATCTGGCCGAACAACTCGGTCAGATAGAGGGCTAATCTGCTCTATTTTGGAGGGCTACCTATTTTGCATCATCTTAATAGGTAGGGGTTGTAGGCTGGCCTATTGAAACCAGTTTACATAAACCCGCCCACTTTGGGCGTATGCAATACACCCCTACCCAGATTCTTGAGATGATACTCTATTTTAAGCCGTACACCGCCACCCAGTGTTCATATAACCTTGCAACCCTAAATCCTGTTACTATCAGATGACCCTCGGCCACAGCCAAGTGTTGAATAGGATATTCCTCCTTACTAGTAACGTCTAATTTATGTACGATCTTACCTGTAGTAGCCTGCAAAGCATAAACGTTGTTACCTGCTGCAATAAACAGTAAATCATTGGTTAGGGCAGCAGAACTGAGAGCTTCAAGTGGTTGTTGCCAGAGTACTTTGCCTGTGGCTAAGTCTAGGCTGTAGACCATGTTGGTATTATTGAAAGTAGAAACAAATACCTGTGTACCGTTGGTGGCTAGAAGTCTACCTGAACCAGCGTTATCAGGGGTTTTGCTCCATTTGAGATTACCTGTCGAAGCGTCATAAGCATAAAATTCAGACTTCCGAGCGGAAACTATCACTGTTCCATTAGCTGCCATTATGTCCCGTCCCAAAGAATCAGAGTAGGGTAAATCTTTGTGCCAGACCTCCCGCCCACTATTCAGGTCATAAGCTATTGCTGTTGGTGTATTGAGGATTGCTAGATTACCTGCTACCACCCAATCTTCCCAATCTCCTGCCAAGCCTCCATTGGCAGATCTTGAGTCAGTAGGTGTAGTTTTACCTAGTTCTTTGACCGACCATTTAACCTGACCGTTTTGAGCATTAAAAGCATAACCCACAAGGTCCTTCTTTTCCTCACTAAAAGTGCTGGTCAGTACCAAATTATTAGCCTGAACTATCTGGCTTACCGAGTTATTGTCTGACCCTTGATGTGGTACACACGAAACTAAGCTACCACTTAGCAGGTCATAAGAAGTTAAACACCGACCTTTATCCTGTTTGGTATAAAGGAAAAGCAGTCCACTGCTGAGAATAGCAAAGGGTTCCAAATACTCAGACGCGATGTAGGTGGAGAAGGGTTCCGAATTAGACCCGACATAGGTGGCTGCTGGTTCGCCCGTGTTAATTTCATAACTTTGCAATTGCCCATTTGAATTACTTGATATTACAAACCCATTCCACACGAGTGTGTAAGTTGACGGCGTACCCATTATCCACTTTTTAGCCAGTGAACTGACGTTAGCTGCCGTAAGCACCTTCTCATTGGGGTTGTAGTTAGTGTTACTAGCATCGTGGTTTACGTTCCACCAATCGGATAGGCTAGAGAACGAATTACCACCAATCGGTTGCGCGGTTGAAGCTGGAGCAGTGGCGATAGGTCGTATTGGAGTAACGGTGGCAACTTGGGTTGGGGGAATTGGAGTAGCCTTAGAGGTGTTGGGGGCTTGGGTAGGTAAGATTGAAGTAACTGTAGAAGTGTTAGGGGCTTGGGTAGTTGCTACAGCAGTAGTTATTACTGCTAACGGGGTTATAGTTGGCACAGAATTGGACTGTTCGCTGCCACACGCCGCTAGGAGCAAGCCTAGCATTGTGAAAACCATTAGCAGGTGTGGTACACGTTTAGGGTTCACCATTGGTGTAGGCTATCCTTCCTGTTTTAGGGTTGACTTGTGATTCCAACATTCTATCTGACCGAACAATACTGTCAGATAGCGAAAATAGATTAGAAACGTGCGGCTACACTATTTTAGGCCGTACACAAATGTCCGGTATTGATCGCCACTCTTTCCTGTTACTATTAGATGACCTTCGGCCACAGCCAAGTGGCTAATATAATCTCCTACTTCTGTGAGGTCTAATTTATATAAGAGCTTACCAGTGGTAGCCTGTAAAGCAGAAGCGGTGTTGCCTGCTCCGATAAACAATAAATCATTGGTTAGAACCGCACTGGAAGCTTCACGTGCAAGTGGTTGTTGCCATAGTAATTTGCCAGTGGCTAAGTCTAGGCTGTAGGCTGTTTCTGAACTGCTAAGTAAACGTGCGTCAGTTTTACTGTAGGTTTCATTGTGGGTGGAGACGAATACCTGTGTACCGTTGCTGGCTAGAAGTCTACCTGGACCAGCGTTATCAAGGGTTTTGCTCCATTTGAGATTGCCATTCGTAGCATCATAAGCCGTAAATGGAAGATTATCCACTCCACCACCCCTCTCGTAAGCTACCAATGTGCCATTAGCTGCCAGTATTTCCCGCCCAATACCAGTGAGTAACTTTTTGCGCCAGATCTCCCGCCCACTATTCAAATCGTAAGCTACTGCTTCTGATGACTTGAGAATTGCCAAATTACCTGCCACTAACCAGTCTCCTCCGTAGCCTCCAAAGGGAATATCGCCACTCGCTTTGACTGACCATTTAACTTGACCGTTTTGAGCGTTAAAAGCATAAGCCACTGGGTCTTTCTGTTCCTTATTGAAAGTGCTTGCCAGTACCAAATTATTAGCCTGAACAATTTGGCTTACCGAGTTGTTGTCTGACCCTTGAGGCGAAACACAGGAGACTTGGTTACCACTCAGCAGGTCATACGAAGCTAAACACTTGCCCTTGTCTTGGTTGATATAAACCAAAAGCCGTCCGGTATTGAGAATAGCAAAAGATTCCGCACCCTCAGTCCCAGCGTAGGTGGCGGCTAGTTTGCCCGTATCAATCTCATAACTCTGAAGCAGACCTTTTGGATTTCTTGAAATGACAAACCCATTCCAGACCAGCGCATAACGTGAGGATGTATCTATTGTCCACTTTTTAGTCAGTGAACTGACGTTAGCTGCCGTAAGCACCTTCTCATTGGGGTTGTAGTTAGTGTTACTAGCATCGTGTTTTTCGTTCCACCAATCGGATAAACTGGAAAAGGAATTACCCCCAAGCGGTTGCGTGGTTGAAGCTAGGGCAGTGGTGGTAGGTAGTATTGGAGTAACGGTGGCGGGTTGGGTTGGTGGGATTGGAGTAGCCGTAGAAGTGTTGGCAGGTTGGGTTGGTGGGATTGGAGTAGCCGTAGAAGTGTTGGCAGGTTGGGTAGTAGTTACGGAGGTGGTTGTCGCTTGAGCAGTGGTTGCCGAGGTAGGTATTGTTGCCCCCGGAGTTGTAGTTGGAACAGCATTGGACTGTTCGCTGCCACACGCCGCTAGGAGCAAGCCTAGCATTGTGAAAACCATTAGCAGGTGTAGTACACGTTTAGGGTTCACCATTGGTATAAGCTATCCTTCCTGTTTTAGGGCTAATTTTTGATTTTAGAAGAGTTAATCCTCTCTAGCGTGGGCTAGGCTACTGGCAACCAGTTCACGAATGTGTTGATCTATCAGAGAATAGCGCACCCGTTGTCCTTGCCGCTCCGCTCGTACAATCTGGGCCGAACGCATTAATCGAAGCTGGTGGCTGATAGCCGACTGGCTAAGCGTTTGTCCAGTCTTCAAGCTATTTAACAGAGCCACAAGATCGTGAACGCAGAGGTCACGCTCTAGGAGGGCCACCACAATTCGTAGTCGGGTGGAGTCGCCCAATAATTTGAAGAGTTCCGCCATCCGACCATAAGCCTGAGCATCGGGTAGGCGTTGGGCAATTTCGGCTAATTCTTGTGGGTCAACCGAATCGCTTAAACAGATTTCGTCCTGAATCTGAATTGCCCCAATCTCTTCCAGTTCTACCGATTTCTGATTTATTTCTATATCCATCTGATTAATCCCTCTTGAACAAAGATATGAATAGATACTCATATCTTTTGCAGGAATTATAGAACTGGACTTAGTTTCTGTCAAGTTAACTAACTTGGCAGTATGTGGCAAAAAATCCTTCAATAATTGGAGGTAGGGACACATTTAAGCATGTTGGATACCTTCAATGTGCCTCTACAAGGTGTTATCGTTTTGGTGGTGAAATTGGAGTTTTTGGCATTGGTGCTGGTGCTTTGGTGGGGGTATTGGTTTTAACCGGAGCTTTAGTTGGAACTTTAGTGGGCGCGGGCTTCTCTGTACTGCTTGTATCTGCGGTTGGAGTGTTATTGTTTATAGCCGCTTTGGGGGCTGCTAATATTTTATTGGCAAAGGTGGTTACTGTATCGTCGCCTGTGATACCTAGGGTTGGCTGGGTAAAGTAGCTGCTGGGTGTCCAGCCATAGCCACCATTAGTAGTGACCGCCACTTCATAGCCAGCCTCTTGGACCAGTCGCAGAATAGTCGGGCCATATTTACCGTAGGGATAGGAAAAGTCGCGTACCGGATGGCCTAGCATCGTCTCCAAATCCAGTTTGCTGCCTTTGATCTCGCCCTCCAAATCCTTTGAACCGCGTAAATCGGGATGGGTGCGGGTGTGGGCTGCTACTTCAAAGCCATCGGCATCTATCTGTTGCCATTGGGCAGGTGTTAGTTCAAGGCGTTGGCTAATTACATAGAACGTAGCGGTCATACCCCGCTTTTTGAGTTCCTCGTAAACGAACCACATACTACTATGCCCATCGTCAAAGCGCAGGTTAACTGGCTTACTAGGCAGGGCGACCCCATAGCGCAAATAGTCATTAATCTGGAGGGCTGTGACGGTATTGTAACCGTTTTGTTTAAGCCAGTCGGCAAATTTCACAAAATTTTCAGGTGTTACCGAAAGGCCAAAGCCGAGCGGGTCTTTTTTAATGTCTACTACCCGCACATAATGGATCATCAGCGAAGGTATTCGTACTGATCGAGGCTGATTTAGATTGGCGAGAGGTACGCGCTCTAGCTCGGCAGAAGTAACTTGTTCCCCGGCCTGTTTACGCCCAAGTTGACCGATTTGTACGGCATTATTTGTTTTGGCTAAGTCTGGATGATATTCCAGCCGAGCGTATTCAAAATATTGTACGGTAATTTTTTGGCCTTTGGCATCGGTCTCCTCCATCTCTTCGCTGATGGGCAGACCGAGCGAATCCCGCTCCCCATGGTTGCGCCAAAATTCGAGGAAGCCAAAATTAAGGCTATGGCTAGTTTCGGGAAAATACCATTGGTTAGGATTGTTGGGGAAGGGGGTGACGGTCTCGAGGTTGCGATTGGCGGTATCCAATACGCCTAGCGGGAGTTGCTTGACCTCATATTCCGTTCCAGCATAATTCGGGTTAAATTCCAAGACACTACGCTCAAAAAACTGTTGATACTTGCCCTTAACCGAAATCAATTCGGTAAGGGGCAGCCCGTGTCGTTCCTCTCCGCCCGTGCGGTTGTAGAAACCTAGCACCACACCACCAATACTATGTCCAGTTTGGTCGAAATAGCGGGGTTGGCCCGGTATTTCGGCGGCGGCTTGAGCCGTTGGAGCCGCGCTAGTGGCTAAAATACTTCCGAAACTAACCAATAGTGCCAATCCTAGCAAGGTAAAAGTTTTAGACTGGATTGACGATATATAACTAACCCATCGGTGTTTATTAACGCGCATTAAATATTAGACCTCGAAAGGGTTTTCGCGGCGATTTGGCTGTTTAAAGGTAATTGGTGATCTGACCTCACGCTACTTGATCTGAGCCAAAACCCACTCCCCATAATAATCGAAATGGCTAAACTTCCAAGTTAAGGTTTTAGTTTTGAGCTATTAAAAATCCAATCTGATTATAGCATATTGGGGCCGGAATTTGGCAAGTTTTTTAGAGAATAAAGGGTGCTAAACCTGTTAGGAAATAAAAAACTAAAAGCGGTCCTTGACCGCTTTTTAGCTTAATCTATCTGGTTAACTCTTTCCGCCAAGTTTAGATTAATCGGCGGAACGTTTCTCCGGGTAGAGTTTATCTATCTGGGTGCGGGCCTCTTCCTTATTTTTGACAGAGAGCCGAGCAATTGAAACAAACGTCTTCCACTTGTCGGGTACTTCTTCTTCGGCGAAAATAGCGTTTACTGGACATTCCGGCTCGCAGGCTCCACAATCAATGCACTCATCGGGATGAATGTAGAGTACGCGAGCATCCTTGCCATCTTCATAAATGCAGTCTACCGGGCAGACGTTGACACAGGACTTATCCTTGACATCTACACACGGTTCGGTAATAACGTAAGCCATTACAGAAACTCCTCTTTTCTAAAAAGTTTAATTTAATCTATTTTGTCAAAATTCTATTTTTGACACGTGTTACTACTAGGAATGGTCAAACCATTACTGGGGTACGAATAGCATCGCTTTGAGATGGTGAGATCATACCACACTTGCAATATAAATGGCAAGCTCTCTTTTAAAACTGATAACTGGTACTAGGAAATTAGAGTATCTTCATCAATATCGTTTTTACGCGACTCACCCGAGCCAAGTAGACCACGAAATCTTTTTCGGAAGCTTTTAGTGATGATTTGGTAAATTCAATCTTAATATAATACCTCGTCAAATCATTTGACGAGGTATTGAATAATAACCGATTAAATTAAACCGGTTATTATTCTTGCTTTATTTATCGCAATCCCTCGGCGGCGGTGGTGACGCTGTGGGTAATAGTTCGGGCATCGGCGCGAGGTAGATAGATGTAGTGACCGCACAACTTACGGGCTAGACTAGCGGCCTCGCCTCGACTAAGGAAGCTAGTTTGGGTATCTAGCACCACCGTCGAAAGCCCTTCACTAGCCAGCAACGAAGCCAATTGCTCTACTTCTTGGGCCGCTTGCGACTTGCGCTCGTCTTTGGAAAGTGTGGCAGTTTCATCATTCTCCTGAAGCAAAACATTCCCGCGACCATCGGTAATCAAAATTACCATCGTCTTATTGATTCCTTGCCGCCTAGCACTTTCACTCATTCGCCAAGCGGTCATCATCGCGGAGGCCAGCGGCGTACCACCACCAGTAGGCAACACGTCCAATGACCGTTTGGCTAACTCTACGCTCTGGCTAGGAGGCAGCAGCACCTCGGCTTCGCGGCCTCGGAAAGAGATCAAGGCCACTTTATCGCGGTGAACATAAGCCTGCTGTAGCAATTGAGTTACGGCTCCTTTTGCTTCGCGCATTCGGTTTAAGGCCATCGAACCACTGGCATCCACCACAAAGATAAAGAGTACCCCAGCCTTATCTTTATAGCGTTTGAGCCTCAAGTCATCGGAACGCACCAGCACTTTAGCACCACTACTCGGCTTCCTTGCTCTGGTTTTAGGGGCAGGAACGGGTATTGGTTTAAACACCGCTTTCCGGCCTTTTTTACCTTCCAGTTTTCGAATATTTTGGAAGGGAGCCGCCGCTCGCAAAGTATCAATAATAGCAATCCGACCTCGGCCCGGTTTACCCGGCACACTCTGGATGTGGCGACCGCGCTTCCAGTTATAGGTTTCGCCTCGGCTGCCCGACTTGGCTCGCTGTTGGCGGGCTTGAACCAACGACAGAATATCAGCTGGTAATTCGGTCTCTAGGGCTGCCATTATCAAATCATCCACTTGAGGTTCCTGCTCCTCCTGCTGTTCGGGAGGTTCCGGTTCCTCATTCTCTGGTGGAGGCGGTTCTTCTTCTTCGGGCTCTTCTGGTTCGGGCGGCTCTGGCTCTTCCGGTTCTGGTTCGGGTAAACGGGTAGCGCGTGGCAATAAGACTAAACGCACCGCCGCCTTCAGATCATCATCGTCTACCTCTATCCGTCCCTCCAAAGCGGCGGAGGCCAAAGCAACCCTAGTGGAGAAGAGATCCACCCGATTGCCCATTACTCCCATTCGCAGGGCCGTCTCACTCAAGGCTCTCAACTGCTCGTCCGTGATTGTGACATGGGGCAAGACTTTGCGCCCTTCGACAATCAAGGTGCGTAGCATTTCGGTTTCCTCTTCGTACACGGCATTCAGGTTGACCGGATCACGATCCCAACTCAGGGCGCGAGTCATAATCTCGGCCCGATCATTTGGCCCTACAGGAGGAGTGCCAGGTACAATCAGCCCTACCCGGTCAGTCAGTCCATCCCGTACCTCGCCTTCGTCCGGGTTAAAAGTACCGATCAGGATAAACTCGGTGGGATAGTCGGCACTTAGTCCATCTCGTTCTAAGGCCAACCGACCTCGGCTCAAGGCATCCATCAGATAGTTACCCGGCCCATCATCCAAGAGGTTCATTTCATCGCAATAAAGTATACCCCGATTGGCCTCGGCCAACAGACCGCGTTCGGCAATACGCTGTCCCGTTTGCAAAGTAGCTTCGAGGGCCAACCCACCTAACAACCGATCTTCGGTTATATTAAGGGGCAGATTGACAAAAGGTGGGGGCGAATTAGTAATGGTAAACTTCTGGGCATGGGAACCTCTATAACTCTTCTTGCAATCGCTACACCACTTTTCGGGTTGGGCCGGATCACAATGTGATTGGCAACTAGCGATAGATTTGATAGAGGGTAATAGGGCATGAAAACTACGGGCCATAATAGTTTTAGCCGTACCAGGCCGGGCTGAGATAATCACCCCGCCCAATTTTGGGTCAATTGCCAGTAGCAAAAGCCCCCGTTTTGCCCAAGGGTGTCCTACCACCGCTGCAAAGGGATAATGCAGATAATCCGCTTGGTGCTTCTCCTGTTTATCTAAAGTTAACATGGTCGCCTAGTTAATCCTTTTAATAATACAAACCTAGTTTGACGCTCCGCTAAAAAAAATGCTATACTTTTTAGGCTTTATAACTCCTGATTATACATACTTGGCAAAGACTAGTCTACAGAGGCGCGTTCAAATGAATCAACCTGAATCGGCAGGACCACCACCTGCTCCCAACCTTGAACAGACAACTCCGTCCTCCGCTTCACCCGATGAGCCTAAAACTTCAAAGGCAGCTAAGAATATGTCGTTGGGGCGCAAGACTGGTCGCGCACTCTTTTGGAATGTCTTCTTTCTACCCCTCAAAGCTGGTTTACAACTCTTCGTGACCCTCGTTATCGTCAAGACCTTCCCACTAGAAGCTTACGCAGTGTTGGCGGCAGTTACTGCTGTCCTTAGTACATTGGGACTCTATGTAGACTTAGGTATCGAACGGGCCTTGCCGCGTTTCGTAAGTGAGATTGAGCAGAAACAAGGCCGGGCGGCACTACGTCTCTTTATCACCCGTATTACCCTCATCAAACTGGCCGTGCTAACCGTCGTAGTCTTGATTATCACCGTAGCCGCCGAACCAATTATCAGTTGGATGGGTAGTTGGGGCGATCAGGGTCACATTTACTTAGCTCTAATTAGCATGTTATTGGTATTGGGCGCACTTTATGACATTTGTACCCAAATCCTCTATAGCTTTTTCAAGCAAAAAGTCACTAACCTGCTTGACATTGTAGTAACTGTACTCAATCCTCTGCTCACGCTGTTACTGGTTGGCCCTTTGGGGCTACGGGTCTATGGCGTAGTGCTGGCCCTACTTATCACCACCGTTATTAGTGTCGGAATTGCTGGCTGGCAAGCTTGGCTGGCTTCAAAAGACCTTGAAGTCAAATTAAAAACTCCCAAACCTAACCCAGCCCCTTCCGCGACTGATACCGGAGTGATCCCCCGTGAAAGCCTGCTCAAGCGCTTCATTCGGTATGCGGCCCTGATGTACTTTTTCAACATCTCAGCTTGGTTCTACGATGCCTCTTTCGCGATGTTGGTCTTCACCTTCTACCGGGAGATTGTCACAGTGGCCTTGATCCGCTTGATTTACAATTTCATCAAGACCCTATTAAAGAACTTGTTGTCCCCCTTTGTAGGAGTACAAACACCTCTCTTTTCCTCCATCCATGCCGAGGGTCACACCCCTAAATTGCACACTGCTTATGCTTCAATCAGCAAACTTCAAATTTTTATTCTAGTGCCAAGTAGTATTGGTGCGATCATCTTAGCCCGTAACATCCTTGAACTTCTCTTTGCCCGTAAGAGTGCCGATGCGGTGCTACCTGTTACGCTGCTGGAACCGGCTACTTGGGCCACCATCCTCACTATCATCTTTACCTTTGCCGAAGCCCTTATCAGTCTGCCAATGGTGATACTGATGGTCTACGAACGTTATCGGGCGGTAATTTTGGCCCGTACCTTACCACTGTTAGCAGGGCCACTGCTGATACTAACTGCCGCCCTACATTGGAATGTGGTGGTTGCCGTAACGATAATGGGTTTGATGGCAGTTAGTTCACGAGTGATGGCCATGGTCTCATTACAACGGACGCTGGGCCTCTATTACCCGGTTAAATTCCTTCTCAAAGTCTCGAAAGCGGCCCTAGCCTTTGGTATCCCTTTGCAAATCCTCGTTCTCTTCTTGCCGATCAACTGGCCTATAACCCTAGGCATAGCAGGTACGGGTGTTATAATCTTCTATGCGGTTTTTAAAGGGTTGGGCGGTTTTGACCTAGAGGACAAAAACCGCCTACAAACCCTTAAAATGCCTTTACGCAAATATATAATTAAGTGGTTTTAGGCTTTAACGCCTAACACTTTTTCTGCCGCTTGCTCAATCTTGATGCCACTATCGGTATTGTCGAGGGGGTCTTTTCGCAGGCGGTGGCGTAGCGAAAGACCTACTACATTCCGTACATCCTCCAGCGTGACAATCTTCTTGTGGCTAAGAGCCGCTTGAGCGGTAGCAGCGCGAGCAATGGTCAACTCGCCCCGGTGTCCGTCCACGCTCAAGGCTAGGCATAATTCGGCAATTTTTAGCAAGACTTCATGGGGCAACGCTACTTGGGGTAGAAGTTTCTGAGCATTTTTGATTTGGCGGCGCAATTTTTCCTGAGCAGGCTCCCACTCTGCCATAAAATCGGCTGGATTTAGCTCAAAACTCTGGCGACGTTTGACAATCTCCACTCGCTGTTCCAGATCAATAATGGTAATAATGCGAGAGTGTAGACCAAAGCGATCCAACAATTGCGGACGCAAATCGCCTTCCTCAGGATTGCCACTACCCACCAACACGAACCGGGCTGGGTGGCGCACACTAATACCTTCGCGTTCTACCGTATTTACCCCACCAGCCGCCACGTCCAGCAATACGTCCACAAGGTGATCTTCTAAGAGGTTTACCTCATCAATATAGAGGAACCCGCGATTGGAACGGGCCAACAGTCCTGGCTCAAAAGCTTTGATACCTTGATTTAGGGCTTTTTCAATATCAATTGTGCCGCAAACCCGGTCTTCGGTAGCACCTAGCGGTAAGTCTACCACCGGAACAGGCGCATAATGTCCCGTGAGTTTTTGCCCTTTCGACAGCTTATCCCGGCAATCGCGGCAGAGTGCGCCACGCCGCTCGGTATCGGGATCGCAGCCATAGAAGCAGTTTGCTACTACTTTAATGCGTGGCAACAAATCGGCGAGGGCGCGAACAATGGTGCTTTTGCCAGTTCCGCGGTGGCCCATAATCATTACCCCCCCAATTTTGGGGTCAATCACATTGAGCAAAAGCGACCGCTTCATCTCTTCCTGTCCCACGATGGCAGCAAAGGGATAGACATAGTGGGCTTCTACCTCATCTTTGCCCTTTGCCGTAGTTTTTGCTTTCCCTTTGACAGTAGGCGTTTCTTCGCCATTACCATTTTCCAGCAGCTCGTCCGGTTCGTCTACAGGTATGGTATTTTCTATTAGCTCGGTCATTAACTCTATTCTTTCTCTCTATACTAGATTAATTCTTGATAAGCCATAACTACAAATTTCCTAATTAGCTTTTTAGCGCATTTTCAAGTCCAAACTCTAATGACTCTGATTTACCATTACTAGAATCATTGGTAATCATTGTGGTCAAGTTAATAGAAGCGCGGGTTAGGTGTAACTTGAGCAAAGTTGCCACCTGAGCAGGTAATTCAGCCAAGATCAGATGACCACAATGGGGCATAACAAAATAAGTACAATTAGGCAGTAAGGTGGCAAGGCGTTTACTGCTTTTCTGACTGATTACTTTGTCGTGCGAACCAGCCACTAGGAGTGTGGGCATTTTGAGTGAGACTACCCATTGAGGTAACTGATCCAATACCTCCCTTGACATAGTAGATTTAGCCATATAAAAGGCGGCATTGGGCGAAGTATCTCGCAGGCTCAAGAGTCCATACTCAATATCACGACGTGAGGCCGGATTTTTTAGCAGGGTGAGGCGGGCATAGTAGTAGACGGCCCGCCAAGATTTGAGTCGTCGCAACACTTTGCTAAAAACTGTAGCAAGAGCTTTGGCCCCAAACTGCTCAAAAGCGGCACTATACTTGAAAAGACCATAGTTGAAAAAGGCCACACTAGCCACCGATTCAGGATAGCGAGCGGCGTAAGCCGTAGCAATTAGCGAACCGACCGAGAAAGAGAGGAGATGGAATTTTTCCAACTGGAGCAATTCGGCTAGTTTACGGAGGTCGTCAACTAGCGTGGCGATTTCGTAATCCGCTACGATAGGGTCATCGGTGAAGCCATGTCCGCGTAAATCATAATTGATCGTGCGAAAGCCTGCGATATTGAGAATGTCTACGATGCTGTGCCACCAAAAAGAGGAACAATCCCAGCCATGCAATAGGATCACCGACTCACCCTTGGGTGGGCCTTCATCTAGGTAGAAATGGTTGACTCCGTTTATTTTTACGAAGTGGGCCTGCTCCAGTTTGGAAAGGTCTTCCTGCAGGTTGGCTCGACGCTGTGTATTGGTGTGGGGTAAGGCAATTTCAGCCTGGGCGAGTGTGGCATATTCCAACGCTTTCGCTGTAGGCACCCCTTCACAACCTACCTTCTGCTTCATCATTATTTGCCCTCTAATTTATACTCTGCTAACTTAATCATATTTTTAGTTTAAGTAAAGACTAGTAAGAAGCGCAGAAAAACAATTACCGCCAAAACGGACATGTTACAATTATAACAAGGCCAAAGTGGGGTAGTATGTAGTAATAACTACACCTTAAGGGGGTGGTTGTTACTGCACCGATAGACCAAGCGAGTGAAACTCTGGATAATATTAGTGCAAGGCGGGTTAAACTTAGCCAGAAATGAGGCTGTAGCTAAAACTACCGCTAAAAAAGCGGGGCTTGATATAGAATAGGACTATCGCATAAGAACTTTTTCGCTCACTCGGCCTTCTCGTAATCGCTTTATATTCCCCGTGTGAGTAGTTTTAAGATAGTTACTGTGCCTGGCAAAAAACCAGGTAGGTTTTGCTTTACCTGAAAACTACAGGGAGCCAAATTCCCTGTGGATAAGCCGCACCGATCTTACAAACGACAAAATTTAACTAGAGAGGAGGCTGGCCGGTGGCTTTTCAAAGATTTCGGTTCAACTCAAGACGAAACAAAATTGCCACCAGTGTGCTGGGGCTACCCGAAACCCAGGCAGTTTACTTTAGTGTCTGGCTCGCTGGCATATTAATTGGTGTCGTATTAATGATTATCCTTGTAGGTTTAATCGGCAATGGTGTGGATACACCACGTACGCAACAAACCGCTAGGGAAAATCAGGGGGACATCGTAGCACCAATCCAACTAGTCTACCGAGATGCTCAGGGAAATCTAGCTACTGCACAGCAAGCTGGTTTCTCTAATGGCGTGGTAGCCCAAGTAGATAGTTGGGAACGAGCAGCCGCGCAGGGTGATAAAGTAGCTCAAGCCGAGCTACAAGCAGCACGTGGTCGCGGACAAGCTAACTTTAATCGGATCTGTATTGGTTGTCATTACGGCGCACCCCAAGCATCTTCCAGTGGCCCTTATCTGGGGAACCTTTACCAGACTAAGACCGTCTTCAATGGTAAGCCGCTCAATGATGCTAATGTAGTTACTTTTATCTTATTAGGCAGTCAGTCTCACAACTTGGTGGCGGATGGTCAGCATGTGCTGGTCAATGGGAGCGGTGGTTTTATGCCGATGCCCTCCGGAATTGCTACACCGCAGCAAGCTGTAGACATAATGCTTTATTTGAAACAACAAACGAGTTAATAAACCTTAGGCTAGTAAGGAGCACAAGCGATGAGCATTACCCTGCAACCGGGCGCCCGTCCGCTCATCAATCGGCCAGCACTAAACAAAGCGGCTGAGCTGCATGTGCCAGGATACCGCTGGTATCAGCTTTTTGCCTTTCCGCGTACCGAAGATCAGATTTTTGGCGGCCACTTGATTGTGGCCGGTGCAATCGGTTCGATGGTAGCGTTCAACATTGGCAGTGGGCTTACCTTCCCTGGTAACTATTTTTTCCTTACCATCGAGCCACAGCTTTACAATCTAGGTATTGATACCAAAGAAAAGCTCTTGACCTATACCCTGATCCATATCATCTCTAGTCTGGGCTTAATCTTCTTTGGTTGGTGGCACTATCGCAATAAAGTGTTACAGGCTGCCGCCTCAAGCTACGCGAAGGCGTGGGGTGGGCATTTGGTCTATATCGCTTGGTGGTGCTTCGCCTGGGTGCTGTGGAGTACGTTGGTAATGCAGCGCGGCCCTAAGTTTGGTACAGATGGATGGATATGGGCCGCAGCAGGAGCGCAAGATTTAACCTTTAATGGTGACGCCCTACTGCTTTGTCTGTCGGTAATATTGCTGGTAACCGGGTTGGTAACTTGGCGCAAGCCGCCGACCTTTAATCGGCATTTGGAAGATCCAAAAGCGCAACTTCACGTCAATCTGGTGGTCTTTGGCTGGACAGGCATGTTGTTCAGTGCCTTTGCCTGGTTCACCTTCCCGCGAGGCTCAAACGCCGCCGCAGGCCAGTGGAGCGATGTGGCTCTTAATCTCTACGTGTGGAACCACATTAACTGCAGCTTCCTCTACATCATCGGCGGTGTCTTTCACGGCGCTCAGTACCTCTGGGACGTGCGCGAGGATGACTCCAAGAACCCTTGGGTAGTAAGTCGCTGGGTACGCTGGTTCGATAGTCAAGACCGTCAGGCCAGTATCACGAGTACAATCTTCCTCTTGGCCTTCTTTACCGGCTTTAGTGCTTGGTCTGTAATGGGTATCAACTCAATGGTGGATTTTAAGCTCTTTCCCCAAGAGTGGTACATTGACGGTCTGCGGCCTTACGTAATGGAATGGTTGACCCCCGGCCTGCTGCACGTCTGGCCTGGATATAAAACGAGTGTCAGTGATTGGGTCTTTATACATGCTCTTGTAGCTGGTTTCTTCTTTGTAGGGATACCAGTCACTCGGTCAGTATTTTTCACCAGACGTAGTCCCTTGTTTGATGCAAAAGGGATCACTAAACGTAGTTTCGATTATCCTTGTCTAGGGCCGGCCTATGGCGGTACCTGCGGTTACAGTATTCAAGATCAAATCTGGTTAGCAATGCTATGGGGAATTAAACCGCTCTCGGTTATCGTTTGGTACATGATGGGTGTCTACTTTGGTAGTTTGCAGTTCGCAATTAACCCGAAAGACCCATCAGGTGATACTAGCTTCCCTGGAAGACCCGGAGCTTTGTTCTTCATCTTCCAAGCTACCAGTAAAATCTGGAATGATGGTCACTTGACGATGATACTCTATCTTGGACACCTTGTTTGGCTATTAAGCTTTATGTTCTGGTTTGAGTATCGGGGTAGCCGTCTCGAAGGAGCGTATATCCTCAGTCAGGCACTTAAACGTTGGTTCGGTATTAATATGGTGCCTGAACGCTTTGTTATGACGCTGGTAGGTAGCCGTATGTTAGGTACCTTCCTCTACTATGGTGGAGTCTTCATGTGTGTCTTTACCTATCTCTCGGTAGGTTTCGCTTGGAGGCCAAACATCCTAGCGCCAGTAGTCGCACCATTAGGCGGTCCATAGCCTTATCTGGTTTAGGCTTATCGAATGAAGTGGGCAACTCACGGGGTTGCCCACCAATGTCAAAGGTTGTGGTAAGCTAAACTATAAGATCCGTAGTTTCTGGCTCAACGTTAAAAGCAACAAAGATTTTCGTTTCTATTTCTTAACCAAAGTAAAGAGTTATTTCTTTAAGAAATAAACGATCCATTAGCTAAGGAGGTTCCCACATATGCCGCAGTTCCTAGAAGGAAGGGCAGAACAGGGGAGAGGTCAGGCCGATTGGCGCTGCCGATATGATGATGATTGGTGGTTAAATACCCAAGTTCGCGCACTTCTTGGTTGCCCTACCGCTGTCCCCAAATTGCCACTCGAAACGGAAGTTGAATTCCGCGCTCGCCCTAAAGGTGACGATATTTCAGAGTGTACCGTCAAGGTCGAATCATTGGTGGAAGGGGTCAAAAAAACCCTTGAAATTAGTGCTTTAATTACAGACCTAGATGAACATACTCGCGAAAGTAAGGGTTTTGGTCGTATTATTGTAGGTGACTTTATTCACCCCTTTGAGTGGCGCGGTACGGTCAAGCGCGAGACTTACGTACCTGATAGCAGTCTTAATCTGACTCGCTCACAAACTTACATCGGTGGTCGGCTCTTACACGACGTGACCGCTCGTATCGCGTTGGATACCCCGATTGCCCGTGAAGCTTGGGAGCAGGTTCGCACTGTAACTGCTCGCAATAGCGATGTTTTGACCAAAACGGTCTTCTTTGGCCCACTCTGGCGCACGGCTGACCTAACCGGGCAGCTTTACGAGGATATTCAGGTGAAGACCCTCAGTGCCAGTGAAGGGAAAACCTTAAGTCGCGTCAGCTTTATCACCAGCGGTACAGGCCAAGTAGACAGTATTACTTACTGGACACGTCTCTTCCCCATTTCGTTGCTCAAAGGACGTGAGGCTTTTGTCAAAGGTAAGTATGTAACCGATGCCAGTAGTATTAGGGTTTCGGTAGATGCCGAACTACCCGGTTTAGTGGAACGCAAAGATGGACTTCTAAAGGTAATTGACCACCCGCAGATACCCATCCTGCACCATGGCCTCGTTGGTCAGCCCATTCCGCTAGATCTGGATTTCAAGCTCAACCTAACGACACCCAATGGTTGGCGCATTAAAGAAGCCGATCCAAGTTATCGCAAGAAGATTGGTAAGAATGATTACCTATTCCAAGGCGGTGCCTATCTCAGTTTCGTCAATACTATCGCGCGTGGCAACTTAGCCCCGTTCGATGTCTGGTTTGATCGCGATGAGGCCGGTGCCTCGCTTAGCCCCAATGCAGCTATCGCAGTGAAGTAACTTATCGGAGACCCGCTTTCAGCCATCAGCTTTTGATAAGTTGATGGCTGGCGGCGGATGGCTGATAGTTTTTTAACAACAAGCTACATCCAAGCTTATTTAAATGGCTGACTCGGCAAGATCGTTCTTTTGGTCGGCTGATGACCTTCTATCCGTAGGGGCCAACAGTGTAAAGTCGGCAAGCAAGAGCGGTTGAGGCGCAAGCGGTTGAGTCGGGCAGGCAGGTAAGCGAGCAAGTCAATATAGCTAGTGACAGTGAGTAAGTGAATCCACAAAACAATGTCGGCTCTTTGAGTGAGGGAGCCGGCTTTTTTTATGGGCAGTCTACTTAAATCTAAAACAATTTTGGTTTAGCCTTGGGCTTAGTACCATCTCAGTTAATCGAAAAGAGGCTCCACCAGAAAGAAATAACTTTCTGGTGGAGCCTCTTGCGCTGTATCACCTCAAAAACCTGATAGACCGCTAAGAAGCCGCTACCGTATTTAGAGCTAGAAACACTAAGCCAATTACACCAAAACCTAAGGATATTACGCGAGTTAAGTGTTGCTGATTTGTCTTCATCTTTACCTCAAAATTTCTTGAAACAGATTGGGTTCCAAAGTTCCATAAAATCAGGTTACATAAATTTTTGGTCTATACAACTAAAACTAGTTAAAATCTATGCGTGTCAAACTACACAAAAAAAACCAGTCTAAGTAGAATTCTACTTAGACTGGGAATTTATTTTGGTGGGATAACTAAACGCGCTTTCGTCCTGTTTTGCCACTAAATAGTGCGGCTAGACCACTGGAGTTGTTGGCTACAATTTGGGTGGCTTTATTTTCGGCACTATTTGACGAAGGCAGTGTTTTGCCTTGCTTGAGGCGACCAATTAGTTTTGGTTTAGGAGTCAACAGGTCGCTGACAAAGGGATGCGCTCCCCATCTAGGTGCATCGGCGTGGTGCAGCACATAGCCTAAATTGAGGTCTTCATCGTGTATACCGGGGGTAGGTTTTTTAGTTTTTGGTGATTCCATCATTCATCTCTTCTTGTTATGTAAAATTTTGTTAAAATTAAACCAACCTAACAATACCACGAAATGCCGCTAAATTCAAGTTTGGAATCAATCAATGGACGGAGCCATATCCCACAAGATTCGCGCTCTTGTAGGAAGCGGCTCAGTCAGCCGAATTTTAGAAAGGGAGCCGGGTCTACCACTTGGTTTTGATAGCGGATCTCATAATGGACATGTGGCCCAGTAGAATAGCCCGTATTGCCAGAAAGGGCAATCACTTCTCCGGCCTTCACCGTTTGACCTGCTACTACCAATAACCGCGAGTTGTGACCATAGATGGTGATGAAGCCTCCCGGATGGTTAATAAAAACTACTTGACCGTAGCCCCCACGCCCATCTCCCGCATATTCCACTACTCCACTGGCGGTAGCTTTTACTAGAGTTCCTTGTACTACCCCAATATCAATGCCCGTGTGAAATTCCATACCAGACCCTACCTCAATGCTACTACTACTTACCACAGGCTCCTTCAGATTAATACTAGGGGTCGGGGTAAGCTCTGGTGTAGCGGTTGGGGTAACGTCGGGTAGAACGGTAAGCGTGGTGGTGATGGTGGTCTCTGGCGCAACTGTAGGTGTTGTGGTTGCGGTAAAGGTAGGCGTGGTGGTGGTTAGTGCCGGAAAAGGAGTCAGGGTAAGGGTTGGGGTGATAGTGGTTAGCATCGGAATACGGTTAATGATGGCAGGAGTGATATTGGTCTGTATTGGGATAGTGGCAGGGCGATTACCCGTCAGAGAAGTTGGGGTTGGTGTCGTTGTGTTGGTTGGGCTGCTTGTAACTTGGGCTATTCCAGCGCGGGCGGTAGTCGGGTTATTTCCACCTTTGCCTTCAGCGACCGTTGTGCCACTATCTTCAGGCTTAGAATTTGTCGTGGTATCGGTAATAATAAGAATAGGACGTGGGCCAAAAGGTGACGTAATCGGGCCATGAACCGGCCAGCCTTGCGGTGCGTAGCTAAGAGCGGCTAGTTTTTCGGCGGAAGTTCCCAAAATGGCTGCTACAATGCTAGGTGTTACGCTATTATTGCTACTAAGATTGCTGTGAGCCACGCCATTAGCAGCCGTCTCTACCCTGCTATAATTCAAGAATGATTCCCGTACCTCATTACCTAGCGTGGAAAGGTCTTGCGAAAAACTTAGTAGTTGTTCGTTAAAAGTCTTTAGTATTACCTTCTCTTCATTTACGCCACTTAGTGCCAAAGAAGTGCTGGTTGGAGTTGGTGTAGTAAAATCAGGAGTGAGGGTGGTGATTGGTAACGGAGTGTCGGTTGAGGTGGTAGAGCTAGGAACGGGGCTAGTGACTGGCAACAGGGTGCTGGTTGGAATGGGTGTTGTAAAATCAGGAGCAGGTAGGTTAAGATTTTTCTCAAGAGTAGCGGCATACTCCTTGAGTTTGTCTACCAAAATGTGCAATTCCAACAAATCTTGTCGTACAGATTCTAGATCATTTTGATAATGCCCTAGCACCGAATTATCCGGGTTTAACGGGTCTGAACTGGTCTGACCTTTAGCCGCAGCCGTTTGGGCTAATTTGGCGGACGTTTCCTTTTCTGTGTCCAATAATTTTTGAATACGATCCACTTCTTCCTTTTGCTTGGCGGCAACGCTGATTAGATCACTTCGTTTTCCAGCCGCAATAGTGGCTTGACGATCACGTTCTTGGCTCTCTTGGTTCCGCTGGGCTTTAAGTACATTTACCTCTTGGCTTAAGCTTTCTCCATCCCAGTATAGTGACAGACTAAGCGCAATTGCTGCAAGTAGCAACCCGATTAGCCCAAGTATAATCCATTTTTTCATTCATATCCCAACTAGTCTTTTTGAGGGTCTACCTATTAATGTTACTGCTTCTATTCTAACAAATTTGGTAAGAGAAGGTGTAAACGGAGACCTAAAATAATGTAAAGATTCTGTAATTGAATTTAAATTCTTTTTTGGACTTCTCTAAAGGTCAGACCCTAAGATTAAAATTGGGTTAGAGAATTTAAAAGCTGGAAATTGATAAGGAAATGGACTTGACCGAGATAAGTGAATCCGGTATAATACTAGCCTACCAAAATAATGAATACTGCCTTGAAGAAGGATGCACAGCATAACCCCCTGTAAAACCTAGGGTGGGTACTTGAAACCAGTTTCTAGATCTTAATTATAAAGATGAACCAAGAAAAATCAGTTTCAAAAGACCCATTTTAAGAGGAGGTAAATGCGTGTGCTTATCACTGTGTGAGGAGTAATTTTACATGTCAATTGCTGCCGTGAATCTGGAAACTCTCCCCTCTTATGCTTATCGTGTTTCCGAACAAGAAGACCTGCTCTTGCAGCGTCCTACCCGGCGTTGGTTTAGTCGAATCCCGACCGTATTAGAGATGCCCAAATTGATTCAAACGCAGGTGGACTCGTTTGAATGGTTTAAGAAGGAGGGCTTGCGAGAGCTTTTTGACGAGATTTCGCCGATTAGCGATTTTACGGGAAAGAGCATGGAGTTGCATTTCCTAGATTATAAATTTGATAAGCCGCGCTATAGTGATAGCGAGTGCCGGGATAGGGATGCGACGTTTGCTGCGCCGTTGCGGGTGAATGTGCGTTTAATAATAAAAGAGACGGGAGAGGTAAAGGATAGCGAGATTTTCATGGGAGATTTCCCGATTATGAGCGAGAATGGAACGTTCGTAATAAATGGGGCGGAACGAGTGGTGGTGTCGCAGTTAGTGCGTAGTCCGGGTATTTATTTTATCAAGGATGAAGACCCGGTGAGTGGTCATCCCCTATTTGGGGCGAAACTGATTCCGAATCGGGGGGCGTGGCTGGAGTTTGAGACTAGTAATAAGAATATAATCAGTGTGAAGGTAGACCGGAAGCGGAAGATACCAGTGACGGTTTTACTAAGGGCGGTCTTAGCGGTTCTAACGATGGAGGAGCATCCGGGGACGAAGCCTGGGGAGGTGGGAAGCGATGAGGATATACGGAAGCTCTTTGAGGAGGCGGATGTAAGCTCGCTCAATCCGAATACGAATGTGGGAACTGGCCCTAATTCTACCCGTTGGTCAAATAGTCTGACGATTCAGCAGACGATAGATAAAGACCCTACGAAGAATGGGGAAGAAGCGTTGGTGGAGCTTTATAAGCGGCTACGTCCGGGGGATCCGCCGACGTTGGAGAATGCTCGTTCGTTGCTCTATTCGCTGCTCTTTAATCCGCGACGGTATGATCTGGCGAAGGTGGGTCGCTATAAGTTGAATAAGCGGTTAAAGCTGGAACCGCCGGTAGAGGTGCGCCACCTGACGAAGCAGGATGTCCTTTCGATAGTGGAGATGTTGATTCGGCTGAACAATGGTGAGGGCCACGCGGACGATATTGACCACTTGGGCAATCGGCGTATTCGGGCGGTGGGGGAGTTGATTCAGAACCAGTTGCGGATAGGGCTGCTGCGGATGGAGCGGGTGATTAAGGAGCGGATGAGTATCACTGATCCGACGACGGCCACGCCGAACGGTTTGGTGAATATCCGTCCGGTGGTGGCGGCACTGCGGGAGTTTTTCGGGGGGAGCCAACTGAGCCAGTTTATGGATCAGAATAATCCGTTGGCGGAATTGACCCATAAGCGACGGCTTTCGGCCCTCGGTCCGGGTGGTTTGAACCGGGATCGGGCGGGTTTTGATGTGCGGGATGTGCATCATTCGCACTATGGCCGGATTTGTCCGATAGAGACCCCGGAAGGACCGAATATTGGTTTGATCGGGAATTTGGCGACCTATGCGCGGATTAATCAGTATGGTTTTATTGAGACTCCTTATCGTAAGGTGCTGCATCGGTTGGAGAATAGGGCTGACCAATTGACTGGGCAGTTTTTGCGGGAGACGATTACGGATCCGGCGACAGGTGAGGTGCTGGCGGAGGAAGGCTGTTTGATGTCGGCGGAGTTGGCGGAGCGGATTGCGGCTCTGCCGTTGAAGGGGGTGCGGATTCAGCCAGTGGTCTCGACCCAAATAGATTATCTGAGTGCCGACCGCGAGGAGGAGTATCGGATAGCCCAAGCGAACGTAAAGTTGAGTTTGAGTGGTCACTTTATGGAGGAGCGGGTAGCCTGTCGGGAGCGGGGTGGTGAGCGTTTTGTGGCGGAGTCGCCGGATATGATTGACTATGTGGACGTGTCGCCTAAACAGGTGGTGAGCGTGGCGACGGCCTTGATTCCTTTCTTGGAACACGATGATGCGAACCGCGCTCTAATGGGGGCAAATATGCAGCGTCAGGCGGTGCCTTTGTTACGACCGGAATCGCCAGTAGTGGGTACGGGTATCGAATGGCAAGCGGCTCGCGATAGTGGGCGGGTAATGTTGGCGGAGGTGGATGGTCTGGTGGTAGAGAGTACGGCCACGCGGATCACGATTCGGGATAACTATGGGGTAGACCATCCGCAGGTCTTGCAGAAGTTTATTCGCTCTAATCAGGATACGTGTATTAATCAGCGGCCTAGCATTAGTAAGGGTGAGCGGGTACATAAGGGGCAGGCGATAGCGGATAATAGTTCGACTGAGGCGGGTGAATTGGCGCTGGGTCAGAATATTCTGGTGGCGTTTATGCCTTGGGAGGGGGGCAACTTTGAGGATGCGATCTTGGTGAGTGAGGAGTTGGTGCGGAATGATATTTTCACCAGTATTCACATTGAGAAGCACGAGACCGAGGCGCGAGATACGAAGTTGGGGCCAGAGGAGATTACCCGTGATATTCCGAACGTGGGCGAGGAGTCACTGCGGGATCTGGATGAGCGGGGTATCATCTATGTGGGGGCGGAGGTGCAACCCAACGATATTTTGGTGGGTAAGATTACGCCCAAAGGGGAGACGGAACTGACCGCCGAAGAACGGTTGCTGCGGGCGATCTTTGGAGAGAAGGCCCGTGAGGTGAAGGATACGAGCCTGCGTGTGCCGAACGGGGTGCGGGGCAAGGTGATAGATGTGAAGGTCTTCAGTCGGGATGCGAACGATGAGCTTCCGGCGGGGGTGAACCAGATGGTGCGGGTGCTGTTGGCCCAAAAGCGGAAGATCAATGCGGGTGACAAGATGGCAGGTCGGCACGGGAATAAAGGGGTAATCAGTCGGGTAGTGCCGATAGAGGATATGCCCTTCTTGCCGGATGGTCGTCCGGTGCAGATTGTGTTGAACCCGATAGGTGTGCCGTCACGTATGAATCTGGGTCAGTTGTTGGAGACGCATTTAGGTTGGGCGGCGATGCGATTAGGGGTAAAGGTGGCTACGCCGGTCTTTGATGGGGCGCACGAGTCGGAGATTCACGATATGTTGGCGGAGGCTGGTCTGCCGCGAGATGGGAAGATTCAGCTTTTCGATGGTCGGACAGGGGAGCAGTTCGATCAGCCAGTAATGGTGGGGGTGATCTACTTTTTGAAGTTAGCCCACTTGGTAGAAGATAAGATTCACGCCCGTTCGACCGGTCCCTACTCGTTGGTGACGCAGCAACCGTTGGGCGGTAAAGCTCAGTTCGGGGGGCAAAGGTTTGGCGAGATGGAGGTGTGGGCCTTGGAAGCGTATGGGGCGGCCCATATTCTACAGGAGATGATTACCGTGAAGTCGGACGATGTGATCGGGCGAGTGAAGACGTATGAGGCGATTGTGAAGGGCGAGAATATTATGGAAGCGGGGGTGCCGGAGAGTTTTAAGGTGCTGGTGAAGGAGCTGCAATCGCTGGGTTTGTCGGTGGAGGTGTTGAATGAGGAAGAGGCTCCGATAGAGTTTGGGGAAGATACTGGGGCGGACTACTTGAGCGAGTTGGACGGGATCAATATTACAGGCTTTGAAAATCAAGGTGAAGACGGCTAAATAGGTGTCGGGTGTTAGGTATCGGGTGCTAGGTGTCGGGTGTCAGGAATTATCCGATCCCCGTAACCTGATACCCGATACCCAATACCTGTATTGAATGGGGGAATAAATTAAGATGTTAGAAGTAAACAATTTTAACGCCATCCGCATAAGTCTGGCTTCACCGGAGCAGATTCGGGCTTGGTCACATGGAGAGGTGACGAAGCCGGAGACCATTAACTATAGGACGCTAAAGCCGGAGCGGGATGGTCTCTTCTGTGAGCGAATATTTGGGCCGACGAAGGATTGGGAGTGCTATTGCGGTAAATATAAGCGGGTGCGCTATAAGGGCGTGATCTGTGATAAGTGTGGGGTGGAGGTAGCGCGTTCGAAGGTGCGGCGGGAGCGGATGGGTCATATTCAGTTGGCGGCCCCGGTGTCGCATATTTGGTATGTGAAGGGAACGCCGAGTCGGTTGGGTCTGTTGTTGGATATTTCGCCACGTAACTTGGAGCGAGTTCTCTATTTTGCGACTTATCTGGTGACGGAGGTAGATAAAGAGGCCATCGCGCGGTTGGCGGAGCAGCTACGGGCGGAGGGTGAGGAACGGATAAAGGTTTTGGAGGCGGAGGCTAACACTCGGATGGGTGAGAAGCGGACGGTTCTAAAAGGGGAATTGAGCAATTTGCTGGGGGGGGCGAGTAGTACCCGCGATAAGGCGCAGCAGGAATTTGAAGCGACGATAGAGACGTTTGACGAGGAAGTGGGGCAGATGCGGGCGACGTTGCGCGGTTTCCGCAATAAGGCTACGCCAGAGGAGTTGGGTTTTCGCAATCGGATAATAGCGCGTCGGGATGAGATGATAAATGATGCGCGGATTGCGGAATTTGATGAGATCGTGGCGAATGTGCGCGAGGAGTTGATGCAGCGGGGGGCGCGGGATGTCAGTGGGGTGCAGTTGGTGGCCCACGCCGAAAAGGATCAGCGGGAGTATGTCTACCAGCAGGAGATAGAGCAGATTCAGGGTAAGCTGACGGCAGATGTGGCGGCTCTGAAGGGGGAGCTGGAGACAAAGATCGAGGATTTGGAGGGAATTGAGCGGCTGCAGCTTTTGAATGAGAATAAATATCGGGAGTTGCGGGAGAGTTTTGGGGCGGTCTTTAAGGCGGGAATGGGGGCGGAGGCGGTTTACCAGATTGTCAAAGAGATGGATATGGACAAGATGGCTTCGGAACTCCGCAGCGAAATTCAGGTACTGAGTGGTCAGCGGCGAAAGAAGGCGACGAAACGGCTACGGGTGGTGGAAGCGTTCCGCAAGAGTGGGAATCGGCCCGAATGGATGATCTTCACGGTGTTGCCAGTGATTCCGCCGGACCTGCGCCCGATGGTGCAGTTGGATGGTGGTCGGTTTGCGACGAGCGATTTGAATGATCTCTATCGGCGGGTAATCAATCGGAATAATCGGTTGCAACGGTTGAAGGAACTGGGAGCGCCTGAAATTATCATTCGGAATGAGAAGCGGATGCTGCAAGAGGCGGTAGATGCTTTGATTGATAACGGACGGCGCGGTCGGGTGGTCTCGGGTAGTGGTAAGCATAAGCTGAAGAGTTTGAGCGATATGCTGAAGGGCAAGCAAGGTCGCTTCCGCCAGAACTTGTTGGGTAAGCGGGTAGATTACTCTGGTCGTTCGGTAATTGTGGTGGGTCCAGATTTGAAGCTGCATCAGTGCGGTCTGCCCAAGAAGATGGCCCTCGAACTCTTTAAGCCTTTCGTGATGCGCCGCCTGGTGGAGCGGGGTTATGCCCATAATATTAAGAGTGCGAAGCGGATTGTGGAGCGGGTGAAGTCAGAGGTGTGGGATGTGCTGGAAGAGGTGATTAAAGATTACCTTGTGCTGCTGAACCGCGCTCCGACGTTGCACCGTTTGGGTATTCAGGCATTTGAGGCGGTCTTGATCGAGGGGAGTGCGATTCAGTTGCACCCGTTGGTCTGTAAGGCTTACAATGCCGACTTTGACGGCGATCAGATGGCGGTTCACGTGCCGCTAAGTCGGGCGGCGCAGGAAGAGGCCCGCGACCGGATGTTGAGTGTCTACAACCTTTTGCGCCCCTCGAATGGTGAGCCGGTGGTAACGCCTAGTCAGGATATTGTGTTGGGGTGCTACTACCTGACGATAGTACGACCGGGGGCGACGGGTGAGGGTAAGCTCTTTAGTTCGTTTGAAGAGGCTCTGTTGGCCTATGAGACGAGCCAGATTATGTCTCCTACGAGCGTGGAACGGGCGTTGCATATTGAGGCTCCAATTAAGGTGAAGGCTCCCGAACATCTCTTTGAGGCGGTGGCGGATCGGCAACGCCGAGATAATGAGAAGGTTTTGGCTAAGGCTAAAAAAGAGCAGGGCGAGGATTTTGACCCTGAATTGGTGGAGTTGCCTCATCCTAAGATAAATGGGCGGATTTTTGATACTACGGTGGGGCGGATTCTCTTCTTGGAGTCGCTGCCGAAGAAGTTGCAGGCGTACTATATTCGCGAACTGAATGACTGGGTTGGCTCAAACCGGTTGGGCGATTTGATTGCGGAGTGTCACCGGATCTATGGTTCGGCGGCAACGGCAGTGGTGGCGGATCGTCTGAAGAAGTTGGGCTTTAAGTACTCTACCAAAGGTGGGATTAGCATCGGGGTAGAGGATGTGGAAATTCCGCCAGAGAAGGAGCGGTTGCTGAAGGAAGCGGACGTGAAGGTCGCGAAGATAGATCATCAGTATAAGCGGGGTCTGTTGACGGATGCGGAGCGGTATCGTCAGACGATTACGGTGTGGGAGGAGACTCGTAACCGGGTGTCGGATGCGGTGAGCGCGAACTTGGATCGTTTTGGCTCGCTTTATATGATGACTACCTCTGGTGCGAAAGGTAACATTCGGCAAATTAGTCAGATGAGCGGTATGCGCGGTTTGATGGCTGACCCGACAGGACAGGTGATTGAACTACCGATTCGCTCAAATTTCCGGGAAGGTCTGACGGTGCAAGAGTATTTTATCTCGACGCACGGTGCCCGTAAAGGTTTGGCGGATACGGCCCTTCGGACGGCGGATAGCGGTTATTTGACGCGCCGTTTGGTGGATGTGAGCCAAGATGTGATCGTGATGATTGAGGACTGCGGCACGGAGCAGGGCATTGGGCTAGACGAGATGGATGCGAGCGAAGGCGGGCGGGTGACGGAAGCCTTCGAGCGGCGGATTTTGGGCCGGATGGCGGCGGCTCCTATTCTGGATCCGGCGACGGGCGAAATTCTGTGTGATCGGAACGAGGAACTAGACGAGGTACGTTCTAAGAAGGTGGTACGGGCGGGGGTGAAGCAGATTTATGTGCGTTCGCCGCTGGCCTGTCAGTCGCAATATGGGGTTTGCCGCTATTGTTACGGTCGGAACTTGGCGAATGGGAAGTTGGTGGATATTGGTGAGGCGGTTGGTATTATCGCGGCGCAATCCATCGGTGAACCCGGCACCCAGTTGACGATGCGTACTTTCCACACAGGGGGTGTGGCGGGTAGCGATATTACGAGCGGTTTGCCGCGCGTGGAAGAACTCTTTGAGGCTCGCGTTCCGAAGGTGCAGGCCATTTTGAGTGAGACGGATGGAGAGGTGCAGCTTCACGAGGAGAACGGTATCCGCAAGCTAAAGGTAATCTCGACGGAGTATTACAACGATAACTATGAGGTTCCGGCTAATTATGAGATTACGGTACGAGATGGGGATGAGGTAGGTGAAAATGCTATCTTGGCCCGTTCTAATTTGCTGGAGTCGGATGAGTTGGTGGCGAGTCGCCTGAATGGGCGGGTGTCGGTGACGAGTGATCGGCAGCAGATAATAATCCGGCACGAGGAGCGGGAGGAGCGGGATTATGATGTGCCTCACGCGGCGGAGTTGCGGGTGCAGCCGGGCCAGACGGTCAAGGCGGGCGATCCTTTAACCAGTGGCAGCAGTAACCCGCAGGAGATTCTGCATATTCTGGGGACCGAGGCGGTACAGCGTTATTTGATTGACGAGGTGCAGCGGGTTTATCGCTCGCAAGGTGTGAACACGAACGAGAAGCATATGGAGATTATTGTGCGGCAGATGCTTCGCAAGGTTCAGATTGATAATCAGGGCGATACGGACACGCTGACGGGCGAATTGGTGGATCGTTTCGCTTATGAGGAGATCAATGCTAAAGTTTTGGCGGAGGGTGGCGAACCAGCCACGGCCCAGACGGTTTTGCTGGGCGTGACTAAGGCGGCCCTCAAAACAGATAGCTTCCTCTCAGCAGCCTCGTTCCAAGAGACTACCCGCGTCTTGACGGAGGCGGCTATTCAGGGCAGTATTGATCGCTTGCACGGCCTCAAGGAGAACGTGATTATCGGTAAGCTGATCCCGGCGGGTAGTGGTATCAGTACTTATCGGGCCAAGAAGAAGACCAAGGTCTCCCTAGCGGAACTGTTGGATATTGACCCAGATGACGAGATAGGTTTGGCACGTCTGAGGGGTTTAGAAGAAGAGATTGAGGATCTTCCCGAAATTCTTCCCGAAACGGCCAGCCGACAGGCTAGTCTGACAGCCGAAATGCAGGAGATTGAGAAGCGAGCTATTGCTCACCAAATAGCCAATGTACTTAGCCCGGATATAGAAGAATTGGATGAGTTTGACCTTAACGAAGATAGTCCTTCTGACACCAGCGAGGATTAGTTGTTAGTGTTTAGTTATTGGTTGTTAGTTAGCATATTTTGGACAACGAACTAAGCACTAACAACTAATAACTTTGACGTAGACTGGTCGTAGACTGGTCGTAGACTGGTCGTAGACTGGTCGTAGACTGG
>JACAUC010000030.1 GCA_013390945.1 Candidatus Chloroheliaceae bacterium
GGTTGGACTACCCGAATTGTAAAGCGAAGGTTCCCGATTTTGAACCTTGCCTAAACTTCCACCCTTACCGCTAGGAGCTAAAACCTTGTCTCAGATGGTTATTGAAGACCGTGAGGATCGTCTATAATGCCCTAACACCACCAGAACCTTTAACTTTTGTCAGTTCTGATGGTCAACTCTTAAAAGTAATTCAATCGCAAGGCTTTATCGTAGAAAATCCTGAAAATCATCCTTAAATGAAAGTTACTACCAATCCTTATGAAGTAGCCTCGCAATATTTCGGGACAACTGGCCTGTTAGCCGAAACTTCTGAGGCTAAAATCTGTCGGCAATGGCATTTTGCCCCGGTTTATTGAGAAGATACAAATTAAGCCTGCCCCGGTTAACCGGGGCAGGCTATCTGAGCTAAGTCTTATTCTGCGCGGTCTATGTTGTGTTGTAGGGTAGTGTCAATGGTGTCGCTAACATCGTCTACGATTGACCGTACCGCCTTAAAAGCTTGGCGTACTGCATCTAGCGCGTAGCGGCGTGAATCGGTAGGTAGCAGAGAAAAAGGTATGGAGACTACCTCTATCTGCAATTTCACTAGTTGCTTCACTACATTGCCAAGGTTGCCAACCCCAATTGTTCCTGCCTGATCCTTAATTTCGTTTGCCATCAGTTCGTTACCTCCTGTAAACTTTTTCAGCTTTATGACGCACTGCGTTATGGATAATTATACTGCTTTTAAAAAAAAAAGCAAGGGGTTTTTGCCTTGCTTTTTCTAATTATACCCAACTCGGTAATAGTTAGCTAGTTTAGATTGCAACCGTGTCCAAGCTCAACTAAAAATAGATATAAGTGTAAAGTTGACAATAAGGCCGGAGTGCGCTACAATTAAGTTAATGTCAAAACAACAATAACCGGACAGGGTTTGATACTCCAAGCCGGAAAGGATAAAAGGCGATGTTTGATTATAAGGACGAGGTTGAATACGATTATTTGGTTGTTGGTAGTGGTGTCGCCGGGCTTTTTGCCGCGCTAAAAGCGGCTCGCTCAGCCCCACAGGATAAAACGAAACTGCGCGTCGCGCTGGTGACAAAGGCTAACCTAGAGGAAAGCAACACCCGTTATGCTCAGGGAGGTATTGCAGCGGCGGTGGCCTCCACCGATTCGCCAGCGGCCCACATAGAGGATACCCTTATTGCCGGGGCCGACTTGTGCAAGCGAAGTGCCGTAGAAATTTTGTGTGAAGAAGCACCCACTCGCATCGCTGATTTGTTGAGTCTCGGAGTACCTTTCGACCGCGACTATGATAAGAGCCCCTCCCTAGAACTGGCATTAGGCCGCGAAGGTGCCCACAGTGCCCACCGTATTCTTCACGCTGGTGGCGATGCTACTGGCTTTCACATCGAAGTAACGTTATGCCGAGCCGTAAGAACCTGTCCCAATATAGACATTTTTGAAGAGACTTTTGTGGAAACGCTTCTCCTTGACGGTGAGCGGGTAGCTGGAGCTTTGCTGCGGCGGGCCGATGGTAGCATCGTATCATTATCAGCACTGGTAACGGTGTTGGCTAGTGGGGGAGCGGGTCAACTCTATACCTTTACCACTAACCCCACCGTTGCCACTGGCGATGGCATGGCCCTAGCTTATCGGGCTGGAGCAGCTTTAGCAGACTTGGAATTTTATCAATTTCATCCCACTGCCCTAGTACTGCCGGGCGAGGTAGCAACCTTTCTGGTTTCAGAAGCGGTGCGTGGTGAAGGAGCCATTTTGCGGCGGGTAGAAGCGGATGGTTCTGCTGGAGTAGCCTTTATGCCCGAATATGACCCCCGTGCTGACCTAGCTTCACGTGATATTGTGGCCCGTGCCATTACTACCGAAATGGCACGAAGTGGCTTGCCCTACGTCTACCTTGATGCCACCCATCTTCCTGCGGAAGTGTTGCGAACACGCTTCCCTACCATTGACCAGTTTTGCCTAGAACATGGCCTTGATTTTACGGTGCAACCCCTGCCTATAGCACCAGCAGCCCATTATATGATGGGCGGGATTGCGACCGATACTTGGGGTGCTACTACCGTACCCGGCCTCTTTGCCTGTGGGGAGACCGCTTGTACCGGGGTTCATGGGGCTAATCGGCTGGCCTCCAACTCCTTGTTAGAAGGTTTGGTTTTTGGGCAACGGCTAGTGGAAAGGGTGGAAGAACTAAGGGTCAGAGCAACCGGAGGTCGCTTTGCTTTGTTGCACTGCCTAGCAGAGCAGGCGGCGATGGCAAAGGTTGAACTTGAGACCGGAAATCTTACGGTTATAGAGGAAACCTCCGCTAATACCTTTCCCGACTCGGAATTAGAGCTTACTCCGGCTATCGCGCTAACGCTCGCCGCTCTACAAGCTCAGATGTGGCAAGCGGTAGGACTGGTACGAGATGCAAAAGGCTTACAGCAAGCGGAAAAGACCCTGACAACATGGTTGGAGGTCGCCGAACATTCCGCACAATTAGCCCGACAACAGCCCGGAATATCCGAAACGGAACGGCGTTCTATTTTGGAATTGGCAAACCTAGTTTTGTTAGGACGATTAATGTCCCAAGCGGCCCTCCGTCGTGTGGAGAGCCGGGGAAGTCACTTCCGTCAAGATTTCCCGCATACGCTGGAGAAGTGGCAGCAGTGCCTTATCCTCTCGAAGCCCGTTTTGGCCCTGCTCACCTCCGCTAATGGCAGATAAAGGTTTTTATGCAATAGCGTTTAAGTAAACCCTTTGTCCCAATTGGTTCTGGAGAGCAACCTACTAAGTTCTGGGGCAAAAGTAAATTGGCAAAGTGATCCTAGCTTTGTTAAAATAGGTAGTATAACCTATGAAGCTTAGGTAGTGTTTGTATTTTTTGGCTTGTTAGCTTGAGGAGTTGGGGAAGGGAGGAAGATGCCGCGCAAGAAGGCACTTATAGATTATTACCGCATATTGCAGATTCATGAGGAGGCCGAAGCCGAAGTGGTTCAGGCCGCTTACCGTACCCTTTCTAAAAAATATCATCCCGATACCAATAAGGAGGCCCACGCCGAAGAGCGAATGAAGCAACTTAATGAGGCTTATGCTGTTTTGGGGGATGAGCAACTACGGGCCGAATATGACCGTCAGCACCACCATAGTGGTAAGGCTGAAGTCGCTATCCCTACCGAACCAAAACCTGCCACTACCCGCAAAAAACCGCCCAAAGAATGGGATAAAGACGATGTGTATAATTCTAGCACCCGCGACGAAACGGTCGCTAATTCCCGTGCCAAAAATTATAAGCCAAAATCTTATAGTGCGCTGGGTCAGGAGATGGAGAAGGTGATCTTAACCTATGGGCCGCAGGATATTTTTTGGTTGGCCCGTTATGTCAGCCAATCTACTCGGACGGGGGTAGTCTCTAAGGCTGAAGTGCAAGCCGCCATTCGCGCCGATAATGGGCGGGTTTTTAAGGTGGCTTGGACGGACAATGGCAGGTCAGTCTATGATTTGGCTGCCATTTAACGCCATTTTTAATTTCGGCGTATGCCATAAGGCGGGTTTATGCAATAAACCCCTACCAAAGCACCAATTGTTATCTTGGCTACTGCCTAAGTGCCAAAAAATAGGTTCAATAGAGGTAGTAACTAGAAAGATTTTAAGACATTCAATTAGACAATCAATTTATGGAGGAGAAGAATAAGGATGGCGGTGTATATTATCAACGGCGAACAGTTTGAAGCTCAAGAGGGCGAAAGCATTATGGAGGTGGGTCGTCGTAACGGCGCACACCAAGGTTTTATCTGTAGTGGTCGCGGCTTTTGTACCTATTGCGAGTGTAAAGTAGTGGAGGGAGCGGAATACTTGAATCCCGTTACTGGCACGGAAAAAGCCCGCTTATCACCCGAACGTTTGGAAAGTGGGTCACGTTTGGCTTGTCGGTCCGCTATAACGGGTCCAAATGGTACGGTCAGCGTGGTTACACGGGCTGAGAAAATTAAGCGACAGTTTGTGGGAATCTTCACGGCACCCACGTTAGAGCGGAAAAATAATAACCTTCTGGATCTTGCTTCAAGTATTGTGCAGGTCTCAGTAGATGGTATAACTATCCTTCCTTTTGTGTTAGGTGGTATTACTAGTGGCAAGGTTAAACCTAAGACTTTGAATCCTCTTAACGGTTTGGGTAGCCTAGTACGGGACGGTCAGAAGGTGCTTTCTCACCAACTTGGTCTTGACCATCCGGCTGAGAAAAAGTAATACTGGAATTACTCTTCCGCAAAAGAGAACCCAATAAGACCTAGCCGATGCAGTGGCGGGTCTTATTACTACAAAGAGACCAAAGTAGTCCCGCCTAAGCAGCCTAAATAAATACTACCTCAATAGATATAATTCACCCTTGAGTTAAAAATCAAAATGCTGACAGAAAAAAACGGTAGCTGTTTTATTTATTGCCAGTTGCGGCGGCTCTTCGCGACCATCGCACAGGCGTGGTAGATTACCTTAAGGCCCAATTCTTGGGCCTTGCCAATGTTTTCGGGTGACTCTGCACCGGGTTGGAACCAAACCACTGCGATACCCAGTCGAGCGGCTTCCTCCAGAAAAGGTAGGGAAAGTTTGGCCGGTATCACAAAATCCACTACACTAGGTTTTTCAGGTAGGGCAGAAAGGTTAGGATAACAGGGAATGCCATCAATCTCCTGAGCGCGGGGATTGATCGGATAAACCTTGTAACCAGCGTTAGTCAGGTTATGCAGGATGATGTTGCCATACTTGTCAGGGTTAGTGCTGGCTCCCACCAATGCCCACACTCTGTTATCTACGGCTTCCTGTATTATCTCGTCCATCAGTGGTGTCGTCATTTTTAATAACCTCTTCTTGATATTTAGGGGCAATGCACCCCGCTAAAGCCAATATTCGTTTCAAAATTTCCCACTCTACAGTTAAGAGTTATTGCAGTTTCAATACATTTGGGTTTATCTTCGTTGCTTTTGTTTAATTTGTTTTATATTAGATAAAATCTAATTTTATTCAAAAATTAAGCTATATCCTGATTTTAGCAGGCAAAGTTGAAGAAACTTTGGGGAAACTGTGAAGAAAGCCTAAAGATTCTTTAAATTCAGCTGTGTTACCCTCCTAATTTTTGTCCCATGCCTCCAGCACCAACCTGCGGGTGCGATATTCGCCGTAGAGTTTGGTCTCTTTTTCTTTTAGCACCCGAAAGGTTTCGCCGGGGAAATCGGGGCCATAGACCTCGGCGGGATCGAGGATATAGCGTAGCTCATCGCGGGTTAGACCATATAATCCGGCGATTTTTGCATCTAATTCGGCCCGAATTTGCGCTCGTCGCGCCTCATTCCAGATAAAGGGTGCTTCGATTTCCGATTTTAGATTTTGGATTTTGAGGGGTGCGCCATTGCACTCCAACCAGCGTAGCCACACCCGTTCTCGGCCTGTCTCGTCTAATTCAGCCCACACATCCACCGCGAACGGTTGCATATCTGAGGCAGTATAGACCAATTCTAACACCCGTTCGGTGATATAGACCACATCCTCTTTACTGAAAGCAGCAGGTGGTAGGGAGGGAAGTTGCTTTACATAACCAAATGTCAGGTTAACACCACCTATTTTCTGACGTACTACGTAATCGAAGGGAAAGCTATTAAAAAGTGCCAGAAGGCATAAAATTAGGGAGGAAGTAATCTTTGGATTTATGAATATTAAAGGCATTGAATGTCCTACACCAAACTTGGGCAACAAACTAAAAATTGCGGTACGCTCGTCAGTGGAACGGCAGACATTACGAAACCCAAGCAACCATTGTTTCGACCAACGTTTGGCTAATTGTTCTTCTACGAGAGTACTTTCCACCCAATAACGTGGGGTAACGGTAGAATTTGGTGCTTGCAATTCTTTGCACGTAAATTCACGGCACTCTTGACCATAATAAGTAGCCCAGCGATGCGTAAATTGATGTATAAGCTTAGCTTCGTAAAGAGGAACCAATCCCTCGCTAGGATTATTCTTGAAAAGATAACTATCCGTAGACATATTAAATAAGCCCTGCATAAATGAAATGCCCCAATCGTTGCGCCCGTTTTTCTCATTAATCAAAACAGGATTGAGACGATAAATCTTCTTAGTCAACTCGGCATCAGTGTTGGTGCGGAAAACCGGGCAGGTGCGGGTATTGGGGTTGAGTAGGGCAATTTCTTCAGGGGTAAGGGTGAATTTACGCTGTGCGTCGTTAAGTTGCCGGGTATTACTGGCGAAAAACACAAATTTAGTTGGCCCGGTGGTCTTTCCGATAGTCAGCAAACTAAATTTATAGCTACGATGTACTCCCGCAAAAAGAGCTTCCCTGTTCTCAAAATCATACATACTGGCAAGTGAACGCTGTTCGTTCAAATCTCCAAAAAACGCTTTTGTGGTATCATCGGTAGCAATTCCCGTTGGCACGATAATTCCGGCGCGGCCTTGCGGATTAACCAAATTGCAGCTATGTTCGGCAAAGAGAGCATAAGTATTCATTTTACCTACAGCAGCAAGAGGGAACCGTTTTGAGTTCCGAACATAGCGATTAGTCGCCTCTTGCATATATTGGGCTTTTGCAAACTCTTCCGCCAAGTGAGGCTTTATTTGGGGAAGCAACTTAATTAGCTTCTCACGGGCTGCTTTATTTTGGGCCTTAGCTATGCCAAGATCACGGCTGGCAAAGAATTGAAGCTCTTCTAATTGCATACTTTCCCAAGGAGGGTTGCCCAACACCACATCGAAGCCACCGCGCTCAAAGACTTGGGGAAATTCTAGTTCCCAATGGAAAAAGCCAGTCTCTGCGGCAAGCTGATAGCCCCGGCTCACCAAATCACCACGCCGCTGGAGGGGGTCAAAGATGGCACTGCTAGTAGGAATGGCCCGGTTGGTGATGCTGGTCAGGGGCGTAAAAAAAGCCGCCGTCCAGAGGTGGAGGGTGGTCAATTCATCCCACCAAACCGTTCCTTGGCTGCGCGAACGGCTAAACTCCTCGGTTTTGCGCCGTACCTGCGCCATGTTCTTATCGGGCAACGCTTCTACCTGCTTAGCTTGTTCTACTAACGCCTTGTAGCGGGATTCTGGTTCGCCTTCCGCTTCAAAGTTCAGGCCAGACTGGACATGGCTGGTATCTTGGTACAACTTGCGTTCCTGTTGGTTGCGCTTTTTGAAGGCAGTCGCCACCGCTTTTACATCGCCCGTCACCGCTTGAAACGCCTCGTCCGGTATCCCGGCTTTGACCAGAGCGCGAGTGGCTCCAATCAGGCTATTGCCCCAACGAATGTGGCTATCCAAAAAGGAGTGCGGCATCCCGGCGTTATAGCCCTCGATCCAGAGGGCCAGTTTGCACAAATCTACCGCCAACGGGTTCAAGTCCACCCCGTAGATAGAGCGCGAAATCACCTCGCGCACCGCCTCCCGAAACTTTTCCGGGCCGGGCTGATCTTCACCCGAACGCACCCGCGCTAATTCCTTGCCCAACCGTCGCGCTGCTGCTAACAGGAAGTGACCCGAACCGCAAGCCGGATCACAGACCGTAATCTCCAGAATAGCCTGCTCCTTCGCCGCTTTATCCGTCCCTGCCGCTACCAACCGCTCATTTAAAACGGGTTCCAAGGCGCTGACAATCAGTTCATGGACCAGTTCAGGCCGGGTGTAATAGGAGCCAGTGGTCTTGCGCTCCGTCCCTGTTACCAGTGCAAAGTTCAAAGTGTTGGTGAGATTATCAGTACTCACCACCGGACGGAAATCGAGCAGGCTTTCGTAGACGCTGCCAAGTTCTTCCACATCTAGCGCGGCATAGTTGACCCGCTGCCGCATCTTGCTTTGGGGATCGAGATAGACCGAAAGGGCGCGAATGGCTTTGAGCAATGTCTCGTTCAACAACCGCGTCTGTTGTAAATCGGGGATAGCCTGTGGCCCAAAAAGATCACCATCTAGGGCAGTCAGGCCCAAGACCTCCGCGCCGCCATCATCTTCCAAGAGCCGGAAAGTAGTATGCAGACCCAGCCATAAGTCACCGAAGCGGTTTTGACCAGTGCCGCGCTGATCGGCCAAACGGCGCAAGCGGTTAATGCTGTAGTAGTCGCGGTAAATTTTGAGGCTCTCTTCGCTAGTGGCCTGAATCAAATTGCGCTCCTCGGCCACCATCAGGAAGAGCAGGCGATAGACCAATCGCAAAAGTTGGCGGTAATAGTCGAGGGGCTTGAGCTTGCCATCCTTCAACTTTTGGCTCAAAGTGGAGTTAGCCGGATGCGCCAGCAAATCCTGTCCTAGCGTCACAAGGGCCACCTCTACGCCGTCGCGCAGACCATCGCGCACCCGGCCTCCGGCTTCAATCGCCTGTTGGTGATACTTTTCCAGCCAACACCCGGTCGTATCCTCCATACCTTGCGGCAAGCGGGAGCGGTGCAACAATCGGTAGAAGAGGGCAAACTCACTAAACTTCTCACCCTCCAGCATCGCCTTTAGATCAAACTCCACATAGGTCGGGCGAGAGGTACGCGACGAATCCCGCAGCAGCCGAAACTTTTCGCCATTGGTGACAATGCCCCACAGATGCTCGGTATTGTTCAAATACTCCTGAATCAGCGCGTGAGGCGAAAGGCGCGGCTTGCCCGAAGCCGAACGCTCGTCCAATTTGCGCCGAATACCCTCGATATGCACGGGCGGGCCATTCTCATCTTCTCCGGCCCGGTGCGAAATAGCATAAGTTTGGTTGTTCACCATTGTCGCCGAGGGCATGTAGGTCAGCTTATAGCCCAGCGATTCTAGCAAGGGGCCAATCCAATATTCGCGGGTTTGGCGAGTAGCCGGGTCGCTCCCCGACAAGCGGCGCAAACGGTGTTGATACGCCTTCCAATAATCGCGCACCTCGCTCCAGACCAACGCAATCTCATCGGTCAGGCGAGCGGTTTTATCCAGCCAAAAATCGGTGGGCTGTTGCCCCAAAAGGCTGCCCGTAGTGATCTGCTCCAAAAGATCGGCTGGTATTAAATTACCTTCGGTAACAATGGTGGAAAAGCTCATCTATCTTTTCCGAACCTGTAAATTGATTTGGTCTCTTGAGCCTTTTTGATAATGGTCTGGAAATCTGCCGTTTCAACCTTGCGAATGGATCTAAACTGGAAGGCTTTCCTTAGTCCACCGGAGAGCCAGCTAATTTTATTGTTCAGATCCTTCGCATTGCTCTTTAGGTAAAGTGGCACCGAAAATTCTTGTTGTTCTAGCGTTACCTGCCAGCAAATTTCGTAGTCCTTATCGCTCCTTTCAGAACTGGCTTTTGCTGCCTTTGCCCAAGCGGTGAAAGCATAATCTGGTCCAGCTCTATAGATAATAAAGTAAACGTTAGTACCCCTACGCCGAAATTCCTGTAAAGCATCAATCAACTTACGACTGTCGCCGGAAGAAGAAGCATTGAAGGAGTAGCTACGACCGTAGCGTTCCAACTGCTTCCAAGGGGTGTCCTCGTGGCGATACATAATGACAAAGGCCGGGCCATCCAGCGGTAGGGGTGGTGCTAACTTGCCGTCCTGATTGATGGTCAGTTCCGATGCGGGCGGGGTCAGTTTGCCACCTTGGTTGATAGCTGGTTCTGGTGCGGGCGGGGTCAACTTGCTATCTTGGTTAATAGTTGTTTTCGGTTTATCCGAGATGCTATTATTTATTCGGGATACATTAAAGCCACGCTGCTCAAGATAAGCACTTGCTTCAATAATATCAAAAGGATCGGTGGCTTTGGTGGCAAACGTCACAATTGGGTTGACGGGGTAAAATTTACCCCTGTAGTGAATACAATATTTGTTGTGTGTGCTATCTTGCTCCCATTTCCAAGTATTGCTTAGTTTCCGGTCAAAAAACGCCAGTGCCTCGATAATTTTGGACTGTGATACATTGGGTATTACCATATCTTTTACTCCCTCTAACGCCCCGAAATAAATTTTTGTCTATTGTATTCCCTTCGGCATTGGCAACAAAGCAGAATATGATTTTGAGAGGAACTTATTTTTGTAACTTTTCTTGAAAGGCAGGCTCTGATGTAAACAATCACTTCCCCTTGAATTTTGTACCGTTCCAAGATACTTACACCAACGGGTTTAACCTGATAAGCAATCATTTTTCCGGCTACCTTGGTCTTTATGTAGTAGTGACCATTTGTGGTGGGTATAGAACTGGGCGTTATCGGCGACACCTATTATAGAGTTATTCTGCCGGGCATTGGCTTACCAGTTCACACTACCCTGCGGGCTACCTGTGAAGGAGCCTGTAAGCTCTTACGTAGACTGGTCTTTGATAATTAGAAGAGTCCACCACGTTTTTTTCGTTTGAAAAAGGCCCGGTAGGTTTTAACATCAAACCCGCCGCTATTTGAAGAGGCGATTGCGCCACCAGTGTTAACTGGTTCGCCGGAGAATGATCTAATCCTTTCAAGGAAACCACCGTTCCCTCCTCCGACCCGCACCGAACCAGCGATAGGAATCATCGTGGTATATTGTAAAGGTACTGCCAGTTCCGCCGCCACATTGATTAATTCCCAGCCCTCCTCTCCTAAAGGGAGTATTAGCTCTTCTATGGTTTTGCCCTCCATATTATCGAATACTGAAATCCAAGTGGAATTATCCTCATCGTAGCTATAACACATTACTTTATATTCCCATTTTTTCATAACATCTCCCCCGACTTTATCATAACTAAATAATTATTATAATTGCCCCTTATCTGCGATAGCTCCACCGTATCATCTCAAGCGGTTGTCTCAAGGGTTTAGTGCCAAAACCTGCCGCAGGCTGGGCGTATGCAATACGCCCCTACCCCGAAATTTTGAGATGATACCTGTACAACTCTTTGATGTGATACCTTGACGTGCGAGGTAAAGCGGTATTGGCAATGCCTCTACGACTCTTCCCCGATTTTGATGTGATACGTTTCTTTTCTTATCTCGAAGTTTTCAGGGTCAGTGGAGTTTGCAACCTATACCAAAAGGAGGGCAACTAGCTACAAAACACTACTGAATCTCCCCCCGCCTTTAGGCGGGGGATCCTTTTCTTTGATACTGCCTCTTCCTTGCCTTTTAGGAAAGCAAGGTTCTTAGCAGTAGTGGGAGAAAGATTTTGTGGCAGACGCGCTCTGGCACGGGGTATGCCCATGCTTCGGGGAAAAACTTCGCCCTCATTCGCACGTTGGATTAGGCTGTCGGTTACTGCACTAAGGCGCGATTCCACACCTTCCCATTTAAGGGTAGCCGACACAGATAGAAATTCAACTTGAGTTTCAGTTTTGGTTATGGGATCAACCTCAACCTTAGCCTCAACATAAGAAGCCAGCCATCCCGAATACAAATCGCGTTGTACCGGGCCTATACCACACTCGCATTTGTGAGTGCGTTGGGAGAGTGGCTTCTTCTCTAGGGAGCCGCAGCCATGACACACTTGGGAAAGTTTGGTGGTATAGGTACTAAACTCTAGGAATGTTCCGCCAGTTCTTGCAACCGTGCGTTTCAACATCTCTATGAACATTCCCGGCGCTCTTGTACCCACACTCTTTCCAAAGCACTTTTGCCAGCCTTTGTAGCTTACCTTTTCAGTTTTTATTACATTACCAGCGCGGACAATCTCATTAGCCAGCTTACCGTGCAAGCTTTTACGATGCGCGGCTAGTTTACGGTCAGCATTAGCCATCCTGCGACTGTTGGTTTGATAGCCTTTACTGTCCTTCCAAACAAACCGCTTACCTTTACCCTTGCTGCCTTTGCCTTTAGCAGTAGCAGGCTTCTTAATCTGTCCTTTTTCGTCAAAGTTGTCAGGATTGTTGGCCCTTCTCTGCCGATCAAGCTTTCTTTGAAGGCGACGTTTGGCACGGGCATCCACTCTTATTTCAGGGCAGAATTGCTCTAGTCTAGCTACTTCTGCGTCCTGAGAGACTATCGCAATGGTGGAAGGGCCAAGATCTAGTCCAATCACCGCATTACCAACGGTCATATTCTTAGGTTTGAGGTAAGGTTTACCCTCAACTACCAGTTGTACATAGTACCGATGGCCCGTACAATCTGCGCCCTCTGCTTTGGGGCTACTGCCTTTGCGCCGAATTACGCGCACGTATTTGATACGACAACCAAGACCGTGACGAATCACTGGGTCTTGCCAATCTATTAGGGCAGATATTTCCAGCTTGCCACACCCCCACACCAGCTTACCGCCATTGCCCTCAGTTGGTTTGTCCAATATGAACCGGATACCCGCGTTATTACTCTTGCCCTCTAAGGAGGATAGACCACGTCCTTTGCTTTTGAATCTGACCTTCTTAGCCTGTCCGACACACATTCTTTGAGCAGCCCTAAAAGCGCGGGTGGCTAGAGTTTGGGCGGTGACTGCATCAATATGCTCCTTTATCCAACTGGTACGGGCGGTAGTAGCAAAAGCATGGAGGGCGTATTCGCTAAAGCTATATTTCTCACGGGCCAAAGCAAAAGCCGCTTTCCTCTGATCCTTATAATCCGGCGTTTTGGGGATAGCACAAGCCGCTTTCCATTCGGGGCTACGACGCATAGCTTTGAGCCGCTTGACGGCCTCACAAAGCAGGGCATTATAGAGGTTACGTCCGGCTTCAAAGCGGGAACGTAGCACTTTTGCCTCTTGGCTCTCTACCGACAGGGGCATTTCCAACACAAAGCTAGAGGGGTTTTTGCGCGTACTGGTTGTACCTGTACGTTTTGATGTACGCTTTTGATTTTGGCTTTTACTCTGGTTCATATTAGTATAATCTAACGTTCTCTTTAAAAGTGCCGATCCCAGCTAAACTTGTTCTATTATTAGAGCTTCCCCTAACCCTATTGCTAACAACCAGTTGACGCAAGGGGCTTTGGGAAGAAAGGTGGTTTTGGTAAATTAACTTTACACGTACAAAGTAAAAATTAAAGTTAAAATAAGTTAAAATTAGGTGGTTTGGCCCCATTTTCCCTCCCATATGTAGGAAGGATTGGAAATCCCTCTGCTATAATGCCACTTTGCCTTTTTTAGAGCTTGCTTCTCTTGACACTCCTATAGTGTGTATCTATAATGCGAGTAGACATAATAAAGGGGCGGCTCTAAATAATTAATATCTGGTAAAATACCAGCGAGAGGGAAGATAGGGTAAACATATGGCGAAAAGGGTATGGCGAAGGTTAGGGATCGGGCTAATTAGCCTAGTTCTACTTCTATCTGGGAGTGGGTTAGCCTTGTGGAGTGGAAGCGGCATCGCCCTTTCGCAACAGGCCAACCAATATAAGGCGCATTTCCAGTTAACCGAATTGCCCAAAGAGGGGCGGATTGGTTTGCGGCTAGTACTCTCGAACGTAACTATTACAAACACTGGCACTTTGAGTTGGCCCAAGAATGGCTCTAGCCCGATAAAGCTGGCCTATCGTTGGTTCTATAACTATGGGGCACCCGTGCCAAAAACTGGCAAGGATGCGTGGGACGATTTACGAGCCGACTTGCCCCAAGATATTGCACCGGGCATTACCGTAATTTTCCCCCAGTTTATTGTCGGCGTTCCCAGCACCCCCGGAGATTATACGCTGCATCTAAATCTGGCCCAAGATCAAAGTTTTTTCAGCGACAAAGGTTCACCCGATTATGAAATCAAGTTGACCATCAAGCCGCGTGATACTACCGCCCCAACCGCTACTATCTCTTTCCTACCACTTTATACCACCCTTACCACCTTTCCCGTAAGCTGGTTGGGTAAAGATGACCCCGATGGCACGGGCGTGGCTACTTACGATCTCCAATATAAAGTTAGTGGCGAAGGTGATTGGCACGATTGGCTCTTGAACACTAGCCTGACCAGTGCCTCCTTTACGGGCGAAAATGGCAAACTCTACTTCTTTCGCGTCAGAGCTTCCGACCGCGCAGGCAATACTGGTAACTACACCCTCAATGAGCAAGCCGCTACCCGCCTTGATGCCTTATCACCAGTCTCCAAAATAAATACCCTACCCACCCAAAGTGCCAGCACCTTCTTGGTTCGTTGGAGCAGCTTTGATAATGTGGATCTAGCCGGGCCAGAATTATATGATGTACAATTTCGCGAAGGTAGCAATGGGGCTTGGGTAGATTGGATCAATGCTACCGCTTCGCAAGCGGCGGCCTTCCGAGGCGAACCCGGCAAGATTTACTCTTTCCGTGTGCGGGCCATTGACTATGCAGGCAATCAGGAAGATTATTCAGCCGAAGCCCAAGCTTCCACCACAACTAGTCCTGCTCTCGATAGCCTCTATGCTGCGCCCATACTCACTGCTACCACGAACACCGCCATTTTCCCGTTGGTTGTTAAAAATGGCGAGAGTGGTACAGGAAACACTGGTATTGTGGTTAAAAATCCCGGCAGCACTCCGATTAATGTTTTTATCCGAATCAATGACCGGGCAGGCGCACCTGTTACCCGGACGGTCAACGGTAAGGAAGAAGTGGTAACTGTAGATACCGCTACCACCCTTGCCCGTGTAGAGACCCTCCTCAAAACGATAGCACCCGGCGCAACTACTACTATTTGGACGGGTAATATCAGCACCACTCTCCTCAATGGCTGGGCTACCGTTAATTCGGATGCCACTTTCCAAGCTACCGCCGTCCGTCTTCCGGCGGGTGGTGTCTTTCCCCCCGTACAAGCGGCTTCGTCTACTGCTTCTCGTAGCCTTTTTATGCCACTAGTACGCAAAAACGATCAACTCTCCTCGTCGGTTATCAATCTTGTTAATCCTACCGTCACTCCCGCCGATTTTACCCTTAACTATTACGATAGCAATGGCGGGCTAGTTCTGACCGAAACTCGCAAGCTAGGTCGTTTCGCCAGCACTCGCTTCTCACTCAATAACTTGGGAACCACCGATCCCAATCTACGCTTTACTGGTTCAGCCATTATCAGTTCCAGCGTAACCCTAGCCGCCTCCGTAGAGACACCCCTCGAGGACGGTTCGGTTGCCTCCTACCCGGCCCTAGTTAGTGCAGCGGACAATACTACACCATTAGCAGTCTATAAAGAGGTAGATGGAGTTACTACTACCCTATTGGTGCAAAATGGAGCTAAAGAGCAAATCAGCGTTAAGGTAGAATATTTAGACCAGCAGGATCAAGTTATCGCTAGTACCACGCGCACTATTCCCGGCTTTGGGCGTACTACCTTTTGGCAAGGTGATCTAACCGATCTCAAAAGTGGCTTTGCGGGACGCGCTCGCCTTAGCACCAGTGGCGGCACAATTGCCGCCCTTGCCCTTGGGGTTGGTCCCAGCCTCAAAGGTAAAGCATTACCCTAACTCCATAATAAAGTTTTCTCTCTTCTTTCAATTTAAGGGATAGGAGAGAGAAAACCTTTGTAAGCCGCTTTAGAGTCGGTTAATGCTAGTTAATAATTCCCTTTTTGAGTTTGTTAGGCCATTAGAAAAGGAGTTCAACGATGACGTTGACCAACACAGATCCGCCCGATTATGCAAATTTGCAAGTGCTTGATATGTGGCAACTACTTGCCAAGAACGCGGAGGAGCAACCCGAACGTGAAGCGGTAGCTTTGGGGGGGCGGCGGTTGAGTTATGGTGAAATAACCGCACAGGCCGAACGGTTGGCGGCGGCCCTCTATAAACATGGCTTACGCAAGGGCGATCATCTGGCTCTCATAATGCCCAACTGGCCTGAATTTATTATTGTCTATTTCGCGACGGCTCGCTTAGGGGCAGTGTTAGTTCCACTCAACGTGCGGTTTCGGCAAAATGAGATAGATTATATTTTACGTAATAGCGAGGCCAAATTTCTGCTGACCTGCGCCGAGTTTGGTGATTTTGACTTTATTGGCTTAATTGGGAAACTGCGCGGCCATTTGCCCGCCTTGCAGCATGTAATTGTAGTAGGGCAAGCGGCAGGTGCGCCGGGGATTATTGCTTGGGAGTCTTTGATGGGTGAAGCCCAACCAGATACCTTGCCGCCCATCAAGATTGACCCTAAAGAAGACCTCTTGATGTTGCTTTATACCAGTGGGACAACTGGCCTGCCCAAAGGGGCGATGTTGACCCATTTTAATATTATCTGGAATAGTACCATTATGGCTCTGGCTCTGGAATGTACCTCGAAGGATGTTATCCTAGGTGCGGTTCCACTCTTTCATATCTTTGGTACGACTGGTTGCATCACCCTAGCGGCCTTGTTAGGTGCTTCGCTAGTGCTAATGGACATCTTTAAACCGGATGCGGCGTTGCGTCTGATCCAGCAGGAGCGTATTACGGTTCACCATGGTGTACCAACTATGTTTATCCTCGAACTAAACCAGCCCGATTTTGCCAATTATGACCTCACCTCGATGCGTACTGGCATTATTGCGGCTGCTCCAGCCCCATCCGAAATTATCCGCCGGATTCGCCGGGAGATGGGTTGCGAAATCGCTAGTGCCTACGGTCTAACCGAAACTTCACCCGCTCTGACCTTCACCCGCTTTACCGATGACGATGAGGTACGGGCCGAAACCGTTGGAAAGGCTGTGCCGGGGGTTGAAATTAAGATTGTAGATGATGACGACGAAGCCTTACCAAGTGGAGAGGTCGGTGAGTTGGTCTGCCGTTCGCCCGGTCTGATGAAAGGTTACTACAAAATGGACGAGGCTAATTATGGCGCAATTGATAACGATGGCTGGTTTAGCACGGGCGACTTGGCAACGATTGATGCCGACGGGAATGTGCGGATTGTGGGCCGCAAGAAAGAGATGATTAACCGGGCCGGGTTTAAGGTTTATCCCCGCGAAGTGGAGGAACTTTACTATCATCATCCCAAAGTGCAGGAGATTGCCATTATTGGCCTGATTGATCCAGTCTTGGGCGAAAAGACCTGCGCCTGTATCAAGCTAAAAGCGTATGAGACCGCCACTGCCGAAGAGATGCGTGACTTTGCTCGCAATAAGGTGGCCGACTTCAAAATACCCGACATGGTGCGTTTCGTAGATGGTTTTCCTATGACTGCCAGTGGCAAAATCAAAAAAGTGACCATGAGAGCCGAAATAGCCAAACAGGAGGAGTAAGGCCCGGATGCGCTGGGAGCCGCCGAATGTCAATGGGAGATAGGTCAGGTGGTCTATGGGCTGACGGAGGAGGAGATTGGGTTGGTGGATGGGAAATAACCAATCAACCGACGGAGCGGCATCCCCCAGATCGAGGTAATCTACCAAGATCGGGGTAGGTCAAAATCAACTGACAGAGCAGCATCCCCCAGATCGAGGTAATCTACCAAGATCGGGGTAGGTCAAAATCAACTGACAGAGCGGCATCCCACAAATTCGTGCTTACCCGAATATTGGGTTAAAGGTCAAGAATGTAGGATGCTGCTCCGCCAGTTGATCTTCCAATACCCGGATCTTGGGTTAACTGTAGGAGGGATTTCTAATCCCGATTTGAGGCGAGACTTGTTCGGGATTAGGAATCGTTCAACCAGAAATTTATTTAGAATTATTTGGCCTCCTAATGGTACCCATATTGGAAGGCCCAACTATAGCTACCAATTCAGAGGCGATTTTTTCGAGGGGGGCGATTTTCCAAGCCGCTCCAAGGGCAATGGCCTCTTTTGGCATACCAAAGACCACCGAACTAGCCTCGTCTTGAGCAATGGTGAAAGAACCGGCCTGACGCATCTTACTAAGTCCTTGAGCGCCATCCCGACCCATCCCGGTGAGCAGCACCCCTACCGCCAGTGGTCCTAAAGAGTGAGCAACCGATTCAAACAAGACATCCACCGAAGGCAATACACCGTTGACCAATCCCCGATGATCGAAAGCAATTTGCCGGGCCGGAGTAAGGATCATATGGCAATGGTCGGGGGCAATTACCGTAATACTCGAACTTGGCTCAATCACCATACCCTCGGTGGCTGTAACTACCCGCCGTCCGGTAGTATCATTGAGCCAACGAGCTAATCCTGTGCCAAAACCGGGCATAATGTGTTGAGTCACGAGAATGGGCAAATTGAAGGTTGGGGGCAAATTGCTCAGAATGGTAGCAATGGCGGAAGGCCCACCAGTACTCGAACCGATAGCAACCAATCTAGGCTGCACCGGAGAAGTATAAATATCGCTACGTGGGGAGGGAGTAGCACTTGGCTTGGGAGGTATAGTAAGCGGCCCGGTAGTCATCCAGCGCCGCACTAGTTTAACACTAGACATCAAGTGAAGCGTATGGCGTAAGCGGTCGCCATCCGCTTTGAAGTCCGGGTGGCCGGGGCCGTGCGGCTTGGGCAAAACCGCTAAAGCCCCAGCATTAAGAGCATCCATGCTTAGGTTAATATCTACCTCAGCTATATCGCTGACCAGCACAATAGGAGTGGGCTGTTCGGCCATAATCTGGCGGGTAGCCTCAAGCCCATTAAGCACCGGCATCCGCACATCCATGGTGATAACATTTGGTCGGAGCTTACGATTAAGCTCAATCACTTCACGCCCATTACCTGCCACACCCACAACATGAAGACCAGGGTCGGCATTAATCAATTCTACCAATAACTGACTCACCGGCACCGAGTCTTCGCACACAACTACTGTAAGCATATTTTATTTATACCAATTGTCGAATAGTGGTTAATAACCCCTGCTGATCGAAACGACTCTTTACTACGTAAGCATCCGCCCCGGCTTCCATTCCCCTAGCTTTATCCTCTGCCGAATCCAAGGAAGTGACAATGATAACGGGCATATCGGCTAACCGTTGGTCCAGCTTAATAGAACGAGTCAACTGGAAACCGTCCATTTCGGGCATCTCTAGGTCAGCAACTACTAGATCAAACCCCTCGGCCCGTAGGTGATTCATCGCCTCTACACCGTTGCGAGCGGTTTGGACGTAAAACCCGGCGGCCTCCAAAATATTTTTCTCCAGTGTCCTAGTAGTAATCGAATCATCTACCACTAAGATACGCTGCTGATTTTTTTGATTAGCCGAGGCCGAACCTTGCGTTCCAACCATAGCGGCGACCGCGCTGGAGGGCTGAGACTGATTGGAAGCCGAACGGATCAACTCGTCCGGGTTTAGGATAAGTGCCACCTGCCCATCGGCCATAATCGTAGCACCAGAGGCGCGACGTACCCTTACCAATGGTTTGCTAAAGCTTTTTACCACTACTTCTTGATTTTTTAATAAGCTATCTACGGTAAAAGCCCCATATTGGCCCCGACTCTGCAATACCACCACATATTGATCGCTGCCTTTGGCTAAAGCGGCGGGCAAGGTGGGTAGTTGTAGTACTTGGGCGAGTGACGTTAACAAAACCTGCTTCTCATTATAAATCAAATATTGCCGGGAGCCAATAGTCTGTACGTTGAGTTCGGACAAGCGAAAAGAACGGGCCACATCATCCACTGGCAAGACAAAAGTCTGCTCGGCACTCTTAATCACAATGCCTTCCGCCGTGACCAACACATTTGGTACACTAAAGCGGAAGGAGGTTCCGCTACCCGGCCAAGTATCTACCGCGATAGTCCCACCTAAACGGGTGGCTACTTCACGCACCGAATCTAAGCCGATACCCCGTCCAGAGACCCCGCTTACTTCCTCGCGCGTGGAAAAACCCGAATGAAAAATAAAGTCAATTGCTCCACGTTGGTCAAGCTCTGCTGCAGCCGCTGGCGAAATTAAACCACGTGCTACCGCCAGTGCCTTAAGATGCTCTACATCTATACCAGCCCCATCGTCACGCATCTCCAGTTCAATCGAGCGCCCGGTCTGACGGAAAGAGATGGAGATTGTACCCACCGCAGGTTTGCCATTGTGAAGACGCTGCGAAGGACTCTCCACGCCATGATCGAGGGCATTACGGAGGAGATGAAGCAAAGGAGCCTTGAGTTCGTCCAACAATTTTTTATCCACCTCCAGTTCGGCCCCATGCACCACCAACTCCACCTGTTTACCCAAATCGCGGGAGAGTTGGCGTACCACACGCTCTAATTCCTCCATCACTACCGCCAATGGAATTAGCCGCAAGCGACGTGTCTCAAACTGAAGTTGATCCGTCACGAACGAGAGATAAGAGACATCACGGGTGAAATGAGCGTGTAGATTGGTTAGAGAAGCCTCCAGTTGCTTGAGATGCTGTTGGTTCAGTTCTACAAAATGCAACAGGCTGGTTAAATCGTTATCGCGGCGACTCCCCTTAGTAGAGGCCCGTTGGACTAGACGAGTGTGGCTCCCCCGCACAGTCCGCCAAAGTCGCATCCAAGACTGCCCTTCGGCCAGCAAATTAGCGATTTCCTCGCGGTGTTGTCGCATCCGCAGGCGGGCTACCAATAATTCGGTGGAGGCCGCCAAGAGTTCGTCCAGCTTAGCCCCACTAATTCTAATCGAATTTTCGCCGGAGAGCGGAATAAAATTGGCACTACTTTTATGGAAACTACCCCGACTCGGCTTAGTCGGCGCAGTGTGTTCCAATGTAGCAGGGATAATCTCTTGGTTAGCCGCAGCCTCTTCCAAAACCGAAGGATCGGGTTCCTCATCCTCCTCCTCCTCGCCCTGAAGTTTACGAATAAAGCGTTCCAGTTCTGGTATACCTTCCAAAGTATGACCAAGATTGAGCCGATTGAGCAACTGATCGCCCCAAGCAATACTTTGATACATAAAATCCAGAATTTTGTCCAAGTTCGTAGCCTGGTCTGGCCGCGTTTGAGAGTTAAACAAGGCCAAAAGACTTTCGGAAGCGTGACAAAGTTCTTCAATTTGAGGCAAGTTAACCGCCCGTGAAGCACCTTTAAGATTGTGCAACTCACGCAGGATGGCGGTAATGGCAGCACTCCGCTTCTCTTCAGCCTCATTCTCCGACCAATTTGACTCTACCGCACCGACATCTTCCAGCGTGGCAAGTTGTTGGGAGAGTGACAACAAGCGTTCACTCATCTCCAACCGGAAACTAGCCTGCATTGATTTTAATAATCTATCGTCAACTTGCATTACGCAACTCCCTCTGGTGACCTAGTTTGTCGTAGCCCAGCTACTATGAGCATTGGTGTGGTTTCGGGAAGTGCCTCCTTGTTCTATCAACTTGTAACGCCCGGTTAATTCACCAAAGCGTTCTACCAAGCGGGTCATCCCCTCCACACTTTGCTGCAACTGATGGGTCGCCGTGACATTCTGGTTGGTCACTTCGTTGATATTGCCCATAGACTGCGCTACCTGCTCTACTCCCACATTCTGCTGCTGTACTACTGCAATGATCTGTTGAGTACTGGCAAGATTCTCGCGAATTACATCGCTGAGTTGGCGAATGGTCAGACCAGCCCGGTCTACCAGTTTTACGCCATGGTCTACCCCTTTAGTGCCCTCCTCGGTCACCATTACTACCGCATTGGTGGCTTTTTGAATGTCATTCAAAATGGTACGTACTTGAGTAGTGGCCTGCTTGCTTCGCTCGGCCAAACTTCGCACTTCATTGGCAACTACGGCAAAGCCCCGCCCATGTTCTCCGGCTCTAGCCGCTTCCACTGCTGCGTTCAAGGCTAAGAGGTTAGATTGTTCGGCAATGTCATTGACCGTAGCAATAATTTCACCGATTTGCTGGGTCTGTTCCGACAAGGCCAAGATATTCTCGGCAATGCTCTCCACTTGATCTTTGATCGTATTCATACCCACGATAGTCTCAGAGACTACCTGCTGCCCTTCTTCGGCCACCGAGACAAAACGGGTAGCGGTATCCGACATGGATCTAGCCCGTTGACTGGTCTGTTCGGTGGTAGCTTTCACTTCATTGACGGTCGAGGTCGTCTGGTGAATGGCTGCCGATTGTTCGCTGGCTCCGGCAGTCTGTTGGTTGACTAGTGAAAGCAATTCCGCCGCTGAACCGCTCAGTTCGCGCCCGGCGCGGGTAATTTCCTGATTTAGCTCACTGAGGTTCTCAATCATTAGGTTGAAAGCTTCACCCAACTGCCCCATTTCATCTTTGGTACTAATCGCTACCCTCTGGGTAAGATCACCGCTCGCTACCGCTTGGGTAGCGGTCTTGAGCTTATTGATAGGGGCACTAATTGAACGGGCCAATACCGTCCCTGCCGCTGCCGTCAGAGCTACCACCAACAACCCACTAGCTATTATCAAAATAATGACCGCGCCAAAGCTATTACGGGCCGTCAGAGCCAGTTGGTCGGTACCCTTATAGTTTATAGTAGAGAGCGAAGCAAGGATTTCAGAGACTTTATCGCCATGGCTAGAAGCCTGCATAAGCTGAACAGTAGCTTTTTGGCGGGAATCGGGAGTATTGAGGGCCGCTTGTTTCAGAATTAAATCATTTTCATCAATCCAAGCTTTATACTCGGTCTCAAACTGGGGCCAAAGTGCCTTTTCTTGATCTATGGCATCCAACTTAGTATATTCATCCCAACTTTTACGGACAAGGCTTAGATCGTCCCTAGCAGTAGTAATCGCGTTCTGAAGGCGGTCGGCATCGGTCTCTAGCAAAGCTTGCCGAACATAGATCCGGGCCGACTCACCTTTTTCCACGGCTTGAGAAAGGGTATAAATACTGGGTATCTGCTGCGACTGGGATTGCTGGAGAATGTTGTTGATCTCGTTGGCTCCCCACAAGCCCGTACCCGCTAGTGCGAGCAGGAAGGGGAGTACGATGGCTCCCACCGTCAGAAATTTCTTGTAAATTTTGAGATTATTAAACCATTTCATAAATTGATTCCCTCCTATTTGGGGAGTGGTTACACTTCGGGATTGGAAAGCATCGGGCAACCAACCCAGGTTACGTTGACTTGGAAAGTCGGCTGGTCGCCCTCCTACATTTTAGGGATTAGTCTTGATCCACTAAGAAATCGGGATCGGTAACTAGTGTAGCAAGGTTGAGCAAAAGAACGCCATTAGTATCCATACCAACCAAGTAGTCAGTGCGGTAATCAAGGATGGTATGACTAGACTCTTTAAAGAGGGTCGGGTTATGTTGACCAATTACCGGGAAGCCATCGCAAAGTAGCCCAAATTCAAAATTACCCGTTTCAACCATCACCACTGTTTGCTTTTGATCCGCTTGACCTAAGCCTAAACTACCCGCTCCCTGACGCAAAAAGATCTCTAGGTTTACTAAGGTAAGAATCTTGCCCCGAGCATTGACTACACCCACAATAAATTCTGGCACCCCCGGTACATAAGTAACGCTCTCTAGGGGAATAATTTCGCGCACATATTCCACATCTAGGGCTAGTTGACAACTCCCCCGCTGTAAGACCACCAGCGTATTGGTAGAGGTGCCGGAGAGAACCGTCTCCACTGGACGGGCCAGTTCTACTGCCCGGTTGTGCAAGACGCGGCCCGTATCCACCTTTAGCTCATCGGCTTGCCCGGTAGCCGCAATCTTGGCACGAATAGCATCCCAATCGGTGATACCTTTTTTAGCCGAATCCGAATTGTGCTTCATTCGCCTTAGCTGAAGCCGCATAATTGGGCTTAACGCTGGTTTTTTGTTTTTGGGTTGAGTCATAAAATTTTCTCACTAATTCCCTAGCTCCGACTCCAGCACCAAGAGGCTTTCAACCGCAAGTTGCCGGAGTTCCACTGTAGATAAACCCGGCAGACAAGCAAGACTGGTCTCCGAACCTTGGCTATTTAAGATAGCAATCAAACGCCGATAGGCTTGAGCCGCCCGCCGATTCCGTCCTAAGACCTGTTGAAGGGTTGCCAGATAGAACTGCCCTTCGGGACGATTTGGTTCCAGATAGTTAAACTTACGGGCCATCTCCAGTGCCTGATCTAGCTGACCCGCTTCCTGATAGAGACCCGCCAAGAGAAGATAGCTTTCGGGGAATAAACTATCCTTTTTGATGGCCTTTAAACATAAGGCCATACATTCATCAGTGTGGCCTTTGGCTAGGACGGCGCGAGCCTGACCCACCAGTTCGGGCGCACCCGGTGTTTGCACCGGAGGCAGCGCAACGATTGGTGGCATTACCCACTCTTTGGTCTCTACTACTCGGCTGGCCGCAAAGCTAGGGGATAGCAGGCTAGAATTAAAGAGCGGTGGAATTTCTTCAGCTTTAGGGGGTTCCATCCAAGCCCAAGAGCGTAAGGGACGGCGGTAAAGAGTCAGTGTACCAACCGACACCGCTTCAAAACGTTTGAAGTGCTGCTGCGAATATTCCGAAGGGCTTACCACCAGATAGCCACCCTCGTTTAAGGATTCAAAGAGGCAATCTACCACCTGCTCAGTTAGGTCGGGCTTAAAATAAATAAAAACATTGCGGCAAAAAATAAGATCATGATTACAACTATCGTTGCCTGTGGAGGGGTAATCATTTGAGGCAAGATTTATTTTCTGGAATCTGACCCCTTGGCGATATGAATCTTTTACCCGCCACCGTTTTGAAGTAGCGGCAGGCTCAAAGCAATTAGCATATTTTTTATTATCGGCACTCCGAAAGCTATATTCGCCATATTCACCCTTCCGGGCGATTTCTAAGGATTTTTCGTTTAGATCACTACCCATTACAGATAAGGCCCAATCGGTCGCTTTAAAGTAATGATGCAGCAGAATTGAAAGCGAATAAGCCTCTTCCCCGGTAGAGCAAGCCGCACTCCAGACCCGAAACAAGCGCGAAAAATTCTCTTTGCGGCGCATTATTTCGGGTAACACCTGGTTGGTTAACGCCTCAAAAATATCTGGCTCACGCCAGAAATACGTTTCACCAATAAGTAGTTCGGGCAACAGGGGTGAAAGGGTCTGAACAATCGCTTGTGAGGTCTCCTGTTTGTAAAGTTGGTGGAGTAATTGGCTCAAATTGTAACCACGATTACGTAAAGCCCGTTCTAGCCGAAAACCAAATTCTTTATCCAGCCCAGCCGGAAAGTTAAAACCAGTATGTTCTTGTAAGAAGTTTTTAAAAGCTTCTAGCTCTGGTTGCACTGGATCAAACATTTTAAACCATCAATTCTCACTAAACCCATTCCCGGCCTAAGAGCAGAACTAAGAGCAATTAATTGTGTAGACCCGGAGCAGATTAACCCATTATTCTCCAAAACAAAAAACTACAGCACCGCTTTTATACCACTGCTATTTGAATGGAGCCGAAACTCTGGCGGGGTGACCTCTCCAACCCGGCCCAACAAAGAATCCACCGCAAAAATTGGTAACAAACTAGTATTAAGTTTTGCTAACTCGGTGGTGAAGCGCGTCTGAATCCCGGCACTACCCAATTCCGCTAAAGACTGGATTTCATCCGCCACCGCAAAGGCTACCACTTGATCCACCAGCAAGCAAATTTGGCTAGAACCAGCCGAATCGCCTACAATAATCATCTGCTCGTTTACGGTCGGTGCCACGACTTTAAACCCTAGAAGAGAACCCACCCTGATAACCGAGACCACACTACCCCGATAATTTATCACACCCATAAAGGGTAATTCCAAGTCTGGCAGGAGTGTCACCTCTACCGCCCGGATAATTTCCACCACTATTTCGGCTTTAAGTGCCAGCTGTTGGCTACCTACCTCAAAAACTATTAAGTGTTGCATGATTCTTTTCTACACTAATAACTATGTGCCGCCGTCGCTGTCGCAAAAGAATTATCTCAACCCTAGGTTCCAGAAATCTTTGGTCTTTAGTGCAGTAGTAATCGGCAATCGCCTGCTGCTCCTCGCTCAAAGTGTACAACTGATCCTCACTCGTAACCAACATTACGGGCGTAGTTCGCCCGGTCGCTTTATATTGCTGGCAGATCTCCAGACCCGTCATATCCGGTAAATTCAAGTCTAGGATGAGCAGATCAAAAGTACTTTGTAAAGCACGGTTAAGGCCCCTTTTACCAGTACCCTCTATTTCAACTACGTGTTGATGCTGAAGCAGCATCTGTGCCAGCATGGCGGCTTGGGTTGGGCTGTCATCAACTATTAATACCTTGGCCATATTAATATTCCTTTACCTCTAGCGTAGTAATACAACATTGTATTATCAAACTACGGCCATTCTCTACAAAACTAACATACCCATTTTCAGTGTATACGCCACTTTTGAATGCTATGTTCTAACAAAGAGGCTTTACACTGAACATAATCCTAACACTTACTTATAAAGTACCACATTAACATTACGAACAAGATTACCCGCACATCAAACTTGTTTAATGCAACCTTTCAGGAGGCGTTATTATTAATAATAATAATACAAAGAAGTGCAAATCATTATTAATAGAATGAATAATTTCTTTATATCTCTACCTGAGCGGTGGCTGAAAGGCCAGCGGTTGGGCAGGTAGTAAAAAGAGGTCGTGGGTTTGTTCGCCGCTCAGGTTAAATTCATAGAGACGCGAGACCCCCAAGAGTTCAAAATTCTGGGGATTTTTAGGATCGGTCCGACGCAAAGCGATAAAAGCCGCCCAATCCCCATCACCGGGCCGAATTACTTCCGCACCTACGTCTAGGTTTGTACCGTCCAGCGTTACACGGGTAGTCTTTGCCACCGGATCAAAATCAAATTCGAGGTGACGGCTCCGATTTACCCCGTTCAAGGCTACCGACCAAACTCCAAAATGACCGCTAGGATGAGTACCCCAAGGCTTGCGATAAAGATCCAGCGAAAGTAGATAGTTATTTAGTTCACCTTGCCCCACTTCCGGGGCATAAAGGTCAAAGCCACTGACTAAATGCCCGGCTCGTGCTTGACTGGAAGCCAACAATAAGGTGGTCTCCCGCACAGGGGCGAGGAGAGAGGACTGCCCGGTCTCCGACCCTAGTTCGGCTCTTTGCAAATAAAGGGTAGCCCCAGAAGCAGGTTCAAGGCTAAGCTTATCTCCCTGCTGGAAGCCTCCCGCCGTCCAAGTGGAAAGACCTGCCGGAAGTGCTAAAGAGGTCTCCTGTCCAGCTCGTCGGATTTTTAGGGTTTGCGGTTCTAGGCTAGAGAGAAGCAACGTAAGCGAGGCACGGTCAGCGATAGTGTCAGCACTGCCAAGACTCTTGCCATTGAATTTTAGCTCATTTTTGCCAATTTCAAGTTCCAACGAACTTCTAAGCTGGTTGAACTCGGTTAATTTGGTTAAATCATAAGCGGCGGCAGGTTTTAGCTTGCGTTGGTAAAATTTCAGGCCATACCCACTCCAACGGGCTTCATCTAGGGAAAAGCCGTAGGGCCGGGGGTCTTCGTCGCCACTAAAGAGGCCAAACGCAATCGGCTGACCGAGAGGGGGGGCAGACAAGAAGCGATAACCCGCCCGGTCGTTGCCATAAAGCGGATGACCTTGCCGCCGCATAAACGTCGCAATTAATTCAAGGTTGACGGGTTGGTTGCGGCGATAGTCACTGACAATTACAGGAGCGTTGGCGGGTAGCAAATCAACCAGACGCTCCATCCAGGCATCAGGGGCCAATTCGTAGACCTTGATTTTATCTTGGGGGAAATCTTGTACCAGCTTCAGTGCTTTGCTGCTATTCAACTTGGCCTCGATTTTGGCCCATTCGTCCGGCGAGAGGGGCGTATTTTCATCGGCTAGGTGGTAAACTAACCAACGCACCCCAATTCCCTGAAAAGTCGCTAAGGCTTCTTTAGTGGTTATATCCTGCGAAAGAGCATAGAGATCATTGTAGACCGGAGGCATATAGCCCGACTCGCCGCCGATAGTGGGCTGCCAATTGAAGGTGCTGTAATAGTTGCGAATAGAGGGTAGACCCGCCGGGTTAGCCATCGGCAATTCGAGAACTACCCCGGCCCGGCTAGATTCAGCCAACCAACGATAGACCTGTGGCGGATTGGGCAGAATAGCCGGATTGATCCGGGTGACATCGCTTCGGTATTCGCCAAAGGCTCCGAGGAGCAATAGTCCGGTCAAAGCCCACAGCATCACCCGGCTAAAATTCATCTTCCGGGCGAAAGGTACTTTTAGGGCGAGAGCCTCTACTCCCTTTGTGAGCCAATGTTGGAGGTAGGGGGTTAGGAGAGCCACGCCAAAACCAGCCGTCACAGAAAGGGCAAAGAGAACAAAGAGACCGTAGCGCATCGCCGCCCTTAACCCACGCCAACCCGGAAAGTAGTCGTAGAAGAGGCGATAGGGCATCGGTAGATCAAGCCCCTTGACGTGCAGAACAAGTCCAAAACTCATCAACAAAGCAAAAATGCCCAACACTAGGTAGATATAGGGGGTCGGGTGTTGGGTATTGGGTATCAGGTGTCGGAGGTCGGGTATCGGAGGTCGGGTATCGGAGGTTGGAGGGTTCCCTGACACCTGCTCCCCAACACCCAACACCTGCTCTCCAACACCCAGCACCCGATACCTGACACCCGATACCCTGCCTGACACCCGCCTTAGCAGTGGTCCACCGATTGCCAGCAGAGTAAAGAGGAGGGCGAGACTGCCTGGAAAGAGTTGACGCTCCCCACCCAAACCACCATAGCGAGAAAGAGTGCTACCCCAAAAGAAATTCCCTTCGGGTACGCCCAAGTAAAAACGATAGTTCGCCGAAAACTGCTCCACTTCGCGAGGAGTGCGTTCGGCGGCTTGCTCCAGCGAAACCTGCAAATAGGGCAGAAAAGTGGGCAACAAGACCAGAAAAGCCAGCCCAAAAGCCATGGCCAGTTGAAGCAAGACGATAGGACGAGGCCACTGCCATTGGAAAAGATAAAAGAGCAAGAAATAGAGACCTAACAAAGGCAGGCTAAAAAAGAGGTAGTAGGTACTGGAGAGGCTGTTGAGGACAAAGAAAAAGCCAAAGGCCAAGGCGATGCTCCAACCACTCCGCCAGTTGGTACGAACTAAGTCGGTTCGCAGGAGACGATGCAGAAAAAGAAAGCAGAAGGGAATCCATTGGGTTGAAAGCAGATTGAGTTGCGAGAGGTGGCCCACTTTGTAAGGGGCATAGGCGAAAATCAGGCCAGAGAATAAACCCGCCGCCCGATTGCCCGTCAGGTCTTTTACTAGCAAATAACTTCCCCAGCCACTCAAGGCAAAAGAGAAGACCATACCCAAATTATAACCCAATACCAAATTGCCGCTAGTTAAGATTATCGGCAAAGCCAAGAGTGACTGAAGAATCAGATGATCGGAGTAGGCGAGGGTGTTGGGGTAGGGGTAGAAGATATTGGCCTGAAAGAGGTGAGCCGGATCACGGAAGAGGGTATGAATGACCCAGCCCATACTCCACATTTGCTGTAAGTCGTCGCCCTCATTTATGGCCGATTCTGCTAAATTACCCGTCAGGGGAATCAGGAAGATCAGGCTAACCACGATAAAGCTGAGTAGCACTAGACCATCGTAGAGCCAAGCTTTACTCAGTAAAGGCCACCTAGATTTAGCTTTTTCACTTACAAGAGAAGTAGGATTAACTTTGTTCAAGGCTTTAAGCCTTAATACCTGAATTTGATTTGCCAGACACGCCAAGCAGCCTCAATCGCAATATCAGGACTCATCTTCGATTTGCCTAAAGTCCGGTCGGTAAAATGGATCGGCACTTCCAACACCCGCATACCGCGCTTCTGGCAGAGGTAAGCCATCTCTACTTGGAAGGCGTAGCCATTGCTGCGTAACTGGTCGAGCGGCAAAGACTGTAAAGACTCCGCCCGAAACATTTTGAAACCAGCGGTAGTATCCTTCACCTTCAAACCCAAGACTGCCCTAGCATAGATCGAACCACCCCGGCTGATAATTCGCCGAACTAGCTTCCAACGTTCATCAATCGAGCCGCCTGAAGTATAGCGGGAGCCCACTACCACATCGGCCTCTTGGATCGCTTGGACAAAACGTTTGAGGACTTGTGGGTCGTGCGAAAAGTCGGCATCCATCTCCACAATATAAGTGGCCCCGCGTAGCAAGGCGTGTTTAAATCCGGCCACATAAGCAGAACCTAGACCCAATTTACCCTCCCGGTGAAGCACTTCCAAGTGTCCTTGATATTGTTCTTGCGCCAAACGTTTCACCAATTGGCCGGTACCATCAGGCGAGTTATCATCTACCACCAGCACATGCAGGTGAGGGATACCCAAACCAAAGAGGGCGGAGAGCAAATCAGGCAGGTTCTCGGCCTCATTATAGGTCGGCACTACCACCATTACCATCTTGTCACGTTCTTCAGGCGTAAACGGACGCGCGTTCGCATCCAGCAAGGTACTGCCAGAACCAGAACCGGAGAGCATTAGCATTTCTTTCTCGTTGTACCTAATCTAAGTAAATAACAGCCGATATTATAGCACAATCAGGACTATACCAACGATTTGTGGGAGACGGCTCCTTTCGGCGATTTTGCAACGCCAAATAGCCATTTACGCTTGCTTTGTATGGTAAACTATTAGTGGGTACGTTATCAAGGGATATTAAATTAGGCCATTTCAAAGGGTTAAGCCTTTACTTTCTTTTAACCTTGTTTTACCGAAGGATTTACTGGTTAGTGGTATATTAGAAAGGGGAACCCTGCTTTAAAGTCTCTGGCCTTTTCAGGTCATAAATCGCAACACTTGAAGCTAGTAGAAATTAGTCAAGTTGCGAGAACTGTAGAAGAACTGGTTCGAGGCAGAACCAACCTAAGGACAGGTAGAGAAGCGAGGTACATATTATGTCAACTAAAAATATAGTTTTAACGGTATCACGGGAACGCGGCAGCGGTGGGCGAGAAATAGCCCAAGAAGTAGCACGACAGCTAAATTTGCCGTTTGTAGATAGCCAGATTATCCAGCAGGCCACCCAACAATTGAACATACCCGCCGAGGAACTGGCCGAGTTTGATGAGAAGGTCTTACCTCAACTCGACAAACTAAGCCGCTTTATCACTAAATCCGCTCAGGAAAAAGAGCAAGGATTGTCACTCAGCGAGGTACTCTCTCCTGACCGCGATGCCTATGGACTACCGCTGGAACATCACCGGGTTGCCACGATTACGGAAATAAACCCGGATGAACAACACCGCGCGGCTATTCAAAAAGGCTACCATGAGTTAGTAGAGGCGATCATTAAAGATATTGCCTCTAAAAGCGGCGGCGTTATCTTAGGACGAGGTGCTAATTTCATTCTCGGCCCTCGCCCCAACGCCATTTATATTCACGTCCAAGCTCCGCTGGAACTCCGCATCCAACGGCTGATAACAAAGGAAAAGATCAGTCGGCAGGAAGCAGAAAAGGAGATTGAGAAAAAAGACAAGGAGCGAGCCGACTATATTCGCCATTACTATCAGGCTGATTGGCGTGACCCGTCTCATTACGCGCTGGTGATTAACACTGAAGGGGTAGACTTGGGTGATGCTGTCGCCAAAGTAGTTGAGTTAGCCCGGATTGTAGCAGACCAGAAACCCGCAGATGGGGCGCATAAAACGTATGATCTCCTAGATCAAGAGAGCTATACCCTCAAAGAAGCCGCCAGCCTACTCTGGATCAGTACCGATTCGCTACTCCAAGCGGCTTACCGGGGTGAGTTAAAAGTACAGCGTATAGATCACAAGGTCAATCGCATCAGTCGTCAGGCTTTGGTAGAATATCTGCACCGCTCCACCTAAAGTAATACAAATTAGGCAAAACTCGTGGGATGCCGCTCCGTCGGTTGATTTTACCCCGCCTCCAGCCTTGGCGGTAATGGAAAATCAACTGGCAGAGCAGCATCCTACAATTTAATTTAAATCAAATAATTGGAAGTGAGGTCGGGGCGGAAGTGGCGGTCTATCTGCAAGTGTCGCGACTCAATGGTACGTAGACGGGTCTTGGGCAGGGAAATCTTGATGGCAAGTTAGTCAGGAAATCACTTTTGAATACCTTAGCCTTCACCCTTACACTATTTAGTCTGTAGTTGTAAAGATAGAAATAGCTATTTCTATCTTTACAAAACAATAAAACTTCCATTAACCCTAGTAACCCTAGCAGGCTGCTTAGAGCCTACTAGTTAGTAAATTCAGCAAAGACAATTGCCCCATTTACAGTACGAATGGTCATGCTTTCCCCATTGAGCGAGGCTGGTACGCTCCGCTCCGGGCCACTAAAATCTACCTTGAATGCGGAGGTAGTCGGTACACCATCATCTACACCGGGGACGGGTTTGCCATCGAGTAGGTGCTTATCCCGACTATTGGAGATAAAGCCACGTGGACGGGTAAAGACCACTAGCACTTTGCCCGGCTCGACTTTTTCGGGCTGCAACCGGAAATTAGCAAGTTCGGTGGAGCGCGGAAAAGGGGTACGGAAGAAGTGATACTCTGGCAAATTTGGAGGCTGGGCCACAAACTCATAGTAAGCATCCGGGCGACCTACGAAATTACCCCATGAACCATCAGTTCCGGTAACAGCCTCATGTACGGCGATTCCTTTGCGCTGCCCGGTAGTAGAGTCAACCTCAAAGATGCTCACTTTTACCCCACTGACTCCAATATTGGTTTGTACACCATCTTCATAGCCCGTCATCAAGCCACCGATGCGAGGATTAGCTTCAGGGGTAACTTCGGTCGTGCGGGGCGCAACTCCAGTGATAAAGCGGTACATCTGGGCAAAGGCGCGAGGATGATAGGCCGTTTCGCGATGATCGAGACCAGCCAACACTAAATTCAAAGCTCCTTTCAACTCCGGACCACGATAGCCGATAGCTATCGGAGAGGCCAAACTTCTAGGCTGGGCGTACTTATCATAGGTGTCACTCCGAATCGTCATGGTATCTACTCCCGGCACCACTTCGTCCCGACCATTCAAATCCTTCTGAAAATCCCCGGATGCGTTAAATTCATTGCCCGGAATAATCAACGGCACATCCATCACCCCATGATTGGGGGTGCCTCCTAGAATGATATGGCTAACTTTGGAGGCTCCTCCGCCTCGTTCCAGATAGTTGCGGATGGTCAAGCCACCTCGCGAATTGGCGATCAGAGCCAACTTTTTGGCTCCAGTTTTAGCCAAAACCTCATCCACCTTAGCCGCCAATTGAGAACGTTGCCCATCGTTATCGGTATAAGCTTTACCGGGATTATTGCCGTCAAAGGGAGCGGTCGGATAGCGGAAACTGATAGTGAAAAGACGCTCCGCTGGATAAGCGTTAGACTCAAAGAACCAGCGTGTCCTTATCCAGTTGGAGGCTTGGTCGCCAGAGCCATGCACAAACAAAATAGGAGGATAGTCCGCAGGGTTAAGTTTTGGCCGATTATCCGGCACTTCAGAGATAACTGGAACATTATCCCCGCAAGCACCCAAGGCCAGAGGCAGTATAAATAATCCGCAGAAGGCCAACAAGATTCCCCTAAAAGTGCGAGGTCTGATAAATTTTTTCATTTCCCACTCCTACTAACCGTCAATTTAGGCTCTTTAACCGACACGCCCACTCCGGCTCGTCCATGGCAAAACAAAAAGAGAGCCCCTACTAGTAAATAGGGCAAACCGTAGACCAATGCCACAATCAAAGCCAGTTTTTGACTTTCGCCAATAGAAAGGGCCGAAAAGTAAATCGCTACCCCGGTAATAAGGGACGCAACACAGGCAACTAAGCCGCCCCGGACTTCCCACTTCCAAGCCATTACTATGCCTGCGTTAGCTACCAACAAGGCCAACAAAGCGGGTAGTTCTTGTAGCGGATAATCTCTGAGCGGATTCAAGGTCAGCCCAATTAGCAGCAACGCTACAAGATTAAATAAGAGACCAAGTATCCGTGCAATCCACCGAGAAACCTTAACCATTGTCATATCTCCTTTATTAAAGAGTGCTAGTTTGGGCGTTAGATTACTACAAAGCTTACCACATCGGGCAAATTTCGTCAGTGGCTTGGGGGTTTATTGAATAAACGCCTACATCGTGAGAAAACACATTATTTATCTGAGAAACTACTTTTCGGCGTAGGGGCGTATTGCATACGCCCCATATGCATCAAGCTAACATAATCTCATCAATGTTTGAGTTTTCATCTATAAACTCATAA
>JACAUC010000299.1 GCA_013390945.1 Candidatus Chloroheliaceae bacterium
TTTTTTATCTTTAAGCTCTTTAAAACCCCAAATACCCGAACTAACCCCAGCTTCATTAGGCAGCTTGGTTATTTCATAATTTACAAAATTCTCATTGGCACTCTTGGTTATCTTAACCCCCGGCCTAGTTTCATATACTATTTGGCCTTTAGGATCACTCAATGGACCCACTCTAATTGACTCTTGATCTTTGGAAGGTGGTCGAAGTACCACCAAGAAGTTTACCTGTTGCAAATAGGGAGGTACCTCAATGCTGCTAGGGTCACCTTGGCGGTTAGGAATAGGCAAGTCTCCCCCTACTCGTTTGATAAGGGCCGAAAGAATATCAATGTAGCGGTCTCCAAAATCTTTCGGTGCTACAACGGTAGCTTGATTTGGAGTGCTAACCTTTTCCCAGAACTGTTTTCCATCCCCTCCCCGCGATTCCTTCCAAAAGGTACCATTAGGATTGGCATCTAAGCCCGTGACCCATAAATCAAAACCGTCCCGATATTTATCTTTTAGCTGATTGAGGGTTGCCTCGGTTTTATCATATTCATAATTAGTATCGTACTGTGAAGGATTACGCACAGGCCCGGAAAGGTTGTAGGGACGACCATCGGTAACTAGAATGATAACCCGCTGGCGGGATTGGCCTGGAAGGGGATCGCCTGCTTTGTCAAATAAACCTTTAGCTAGATCAAAAGCCGCCGGAAAATTGGTGTTACCCAGAGATTTAGTCGTGAATTGGCTGTTAAACTCTTTTAGCTTATCGTCGCTTTCAAAATTGATCTCAGTTAGAGGTGCATCCACTTCGGCAGTAGTGCCAAAACTAATTACACCTACCCTAAAGACTAACTTTTGCCCACTTATGTTACTACTCTCCCTGTAGAGCTTGTTGGTCTGGTAAATAAACTGGAGATAATTATTGACGGTAGTTACACCATCCATACGAATCTTGGAGGGATCATTAGCGGGTTCATTCGAACCGCCTGTTCCGCTCATACTGCCGGATTGGTCAATTAGAAAGACAATATCAATTCCACCTGGAAAAGGATACTGAGCCAAACCTCCCGCCAAACGGCCCGCCGAATATCCACTAGGTTTCTGGTGGATGTTGGCGGCGTATGTTACCCACGTAGGAGTAGCATAGGTCAGCAATAGTGCTAGGCTAAATAACAAGACTAGTTTTACTTTACTGGCACGATCCACCCGACCACCAGTGGATCGACCCACCGTTTTTACCAATCCCAATCGGTGAGAATTATTCTTTTTGTCCCTAAAGTACCAAAACTTAACTTTAACTTGCCGCACTTCGATGCTCCTTCGTCCTTCGTGTAACCCAAGTTACGACTGATCGCAGACTTATCTAACACCTCATAGACCAGTCTACGGCTTATGGTCTGTGATAGCCCCGCAAGCCACACCTAGTCATAGGGCTGTGGTTACTGACTCTTTGCTTCCGCTTAATTCTCTTTTTCAATCAGTTTATTTACTTCCAGAGGTGATATTTGGTTTTCTTCGGCTTGGCTTTTTAACCAGCCATCAATCAAATCTTTTCGGAACCGCCAAACACCTCCGACTTTAGCAGCGGGTATACGCTTGGTTTGAGCCAAACGATAAATGGTCGTTGTATCTAGTTTCAAGTAATGTGCTACTTGTTTGATCGTCATTATTTCGACTAGCTCACTTCCCATAACTTCTCCTAGTTTCAAAGACCCGTCTACAGCTTACTGAGAGGCTTCTTGACGGCCTATTTAGCCAAAATAATTAACCCTTTTGTACCTTCTCAACCGCTAGTGGGAACTTGTAGCAGTATCAGGTATTTTGGGTTTACGCAAAACTACCTTGCTATAAGGGTTACACAAACTAACCGCTAGATTTTAAGCCGCTAACAGGCTGACAAAGGGAAAGTTAATTTTTAATTTGCTTATATTTTAATTATAAAATTTATATTTCCGAGCTTCCGAAGGTAATACTTTAACAGATACCGCTGTTGACGGCGTTGTAACCCGCATCCAACTGCTTTGGTGGATTAATCTTGTAGACGGATCTAAGACCTATAACCTAGGTATCTTCTACACAGATGAAGGTAAATAGCTAATCACGTAGCCGATTGCTCGAATTTAGCCGTAGAAGGCTCTCAGAAATCTCCGTGAACCGAGAAGCCTGTAAACTATGGAGAAGGTACTTAGATATTTAATACAATAGTCTAAGTTCAATAAAATTATACCTTTGTTTTGGTAAAATTCAATAGCCCAATGGTACTAGGTACTTGGCTAATTTTGGGCTATTTTAGGAATGATTATGTAATGTAATGGAAGTTTCACAGAGAGAATCGGTGTTAACATAGATAAAGACTCTTGTAACTAAACCAGAGTCAGTCGAAGCTTTTTAGATTATATGGCTCCTTGTTGTATAAGTTTAGATGTTAATCAAATCATATTTAGAATATACCATGTTTTTGTATCTTCTATAAAAGCAATAGAGTTTAAAGGCTACTCTTTAGGCGGAAGGTTTTCCCAAGTGATGCCACGCGATACAGCTGGGCGGAATTTCTCCAATGTAATGAGCCTTATCTTTGACAAACAGCTATTTTGACCAGAATTTTAGCCTCAAAACACATACCAATTTTTAGAGGCTTTCCTTAGATTATACGGGACAAATAACTCCTTTCGCTTACAAGGGCGCACGGTAGGTAGAATATAAAGGAAAGCGTGGTTATTTTTAGGCACCACCTTCCGGCTCTGACCCTGCTACGCTGGTAGTGGTCTCCTCTTCCATAGGTAAGGCCGCTTGACCTTGTGGTGGTATGGCCTTCTTCCGCTTCTTCTTCTTCTCGTCTAGTAGGGGCTTGATTGAAGGCTCGGCTGGTAGGGTTTCAGGCATTTTACCACCAATGTCTTCGATTGCTTTGCGTACTTTCTGCCCAACTTCGCGGTGGGTGTTGATTGCTTTGGTTTGACCGACAATTCCTTCATCGCGGAGCTTGGCATCGGTCTGAGTAATGCGAAAAAGGTTAGATGCTAATTCTTCTCGTCCCATCCGATCTAGCAAATCTTCTTTACCAGGAATACCTTTTCGCTCTTTTACCTCATCTACTCCTAGCCCTCCGTAAAGTCCTTGATAGCCAGCATCATGGAAAGTACCAAAGCTTTGCGGTAGTACTCCGGCACTTCGGGCAGCTTCATTTAAGCTTTTATTGCTCTCGCCTACTTGCTCTCGTAGGTAAAGCCGCTCGTCTTGGGCCTGTTTTAGTTCGGCTAGTTCAGTCTTGCGGGTCGCAATGGCAAAATAGTTTTGAGCAGCGGCAATCTCTGGCTTACGCGGATCGCCGTTCTGTAGGATGGGCCGCCAGCGCGGTGGCAGTTCACACTACTCCGTTTCTGTCGGCCTTCCCCCGAACCGGACTTACACCTTTCGATGTATCTCGGCTCTCCCATCTTCCCTTAGTTTTGTCTTCTCACTCAGCCTTCCAGCATGTAAGTCATCATGACATTTCTGGCATAACACCAGCGTTTTACGTTGGCGTTCAATCATGTGGCGTTCCCACACAGCCTTACCGCTTAGTTTACCTAATTTTCGGATATGATGCACTTCTATCGGCCCTTCCTGTGTGCCACACCATTCACATTTTTGGACTGATAGTCGTTTCCCTAACTCGGTTCGGCCTCGGTATTTCAAAGTATTCGGTTGGGGGTCTGGGTCTTGATACATCACCTTTTTTCGCTCGATATAGCGGGTAGAACAGAATAACGCATATTCTTTTACTACTCCATCCTTTTTCTTTGCGCTAATAACGTAATGTCCCGGCCCTCGCTTCATACTCCTGGCTACCTTAGACAAGGTGCTTTTCCGCTTACTTGCTAAGGTGCGGAAGAAACTGCCTTTGATCATATACAATAGGTTAGCTGCTATTACCTTCACGTTTTCAGCTAGTGAGTAGTAACCCAAGAAACCTCTCAGTTCGGCGTTGTAAATCATCAAAATTTCCAATTCACTGAGATTTATGAGCTTTGACCTATGTTTACCATGCCATTTGGTCGGGTTGCCATATTCCTTAGCAAAGGCATAGCATTTATCACGCGGTACTAACAAAGCCAATTGATAGGTACAAGTTCGTTTGGTACTTATTCCTGTTTTAGTTCTAAAACGAAAAATGCGTTTTCCTACCCATCTTTTGATGTCGTAGCCTAGAAAGCGTATTCGCTTTTTAGCGTTGGTTATCAACGTCTTTTCGGCGGATAACTCCAGTTGTAGTTTATCTCTGAGAAATTCTTCCAACCAGATTTTTAGGGCTATTGCATCTGCTTTACTGCCTATCACTCCCAACACAAAATCGTCGGCGTACCTCGTATAAGTTAGACGGCGAAACTGTGGGTCTTGAGGGTCGGAGGCTGGTATACTTAACATCTCCTTTCGGAGTGTCTTATATTTGTTCCAATCTCCGTTTAGGCGAGCTTGCTTCTTGGCTTTTTGTGCCTGTGTATGCACAGCATTGTACTTCCGGTCTCCTCGTCGCTTTTTCCCTTGATTGAACTCGATTATCTTGTTATTTATGGCTTGATCTAGTTCATTCAAGTAAATATTTGAGAGCAAGGGACTTAGGTTTCCACCTTGTGGCGTTCCTGAATAAGTAGTGTGATATTTCCAGTTTTCAACGTAGCCTGTTTTTAGGAATTGGCTTATCAGGTGTAGAAACCGATTATCTGTGATACGCTGCCCCAATATCTTTAACAAAGTTTCATGGTTCAGATTATCATAGAAACCTTTAATATCTCCTTCTACCCACCACCGTGTGCCATTCATCTTCTTAACCTCACTCAGAGCGGTGTGACAACTCCGATTTGGTCTGAAACCATGTGAGGCTTCTGAAAACTGTGGCTCGTAGATCGCTTCTAGGATAAGTTTGACCACCGTTTGGAGTAGTTTGTCACGAAAACTAGGTATTCCTAGCGGTCTGGTTTTACCATTAGGTTTTGGGATATATACTCGACGGACTGGTTTGGGGGTATATCTCGATGCTTTTAGTTCGTCAATTAGCTCTGTTATCAACTGAAGTCCTGTTCCGTCAATAGTTTTTCCATCCATCCCTATAGTCATATTTCCCGGTGTGGGTGCGATACTCTCGTAGGCCATTAGCCATAACTCAGGGTTGTAGAGCTTTTGAAAGAGGTTGTCAAATTTGACCTCTGGTTTTTGGGCCATTTTACTAAGTATTGTAAGTAATGCTTTTGGATTTTGCACTATGTGCGCCTCTTTCATCATTTACAATTGGAAAATCTGCTTCCCTTTGCCCCTGTACGCGGCTTTCCCGCGCTCTATAGGTAGGTCGTTTTTCCTACCGACTACTATGGAAGCTCCGTAACCTGCTCCGATATTCAGGTTCTTGAACCATAGCTCCTAGCTTTGTTTGTTAGAAGCTTTCGGAGACGGGTCATCCCCGTTTAGACATTATTCAGGTACTCTCGATTTAGGTATCCGTTCGTATCTTTGTCCCGGATATTCGGGTTGCGTCTCTTGTGTGGGTACGGCGTTCTAGCTCAGCTAACGCTCGTACAAGAGAGAGTGGGTGTCACCATCTTTCCCACCCGTTACCTGTGATGCCGCTTGATACTGGACTTAAAGCAGTGTAGCCTTCACCATGTCGAGATTGCTCTGAGAAACCCTCCGGTTTGATGGAACCTTTGTTTTCCCTTTTCACACCGTGCTATGTTCCCTATTGGTCTTTCGGCCTTTAGGTAAGGTGCTGAGCAGTTCCTTTACCCACAAGGAACAGGGTTTTTACCCCACTGAGATAATGCCCTTTACGGGCGCACGGGCCACTAAATAGCAGGCTAGGCGGCTTAAAATATAATCTTTAACCTCGCGCTTTGAACCAGAACCTAGGGTGACCATTTTCGTGGCCTCACGAAAATGGTCTTCAACTACCTGCCCGACTTGCTCACAGGAGGTTTTGGCCCGTTTGATGGCTACGTCAAAATTTTCCCAGCGGCTATAGCCTAGCAGTGGGGCTAGGCCACGAGCGCTCCAATATTCTGCTCCATACTGGCTAAGTTGCCTAATCGAATCAAAATCGGGGGTCTGCGGCTGTGGCGGTAGTGGTGGTGTGCTACCATCGCTATGGTCGCTACTATCCGTCGGTGCTGCCGTCGCCTCGGTTGAGTTATCGTTATTGCTGTCGTCTTTGCTGGTATTGTCTGCTGGGGTCATAGAGATTACTTTACCTGCCTTTACCTCCTCTTCTTTTGTTTCCTCTATCAAGACGGTTGGCTCCTCTAACCCCTCTACCTTTGCCGCCGCCATCTCTTTCAACAAATCCAAGATACTAACGCAATTCGCCACTAGGTTCCTCTTAGGATGTGGAAGAGTTTGCCACTGGTATCTCTTATTGCGAACATCCCACTCACCCCAATACTCCGCATATTTCTGCATTACATCATAAACCAGTATTTCTTTGTCACTTGAGGGTAAATTATGCAGCCTATGAGCGTTGTAGAGTGACACTAATGCGGTTGGTTCCCCGTACACCAACATCAAGCTATATTTCCCTAAGATTTCCCATAGTTTTTTATGTATCTTAGCATAGGTCGGCGCTCCTTCCGCTTTTAGAGATTCTTTGGTTAATCCGTGTCTTTTACTCAATTCAGGCGTAACCTCGCCCACTGGTAGGATATTGCTGCTGAAAATGGTATTTCCGTCCCCATCTATAACCGCGATTTGTACAGGCTCCGTGTCAGGGCCGTAAACCGTTACCTGAGTATCTAAGATTATCCAGTTGCTACCCTCCTTATTCTTATTTTCTAGCATTTCTCTGGACCACTCGATGGCCTTTACCTTCGCTACGTTCGCGTAGTTGGTCATTCCTTTTATC
>JACAUC010000300.1 GCA_013390945.1 Candidatus Chloroheliaceae bacterium
CTCACTTGTCGAAATGAGGGGTTGGGTCAGTCCGCGCTTGGGAATAAGGTTTGAACTAGATGGCCCCGAGGGAGAATTGCGGATTTATCGTCCCGACGGTAGACCTTTCGCCACCTATCTTGAAGTGGCCGCCCAACGCCGTCAGCAGCAGCAACGGGCTGAATTGGCCGAGCAACAAGCGGAGCAGGAGCGGCTTCGAGTTCAGCAGGAGCGACTACGGGCCAAGCAGGAGCGGCTTCGAGCGGAACAGGCGGAAGAACAAGTTCAGCAAGAGCGGCTAAAAGCGGAAGAACAAGTTCAGCAAGAGCGGCTAAAAGCGGAAGAACAAGTTCAGCAAGAGCGGCTAAAAGCGGAAGAGCAAGTTCAGCAAGAGCGGCTAAAAGCGGAAGAACAAGTTCAGCAAGAGCGAACACGAGCCGAACTTGCGGAGCAACAAATTCAGCAAGAGCGACAAAATATGGAGAGCTTACTTGCCCGCTTGAGGGCCAAGGGTATAGAAATTGACTAACCACAATTGATGGCTCTAACTTAATAAAGGAAATACTTCCACCAAAACCTGAAACCAAACATTTGATGGGCTTCAGGTTTTTAACCAAATGGTCTCAAATTACTAGGTACCCTTTTTCGCGGTTACGATCCGTCTACAGAGTAGCCAAATTATCCATTTTCGTTGAACAAGATACTAACATTGCTGAGTTAATTGTTGCATAGTTGGAACAGGAGCAGAAGCATGAAAAATTCTACAGAAATATACTCTATGCAGTCTGAAGAGGGCGAGGCGGAACTAGTGGCACTACGTACTAAAGTGGCCTACCTAGAAGAGATCAGAATTGAGCAGCAAAAAAAGCTGGATGAGCTTAGCAAGTGGGCGCACATCTTTGAACATGCGGGCTGGGGAATAGTGGTGGGTAGTGCCGATGCTACCACCTTAGAAATAATGAATCCAACTTTTGCTCATATGCACGGTTATGAAGTAGGAGAACTTGAAGGTACACCCATTTTTGAGATCTTTGCTCCTGAATCCCGCCCTACCCTACTGGGAAATATACAACAGGCCCATCAGCGTGGGCAGCATAGCTTTGAAGCAATGCACCTACGTAAGGATGGTACAAAATTTCCGGTGCTAGTGGATGTTACCGCCGTAAAAAACCCAAACGGAGAGATACTCTACCGAGCGGTAGCGGTCCAAGACATCAGTGAACGAAAGCAGGCGGAGGAAGAACGCCTCCGCCTGCTGGCTCTTGAGCAGGAAGCGCGAAAAGCAGCCGAAGAATCGGAACGAAGGCTGGCTTTTTTGGCCGAAGCCAGCAAAGTACTGACCGCTTCTCTGGATTATGAATCCACGCTGAAAGCGGTAGCCCGCTTAGCAATACCAGAACTGGCCGATTGGTGTGCGGTGGTTATAATAGAAGAAGATGGTACGCTCAACCAGTTGGAAGGGATTTACCTCGATCAAAATAAAGCAGGGCTGGCCCACCAAATACAGCAATACCAGCTTTCTAACTTAGAGGCTCCGCACGGTTTGGGGCAGGTCTTACGCACCGGTCAAGCCGAATTTATAACCAAGATGGACGAAACTTTATGGCAAAATTCTGCTCGCGATACCGCCCATCTCCAACTACTCTCTGGGTTGGATCTTAAATCTTTTATGATTGTACCACTCCAAGCGCGGGGAAAAACGCTAGGTGCCCTGACCTTTGCCTCTTCCCGTCCGGGTCGTTATTACACCCAAAATGATCTAGCATTAGCAGAAGAGGTGGCAGGTCGGGCCGCCTTAGCTCTTGATAATGCCCGACTTTACCGGGAAGCTCAGGTGGCAATTGACAGTAGAGATAAAACCCTTGATCTGCTCAACACCTTACTTGCGGCAGCTCCTATTGGTCTAGCCTTTCTGGATCGCGAGTTACGCTACCTGCGGATTAACGCGACTTTGGCCGCAATAAACGGGCTGCCGATTCAGGAACACTTGGGTCATACCCTTAGAGAAATACTGCCGCAAATGGCTCTCACGGTCGAGCCGACGCTACAAAGCGTTATGGAACAAGGCGAAGCAATTGTGGATCTGGAAGTGAGCGGCTATGCGCCGTCCAGACCAGATGAATTGCACCACTGGCTGGCAACTTATTATCCGGTACGAGAAGGAGCGGGACCCATTCAGGGAGTTGGGATAGTAGTGGTGGATATTACCGGACGTAAACTAGCCGAAAAACAACTCTTGGAAGAACGGGAACGCCTCGCCGTGACGTTACGCTCGATTGAAGACGGAGTTATCACTACCGACACTACCGGCAAAATCAGCCTCGTCAATCGGGCGGCTGGAAAGCTGACTGGCTGGGATTTGGCGGAGGCTTTAGGCCAACCGCTAACCGAGGTCTTTGTGGCAGTCCATCCTAAAACGAGGGAAAGATGCCCAGATCTGGTGGCGCAGGTCTTGGGGGGCGGTCAAATCGCGGAATGGGCGCAGACCAGCAGGCTAATCGCCCGAAACGACCCACCGAACGGCCCTACCCGGCTAATTGAAGCCAGTGCCGTACCCCTTTATAATCCCAAAAGCCAAATTAGCGGAGTAGTTCTGACTTTCCATGACGTTACCGAAAAACAAAAGCTGACCGATGAACTACTCAAAGCCAGCAAACTCGAATCGGTCGGACTCCTAGCGGGCGGTATCGCCCACGATTTCAATAATATCCTAGCTATGATCCTAGGCAATCTCTCCCTGCTTAAATTATCCCTCCAACAGGCCGTTCCAACTCAAGATGAAAATCTGGGTTATATCTGTGAAGCAGAAAAAGCGACCGACCGAGCCAAAGAGCTAACCCAACAACTACTTACTTTTGCTAAAGGGGGTGCCCCGATAAAAAAGGCCGCCCGTCTGCCAGAGTTAATCCAAGATTCGGCCCAATTCGTGCTGTTGGGTACCAATGTAAAGTGCGAACTGACACTTTCACCAGAGGTATGGCTGGTGGAAGTGGACCAAGGGCAATTCAGCCAAGTAATCCAGAATTTGGTAATCAATGCAACTCAGGCTATGCCAAAAGGGGGAAAGTTACGGATATTAACCGAAAATGTAGTACTGGCCGAAGGAGAAGTACCCCCTTTACCCGCTGGAAAGTATGTCCAACTTCGGGTTGAAGATCAAGGAACTGGGATTCGGCCCGAAGATTTACCTAGAATTTTTGACCCCTATTTCACTACCAAAGAGCAAGGCAACGGTCTGGGACTCTCGATTTGTTATTCAATTATCCACAAGCACGGGGGACATATTACGGTAGATTCGCAGCCCGAAAGAGGTAGTACCTTTCAAATTTATCTACCTGCTTCAACAAAAGAGGTGATACGCAAGGAGAAAAAGCAGCTTGAGCTTAAAACCGGACAAGGTCGGGTGCTAATGATGGACGACGAACCCACCATTCGCAAATTGGTCTCTACCCTGCTGAGTAAGCTTGGCTATGAGGTGGAGAGTGTACCAGACGGAAGAGAGACCATCAGGCGCTATCGCGAAGCACTCACCAGTGGTCAACCTTTTGAGGTGGTGATTATGGATCTGACCGTTCCCGGTGGCATGGGTGGTGAAGAAGCCATCGGGTACTTACTCCAACTCGATCCCAACGTAAAAGCGATTGCCTCAAGTGGCTACTCCACTGATCCGGTGATGGCCTACTATCACAAGTATGGCTTTAAGGGAGTAATCCCCAAGCCCTACTCACTGGAAAGCCTGAGCAAAGTAGTGAGCGAAGTACTACAAGCGTCCCCCTCCCAAGGAGCTAAAACCCCCTCGTCCTAAAGGCGGGAGGCTTCTACAGGTATTTCAGTTATATAATTAGCTTGACGCTTATGGAATGTATCCAATTGTTAGCAGTAACCAATGGCAAGATAAGCCCAACTAAAATAGAACTGGTGAAACGCTATCTAGCGGTACTGGATCAAGAAGTGGATCGTGCTGCACTTGAGAAAAAAGCACAACAATTTGATACACCCTTGTAAAGTTGTAATCTTATGAGGAAATTTGTTGTACCTTTTGCAAGTGATATGCTAAAATAGTTACTGGCGCATAGGTAGGTAAAGAGACCGTAGGAAAGAAGGTTACTTATGACAAATCTGCTCCGTCAAAAGGAAATAGTCTATCCTGAAAGCGATGGCAAACCAATGGCTGAGAATACCAAACAATTTCAATGGATTGTTACTATCGAGGGGGGCTTAGAAGAACTCTTTGAGCAGAACCCGAATGTATTTATAGCGGGCGATTTGCTCTGGTACCCGGTGGAAGGAGAGCCCGGAACTTGTGCCGCTCCTGATGCAATGGTGATCTTTGGTAGGCCAAAAGGCCACCGGCGTTCTTACCGTCAATGGGTGGAAGGCGGCATTGCCCCGCAGGTAGTCTTTGAAATCTTGTCACCGGGTAATAAAGCCGACGAAATGGCACTCAAACTGGGCTTTTATGAAGATCATGGGGTAGAGGAATATTATATTTATGACCCTGATAATTACCTTTTAGAAGGTTGGAGACGTAGTGGCGCGAAGTTAGTCTCACTTGTCGAAATGAGGGGTTGGGTCAGTCCGCGCTTGGGAATAAGGTTTGAATTAGATGGCCCAGAGGGAGAATTGCGGATTTATCGTCCTGATGGTAGACCTTTCGCCACCTATCTTGAAGTGGTCGCCCAACGCCGCCAACAGCAGCAACGGGCTGAATTGGCGGAACAACGAGTTCAGCAGGAACAGCAACGGGCCGAACTTGCGGAGCAACAAGCGCAACAAGTTCGGCAAGAGATGGAGAGCTTACTCGCCCGCTTGAGGGCCAAGGGTATAGAAACTGACTAACTACAATTGATGGCTCTAACTTAGTAAAGGAAATACTGCCGCCAAAACCTGAAATCAAACACTTGATCGGTTTCAGGTTTTTAACCAAATGGTCTCAAATTAAGAAATATAAATAGAAGGGGCTTTATGCTACCATCTGGTCGTCCGTCCTATAGCGTTGAAGAATATCTCTGGCAAGAAGAGCGGGCTGCATCCAAAAGTGAATATTTCGATGGTACAATCTATGCCTTAGCCGGAGGTAGCCCTGAACATAGCCAGATTCAGGCTAATATTATCCTAGAACTTGGCACTCTTTTTCGCGGTAAGGATTGCCGGGTACTAACCAGCGATCTTAAAATTGGGGTAGAAAGTAAAACCGAGCGTAGCCGAAAAAAGGATAAGGATTTTATTTCCTACCCCGATGCCAGTGTGATTTGTGGTTCTCTTGAATTTTATAAAGGTAACCGTTACACCATCGCTAACCCAATGATCCTTTTTGAAGTACTCAGTCCCTCAACCCATTCCTATGACACCAGTTTTAAGCTAGAACAATATCAGAGAATTTCCAGCCTGAAGGCTTATATTATGATTGACTCAGAACGAGTCTGGGTCAGAACTTGCCTGCGAATCGGCGATCAGAATCGTTGGATTCTGGAAGAGCCCCTCGAAACCCTAAAGGAGACCCTGCGATTAGAACCCCTGAATATAGAAATCCCTCTCCGACTGCTCTATGACCGGATTGAGTTTACTGAAACCGAAGATTCGGAATAGCCCTCCTTAGATCACGCTAATGGAAACAAACCAACTTGCCGATTTGTGGTAAAATAGGGACGTAGAAGAGACGCTGCGTTAGTCTGTAGTATTATAGGAATATGAGGAACAAGGCGGGTCAGCAAAATTATGACCAATCCAGATTCAAATCGGGGTGAGGGTACTAACGTTAATACTAAGAAGTTTCAGCCAGAACGCTACTTAGAGCAGCGCAATGGCATAACCTATCTACCCTTAAAATGGCGGTTGGCTTGGCTGCGGGCAGAACATCCTCAAGCCAAAGTTGAAACCAAACTGGTTAAACATAAAGAGGGCATGGCAATCTTTCGGGCCGAAATCAAACTACCAGAAGGGGCATCAGCAACGGGCTGGGGTTCTAAGCGCGATCCTTACGTGGGTGAGGAGGGTAGTTCTAATGGCGACCTCAGTTTAAGCTATATCACCGAAGCGGAAAACCATGCGTTAGGCCGGGCACTAGAAGTGATGGGATACGGAATCGAGTACGCCAGCGATTTTGATCTACCCGCCGATGGGGAACCCATCCCTTTGCGCGAAGAACAGGACGAAGAAGAGGCCACGATTGAAGTACCGATGAACAGCAAAGAGACCGACGTGGTGGGTGACGAAGAGGCCGAAGAGATTGCCGGAACGGTCAGAATTATCGCCGAACCACCCCCGACCCCCATAGCTGAAACCATCGCAGAAGAGGCCGAAGTGGAAACAGAGGAGGAAGTAGAAGAAGTCGCATCCTCCAATTCCCGGCCACAGGTCTTGGAAGAACCTGCCCGCTACAGTTCGGAACCTACTCCTTTTCGTCCTTCGCGCCAGCCTGCACCGGCGACCGGCGCAAATCCGCCTACCCTTATTACATCGCACCCAGCGGCCAATCGTCGGCCCAACCCAACTCCACTTGAACCGCCTGTCGCTCCGGTTCCCAATCCTAACCCTATCATCAATCCAGTGGTAGAAGAACGGCTAAAGGGAATAACCGACAGTCAGTTGATTCTGGCAATCAAACAGATTTTTTATGAGGCTCGCCGTCTACATAACCTCAACGAAGATGCCGTAGACCGTAATTGCCAAAAACGTTATGGTGTTCTAGTTAACGGGCTCCCCTTGGATCAGGCTAACGAATACCTGGAGCGAATCAAGAACGCCCCAAGAACACCAAAAAAGTAGTTAGTTATTAGTTATTAGTTATTAAGACATCATTGTTACAATAATTCGGGGTAGGGGCGTATTGCATACGCCCAACCTAGGATGGGTTTACTCAATAAAC
>JACAUC010000301.1 GCA_013390945.1 Candidatus Chloroheliaceae bacterium
AGCTTGCTCATAATACTCTAAGGCTTTTCCCTTTTCCCCTAGATCGGAGTACACCAAACCCATTGTGGTCAAAAACAACGACTCGCGCTTTTGGTCTTGCAATTTGCGGCTAGTGGCTAGTCCCATCTCCAGCCATTTATCCCGCCTTACCCCCATCTGCACATCCATCCGCCTATAAAGATACCCGTAGGTATTTAGGGCAAAGGATTGGGCGCGGCGGATTAAAGCTTCATCCTCAAGGGTCTCAAGGGCGGCGGTCTGCTCTACTAGGTCATCCCCTACCGCGTGAATGTGGGGTAGGTAGGGGTTTAGTTGACCCCACTCCTGCGGCGGCAATTTCTGGAATTGGTTGGCAATCTCAATCACTTGTTCTTGGTAGCGGACTAGCACCGCGCTATATTCGGCTACATCCTGCGAAAGCAAGACACGGGCGTAGGCTTGGAGCAAGGGGTGCATCCGATACCAACCCTCCTCTGCCCCGCTCTTGTCCAACTCTAGGAGGGAGAGGAGCCGCAACCAGTCGCAATATTCTTCCGTTTCGGTTGCGGTGGCTTGCCATAAAGCCGCCAACATCGGTAGGTCAAAGGCTTGATCTTGGGCCATGGCACCCAAGGCCCGGAACCGTTGCTGGTAGTCGGGAGTTAAGTCGTCGTAACTATAGGAGAAAGCGAGGGTCAAATTATCTTCGCGGGTCTCTTCTCTCCCCAACTCTAGTCGGGCGGTTCCGACGGGCAAACCACGCTGATATTCAGCAATTTGGGCAAGCAGGGCGCGAGCAGGATTAGCTTTTCGTAGGACGCGCTTGGCTGCCAGTGTCAGGGCCAAAGCGTGACCACCTAGCAGGGTAGCCAATTGGGAGAGGGCGGCAGGGTCGGCTTCGGGGAGGTAGGTTTGGAGCAGTTGGAGGGCATCTTCGCCATAGACCCGATCCAGCGAGAAGCGGTTTGCGCCGAGGTCAATGGCGACATTCTCCGAACGACTGGTCAGGAGGAGGGTGGAACCATTGGGGCAGGCCATTTTGAGCAACCGCACGGCATCTTTGCCATTCTCCCACACGTCATCCAGCACCACCAGCACCCGATTAGAGGCGCAGGTTTGGCACTGCTCCCCTATCACACCTTCCAACAAGGCTTTCACCTGCAAAGCCACTTGGTTCAAAGACTGATTGCCGGGGTCAAAAGCCGGATCAGCGTGTTTGGCCCAACTGGTGAGAAGGCTAAGTGGGTTTGGGCTACGGGTAATATCAGCCCAAAGGACGGCCCGAAAGAATTTATCAGAGTAGAAGAGATCGTTCGCCAATTTTAGGGCGAGGGTAGTCTTGCCAATGCCGCCCAGCCCATGGAGGGCGGTAATGGCGATAAAGTTGGCAAGCTTGAGCCGCCGCTTCAATTCGGCCAGAGGCAGATCCCTGCCGCCAAAATGATCGGGAGGAGGTGGAGGAGCGGGACAGGTGCGCTGGCGGGTAGGGGCTTGGTTATAGGTGTTCTGGGTTACGTTTTCCAGCTTGGAATTGATATTAATGTTAGATTTACTGGCATCACCAGAGAGGCTGTAAGTATTGCCTGCTTGGTTCTCTTTTGGTAAGGGCGGTGCCTCTTGAGGAAGTTTTGGCAAACCAAGCTCGGCCCTGAAATTGGCGATATTTTGGAGGCAATCTTCCCAATCCAGCTTGAGTCTAGCCCATTCGGTCGGGTAAGCCGCCGCCATGCGGCGTTCTATTTGGGCCTTGAGGGTAGTGGCTTCTTTCAAGAGTTGCTCAAGTTGTAGTCGGCGCGATTCGTAGGCTGGTGGCATAAATGCTCCGGTAAGGCTAAGAGTTAAATTTATCAGGAACAGAGATATTATAACATGGGGAATTAGGAAAGTAACACAGATAGGCACAGCAACCAGTTGACGAACCACAGATGAACACAGATGATTTTTAGATTTTAGAGGGGGAGTGTAGCTTTCTAACTATGCCAGATGGTAGCGGGCGGTAGTGGTCAAGCTGCTGCCTCTTCTCTTCCAAGCGCAGGACTAGGCGCGGATCAAGCCTGAGTTGCGGCGAAGGAGTAATCATTTTTACCTCAATTGTATTGATTGGGCTAATAAACCTGATTTCAATACAATTATAACCCAACCATGGGGAAAAGCAATTGATGGCAACCACAACCCAACCCAAGTTACGTAGAGAGCAAGGTTACGCCACCATACGAAATAATTCGTGGTAGGAGTATATTGCATACGCCTAAAATGAGTTGGGTTTATGCAATAAACCCCTACCAAAGAAGATGATACACCTTGGCGGCTAGATCTACGGAAGGGGTTTCACGTGAAATCTTTTTGCAGGAAGCAATATTAGGTTGACAAACCTAGACATTCCTAGTAAAATCATACAATGTCAAAGAAACAAATATTTTTAAGACCTCAAGAGGCCGCCCAAGAATTAGGCGTGACCGTAAAAACTATACATCGTTGGGATGCCGCAGGTAAGATTCGGACAATCCGTACTGTGGGCAACCAGCGGCGTATTCCTGCGTCAGAAATCAAACGTCTTTTAGGAGATTTAGCTCTTATTGAAGAGGGCGAAGGGTCAACCCAGCCGGAACAGGAAAAAGCATAATCCAGACAGGCAATCCAATAGTAAGATCAGACTGAAACCAACCGTTTACAAATTGTAAATAGTTGACTAAAACAGGCAATACAAAGAGCCAGCCCAAATTAGGAAGATAGAATTCAATGACAGATAACGCAAATAGCCAACTCTCAGAATTTGAACAAAAGCAGATCCGTAGGGTTTGGCATAAAGAGGACTGGTATTACAGCATTGTAGATGTAATTGCTATATTGACCGACTCGGCTAGACCAAGCGTTTATTGGTCGAACTTAAAAGCCAGAACTAAAAAAGAAGGATTTGATGAAGCCCTAGCTCAGATAGAATCGCTACAACTTAAATCTCAAGATGGTAGGATGCGCCAGACCGACACCGCCACCCGACAAACGTTGCTTCGCATTATTCAATCAATACCGTCACCCAAAGCCGAACCTTTCCGGCTCTGGCTTGCCCAAGTAGGTGAAGAGCGATTCGCCGAAATCGAAAACCCTGAGCTTACGATTGAAAGAGTGCGGTCTACTTACCGGGCCAAAGGCTATGGTGAAGACTGGATCGAACAACGAATAAGGACAGATGTAATCCGAAATGAGCTTACCGATGAGTGGTCTGAACGCGGGGCGCAAGAAGGGGTTCAATACGCCATTCTTACCAATGAAATTAATGAAGGTACGTTTGAACTAAGCATCCAAGCACACAAGCAGTATAAACTTTTACCCGTGAAATCAAACCTACGCGATCATATGACTACCTTGGAACTGGCACTTATATCGTTAGGTGAGGCAACTGCCACTCTGTTTCATAGGGAGCGAGATAGCCATGGTTTCCAGCCACTTAAAAAAGATGCTAGAGATGCCGGAAATGTCGCCGGAAAATCACGGGAAATGATTGAAGAAGAGGTAGGTCACTCGGTAGTAAGCTCAGAGAATCATCTGAGGTTGGAACAACCAAAAGAGACCGAGGAAAAACAGATTGAGCAACTGGAAATGTTCCCAGAAAAGTAGAGGGTCAATAGGCGTGGCAAAGGAAAGGGGGTAGCGGTACAGATTCAGGTGAGGGCTAAACCGTAAGAAAATAGGGGCTGTAATTTGTTCGTAGACAGGTCTCTGAATCAACGTACTGCTAAATCAAAAGTGACGGATAACAAAAAGTGTAAGGGAATTACACTAGCACTAAGTAACCAGAAGGGAGGCGTGGGAAAAACCACTACCGTTTCTGCCCTAGCCTCTATTTACGCGGGGCAAGGTCTTAAAGTACTGGCGGTAGACAATGATCCTCAAGCTAATCTAAGCCTGCAATTTGGCGTAGATTACGAGAACAAAGATCACCCTGGCTCAATCGCAGAGTTGTACGAGGGCAAAAAGCGAATAGAAGAAGTGATCGTACAGACGGAGCATGGCTCATACCTAATACCGGCCATGATAGATTTAGCTCGCATAGAGATGTACCTGCCAGGAGTACAGGGTAGCGATTTGAAATTGAAGAAAATGCTTGATCCTATACGTAAGGATTACGACTTGATCTTGATTGATGCTCCGCCCAACTTGGGCAAATTGGCGGTAAATGCTCTAACCGCTTCCGATTGGTATTTGGTACCTGTAGATGGCCCTTGGGGATTAAGATCACTGGATACGCTGATAAGCGTGGCCCAAGAAAATACCGAACTCTACAGAGATGTTAAAACCAAGCTTTTAGGAATTGTTCTTACGATGAGGGTAAAAACCAAAATTATGGCAAACCTGAGAGAATCGACCGCTCAACGTTACCCTTCAAAGCTACTGAAAAGCGAAATACGGCGCTCTACGGTTGCACTGGAATCGTCTGCACTTCAAACACCAATCCCTATCTACTCAAAGGATAGTGCAGTAGCCGAGGATTACCGAATGTTGGCAGACGAGCTTGCTCAGATATTGAGTCTATATTAAAAGGAATTTTTGGTGACGCAATGCCTTCAAAGCCAAAAGATTTTCTTGGCGCATTAAATAAAACCAGAGGCGTATTAACCCAGCCGACAAGCAAGACCGGAGAGACCCAACCAGAGACCGATGGGATCACTCTGAGAAAGCGTGGAATACTTGGCGGTGGCACAAATCCTTTCCAAGCAGAACTAGAGCAACAAGCCGCCCAGTTACCAATTGTAGAAGTTGAGATAGATCAACTATTGGATAACCCATTTCAATATCTAGCTCGTGCCGAACTAAATAGAGAAGCACTTGAAGAACTGGCCGCTTCTATCCAAAAAAACGGCTTCTATGGTGCGCTTCTGGCCCGAAGGGAACCAAGATCAAATCAGGCAAGCCCTAACCAAAAATACGAATTGGGTTACGGTCACCGCCGCCGCGAGGCGGCTCGTCTAGCCGGACTTTCTACCTTGCCAGTCAAGATAGTCAAGCTTAGCGATCAGCAGATGACTCGTATTATGGCAAGCGAAAACTTTTCCCGTGAGGATTTGACTCCCCTTGGTGAGGCCAACGTGGTTGGTTATCTTTCGACCGCTCAAAACCTCTCCATTGACGAAATTGCCGAGATTGTGGGCAAAAAACGTGGCTGGATCGCTCCCCGGTTGGCACTCTATGAAGCATCAACCGATATTAAGAATTTGGTAGAGCAACGCCCTGATACCCTCTCTTACGTTAGCCGCCTTTCTCAATTTAGCCTAACACAAAGAGAGGAACTAATTCAAAAGATTTTGGATGGCAAGCTGACCCGTGACCAATTGCAAAACCTAATAAATTCTCGTAAACAGGCTTCTGAACCCACTTCCCTTTCTAAACCAGAGATTGTTCCTGTCTCCACTTACGAAAACATTGAGAAAAAAATCACAAGCGTAAGACGGGCTGAAAATAGTGATAAACTTCACAATGGTAAGAATAAAGAAGAACGCACAGGAATTGCCAGCCTCTTTGGTATGGAAGAGGATAGCTCTAGCAGAAAGAGATTGGAACAAGCTGAAGTGAGTCCGACAATTGAAACTGACGATGATTACCTTACCGAAGAAGAGGAAAAACAAGCCTCAGATTCTCAGGTGATACCCATAAGTAGTAGCATAGAAAATATGGAGACTAACGTAAGGTTAGATCAAATTTTGAATAGACTTCAACTGGCTACAACAGAAGTGGAACAGATCATTTCAGAAAGAGGCTTAGCAGCATTAGAATCAGACAAGCAAGCAGCTTTACAAGCACTGGCTAATCGCCTGCTAAATATCCTTTCAAAGATGTAAGCTATTAATTTAGGCCACTATTTGACTTATAGAAGAAACAATGCTATTTTATACTATTACAAGCTAGGTGAAACATTAGTCAAACGAACCCAGCATGTAGATAAGCTAGAAGTAGAAAAGCGAGGAGCAATTCCTTGACCTAAACCGAAGTAAAAGAAGTATAAAGTAAAATTCACCTGTAACCGCAGGTGAATTAGCTCAAAACGTTCATACCCCGAAAATCCCCCAAAGTAGTAAAGTAAAGGGATTTTTCTATCCAAAGCCCTGTAGATCAGGACTGTTCTTTTCGTGTAAAAAACTAAGCACTTAAAGTATTAGTGCGTAAGTATGATAGCACAAAAAACGGTCGTCTGTCAATGGGCAATGGTAATGAAAGTGAGGTTTTTTTCCTATGCTCTTTTGCCAAGAGACCGTACTTTTTACAGGGATGGCTAAATCCCTAATTGACCATGGGGCAGGAGTGAGCCGTCACGCCTTAGTTCCAGCCCAGACCAAATATCAAGGGGGAGGTAACTGAGCTATGGCTTACAAACTCCTTTCCTACACCCAAAGATATGGCGAACCCCAGTTTTCGCGCCATGGTAGGGTCAAACGTGATCGGCCCTGCCCTATTTGTAACCATACAGATTGGTGTACCTTCTCCGATGATGAGCAGTGGATACTTTGTATGCGCTCTGAACAGCCAACTTCAGGCTGGGAATTTATCAAAATAAGTCGCAACGGAGGCTGGCTCTTCAAATCCTCGAATTTGATTGAGCAGGAAAAAGAAGATTATCGCCGCGAAAAGGAACGCCAAGAACAAAAACGTCTCCAAGCTATGTTCGACCGCAAAATAGATGAAGCTTTGCACCAAGAACAAGAACAAGCCAAAAAGCCAACTCAAAAAGCCCCACCCAATCCAATACCCGTTGTAACAAGCAGTTCTGACCAGACCGGGGCTGAAACCACCAACCCTCCGCCAACACCAACACCAACCACCATACCAAAAGAACCCCATCCCAATAAAGCTAGGCTGGCTACCGAA
>JACAUC010000302.1 GCA_013390945.1 Candidatus Chloroheliaceae bacterium
ACATTTATTTCCGGTCAAGCCACCAATGAGTACCATCCTAAAGTGTAAAGCCGGTTTGAACCTTGCCTAACCACGCAAGGTACTTCTTAAAGTCTTGCTGGTATAATATTTTGGTGCTTATGATCCCCCTTGATCTTATAGGGCTGCGCTAGGGTGGTTTTACTTTATGACAATTTTTTCTAACAAGAACCAGAAACAACAAAAGCAAGACCGACTCGCCGCCGGGCTTGCTTTTGGAATACCGCTAGGGTTAGCAGGGTCGGTCTATTTCCTGAACGCCGCCGCCGGGCTAAGCTGGCGGTATGGAGGCGAAGATGGAGGAGATTTGGCTTTAGCGACGCTTCTGCTAGGTGTACCTCATCCTACTGGTTATCCTCTTTACCTTTTGACCGGACGGCTCTTTCTGTTTCTGGCTCCCGAAGTAAACCCTGTGCGAGTGCTAAACCTAGCCTCGGCTTGCTGGGGAACTTTGGCAACCGGGTTAATTGGGCTGACCGTTTTTAAGCTGGCTCGCACTAGCCTCCGCGAGGAAAAGAGTAACTCGCCAGAACAAGTGAGAAAGGCTGCCGTTATTGGAGGCGTATTGGCCGGGTTAAGTCTGGCCTTTGCACCGCTGGCTTGGTCGCAGGCACTTATCGTAGAAGTCTACTCCTTCAATCTCTTACTGATGGGCTTACTTCTTCTCACGATGTTAGATTGGTGGGAAGCACAAAATGAGGGTAAATTGGCATTGGTGGCACTGGTAGCAGGGTTAGCCCTCAGTCATCACCATACAGCCCTCTTTAGCCTTGCCGGGGTGTTGCTCTTTGGTTTGCTAGTGGTTAGAGAACGAATACAATTAGCCAGAAATCGTTCCACCAGATTTGGGGTAATCGGGAAAATGGTCTTGCTTTTCCTAACAGCCACTGTTATACCCTATCTCTATTTGCCAATGCGCGGAGGGGTAACGCCAGTTTCCAATTGGGGAGATGCCACGCTCTCTAATCCGCTCGGTTTGTGGGAACAATTTAGCGGAAGCGAATATCACTATCTGTTATTCGCGGCTCCCCTTTCACAAAGTTTGGGACGCATAAGTGCGGGGGCAAGATTGCTGGTAGAACAATTTGGCCTAGTCGGGCTGGGGTTGGGTTGGACCGGGTTGGTAGCAGCGTGGTTAATGCCAAGGGTGCGACCCTTCTTTTGGTTGGTTTTTGTTATGTCAAGTTTTCACTTGGGCTTTACCGCTATTTATGCTGCCGAGAATAGCCAAGTTTATTTGATACCTCTCTTCGCACTCTGGGCAATGTTGCTAGGCTGGGGAACGGCTTGGATTATCACCCGGCCTTGGATTTCCCTCGCGCTCAAGTGGGCGGTTATAGTTCTGGCACTATTGCTCATTCCGGCTCTGAATTTGTTAACCCACTATTCCCGACTTGATTTAAGCCACGATCACAGTGCCGAGGAATGGGCAAAATGGCAACTACAAATCGCACCACCTCACGCACTGCTGATTAGTTATACCGACCAAACCACCTTTGCCCTCTGGTATGTGGTCAATGAACGAAGCCTCAAGGGGCAGAGCGGTTTCCAACCGGATTACGTCGTAATAGATGCCCGACTGTTAGGGAAGGAGTGGTATCGGCGTAACTTAATTCGATGCTATAGTGGCTTGAAATTGGAACTGGAAGGAGTAGCCACACCGTCCGACCAAATCGCTTCCCTCGCTACCGCAAATCCTGAGCGACCTCTGGTAATAGTTACTCTTCCTTCCGATTATGCTGAAAGGAGTTTACCATGATTGCAACAGTAGTAGTCCCAGCTTACAATGCGGCAGCAACACTGACAAAATGCCTAGATAGTTTGAGCGCCCAAGAAATCCGGCCTAATCTAAAGTTGGAGATTGTGGTGGTGGATGATGGCTCCACCGACCAGACCGCTACGATAGTCCGCCGTTATCAAGGAGTGCGGTTAATCTGCCGTCCACATCGGGGTGCAGCAACCGCCCGGAATGTTGGGGTAAGAGCCGCTGCACCTACTTGCACCGCGATTCTCTTTACCGATGCCGATTGTATGCCCGCGCCAGATTGGGCGATGCACTTGGTGGAAGCACTTGAAAATACGGGGCCAATGGTTGCCGCAGTAAAAGGAATCTATCGCAGCAACCAGTGTTCGGCAGTGGCTCGCTTCGTCCAAGCCGAATATGAGGAGCGCTACTCGCGCTTTGCTCAAGGTAAAGCTAAACCGGGCTTTGCCGATACCTATTGTGCGGCTTACCACCGAAGGATTCTGCTGGAATATCCTTTCGATGAAACCCTGCCCGGTGCCATTGTTGAGGATGCCGAACTTGGCTGGCGATTGAGTCAAGCGGGATATACTTTTGAATTTGCGCCCCAAGCCATTGTTTATCACCACCATCCTACCCTGCTAAAAACCTACTTCCAGCGCAAGTTTCGGATTGCACGCTGGAGAGTAACCATATATCACCGCTACCCCGGTAGGCTTCCCCAAGATGGGCATACCTCGCGGTTGGCGCAGCTTCAAATGCTACTTCTAGCAACCGTTGTTGCCAGTGTGGGCTTGACCGGACTGTTAAGCTTAAAACAAAGTAGGTGCAAACCCGCCGCTGCGAGGGTTAGTAGCAGCTTGCTGGTAGCTTTGCAGCTTAGTTTTTGGCCTTTCCTAAAACGGCTAGAGGGAAAACTTGTGCCGATAGGTTGGCTGCTACTTAATTTGCGTACCCTAGCGTTTAGCGGTGGAGCCTTTACAGGGCTAGGGCAACTGGTTTTAGGTCAGTTAAGCAAAAAAGTTTATTAAAATAGTTTCTTCTCTTGATTTTCACTACCCAAATATAATACAATAAAGTCATCTCTTCATTGAGGAACTAGGGTAAGGGGTCACGATTTTTACTTTTGGGGAAAATCTCTCAAAAAGGACGTTTATATCTTTGTTAGTAAGTTTTACAGATGTTATAAAGGGTTTCAGATAACGTCTTGTCCTAAGCTAAAAACAATTTTTAAGAGTGTTGCATGAAAGGAGAACCTTCTATGGCCGCTTCTAACCAGCACGATGCCCTTCCTGAGGATAGTGTTGCTTACGCCGCCACCTCGTTTTGGACTGATGCGGAATTTCAGTCAAACTTTGGTGTAGGTCGGGCTTATAAGTTTATAGTTATTCATCATACTGTCGGAGCAAAAGCAGGAGACTTGGCCCAATTGACCGGCCCGGTGAGTGTGCATAAATATGTCACCAAGTCCGGTGAACGGTTTCATCTGCTAGATGACATCTATGGTGCTTATGGCTGTGGTACTGAACCTGCTAATAAAACGGGCATTCTCGGCGATCCTTGGACGAAAAACGAGAACCTTGCTACACTCCAAATTGAGATGGAAAACCTAGGTCAAGAACCTTTTACCGATGCTCAGTACCAAGTTGCCGCCGAATGGACAGCTAACTGGTGCAAAAAGTATGGTATTCCAGTAGATCGGAAACATATTGTAGGTCATAAGGAGATCAGTCGGGCAAAAGTTGACCCTAACCTAACTTGGAACTGGGACCGCTTTTTGGCCCTAGTCAATAGCCTCGTAGCCCCCCAACCTACGGCAGAGGCTCCAACCGAACCAGAAGATTTGAGCGGCACTAACTTCAAGGCTTACGAGTTTGGCCCCGGTGAGACGCAAGGGACGAATAGTTGGGTACGGGCCAAACCTAGCCTCCACTCCGACCACATCCTGACCATTGCGGCCAAGAATACCTCGATCAAATTCGACGGCTTTGCCGAAGATTTAGAGGGAGCAAAGGTAAAGGGGAGTACACGCTGGTATCACATTAAGCCCGGCCAAACCGATGGTAAAGGTCAAGCTTTGCGGGGCTGGATTCACTCCAAGATGATTGATGAGAGTTAAAGAGCAATTCTAATATTTAACCGCAGAAAGGAGGCGGCGCATTTCCCAACCATTCCAGAATGAAATGCGCCAAAATTTAAGATGGCTGATAATCCGCTTAACGTTCCTTATATTCACCAGATACGCGATACACCAACTGAGTTTAACGGAAACTGGGCCTGTGGACCAACTAGTGTGGTTATGGCCTTGGCCGCCTATGGTGCGCTAGAGCCACGCAACGACGGGAAATATGGCTGGTATGTCTCCAACCTATACACTAATAACAAGGGAATAACCTTCAACCATGCTGAATTGGATCCTTGGGGCCACAATGCTTTTGGTGCCTATGGCTATTGTACGCTCAAGGGGGTGTGCTGGGGCAACCTAGCAGCAGAATTTGCCATCAAACATGGTATCGGAGCTAGATCTATTACTGCTTCCCGCAGCGAAGCCATCAACCAGTTGCAGGATGGTAAGCCGGTGGTCATTGGGACGACTATAAAGGGTTTCGGTCATGTGATCTTGCTCAAAGGCGTAGCCGCAAATGGTCACTTTATCTGTAATGATCCCTATTGGCGCAAGCCGGGTGGTAGTGATGATCTTTATACTTGGGGTGAATTGGGTTCCTGTCCCTTTATGGTAGTTTTCGACCGCGCTTTACCGAGCCAGCCAACAGCACCAGCACCCCAGCCTGAACCAGCGGTGGTTGCTGCCCACGCACCTAGTGCCGCCACTCAGGTAGGGCAAGGTTTGAACGAGATTGATACCCAACGGTTTGTAGACGGTTTTGTCCGCAATGGTGGTCAGGATAAATTGGGATTACCCACCGAGCGGCCAAGGCAGGAGAATGGACTTTGGCTTCAGAACTGCCCTAATGGAGATATTCTTATCCTAGATACCCGCTATGACGATATAGAAACCACCGCCGCTCAAGGTCTGGCCGTCTTACAGCCTGCTTTTGTGTTGCGCGATCCAATTCTAAAGAAGTGGTATGATGAATATAAGGGCGTGACCGGACCATTGGGTGCGCCAGTTAGCGATATATTCACCAACCTCCAAGACTTTCAGCAGTGCAGCTTTGAGGGAGGATATATTATCTGGGATGGCTCCAAACCAGAAGCGGATGCCGCCTATGGCTGGCCTAGTACGGGCGAGATTAATAGCTGGAAAGCCGAATACTGGAATAACCCCGGTTTAGCCAGTAATCCAGCCTTCGTTCGGGATGAGCCAGAAATCAGCTACGATTTCGGTGAAGGTGCTCCTGAAGAGGGCAAGTTGGGTATTATACCCGATATGTTCTCGGCCCGGTGGACTCGCAAAGTTAATTTTGACGAATCAGGCGATTACGTCTTTACCGTCACGGTAGATGATGGCTTCCGGCTATATATAGATGGGGTTAGTGTAGTAGGCGACCAGTACTGGACAATCAGTGCCGAGGAGACCTATAACCTTACCCAACATCTCGAGGCGGGTGAACACGAAATCAAGCTGGAATATTTTGAGGCGGCTGGTAAAGCAGTTATCAAACTAAACTGGCAGAAGCAGTAGATAAGGAGAGTATCCAATCCCGATTTGCTTCGGTTGAAATCGGGATTGGACTGACTTCAGAATCGGGATTGGAAATCCCTCCTACAGGGACTTATTTAAGCGGGATTGAAAGCTCTGTTTTCAACGGTTGACCCTAAAATGTCCTCAATAAATTAATTAAAGGGGCGAGTGGTAAACCAACCACGTTATAATAGTCGCCCCGAATATTGGCAATCAAAGCTCCACCGTAGCCTTGGATAGCGTAGGCTCCGGCTTTATCCATCGGTTCCCCTGTAGCGACGTACCACTCTATTTCGGCCCGACGCAAAGGCTGAAATTCTACCTCAGTGGCGACGGTCAAGCTCTCGCGCCGAAGAAGAATTTGTTGGTCGGTTAGTAGGAGTACTGCTACTCCAGTTACTACCTGATGAGTTTGACCACTCAATTGTGCCAGCATCCAAACCGCTTCTTCTTTTGAGGTCGGCTTACCTAAAAGCCGATCTCCCAATACTACCGTCGTATCCGCACCAATTATTAGACGCTCTCCAGTTGCCGGGCTAGTGGTAGCCCATAACCTGGCACCAGCCTCGGCTTTTTCCAAAGCCAGACGACGCACGTAATCCAAAGGAACCTCACCCAATTGCACCGTCTCATCTATATCAGCCGCAATAAGGTGGAAGGACGGAACCAACCGCCCCAATAACTCGCGACGACGGGGCGAAGCACTTGCTAATGCTAAGGAGGCTCGTTCTAAAACCGGAATTTCTGGGTAAATTTTATCGTTCATAATTATCCTCTCAAAAACTGGGGGTAGAGGCGTATGCCATACGCCTTCATCTGATTGAGAATTTTATTCCCGATTTGGCCCATATAACCAAGACCATTCTTCATAACTCAGCCGTTATTATAGCCCTAACCCTCCAGCCCTTCCCGGTACATCTCCTTCAATTCTTCCACCAGTCCGGCCCGTTCTTTTTCCGGCGTGGTGAAGTCTCTGTATCTAATCCCGATTGTTCCGTCATCCCGATTTTTCAATTCTGTATAGGTTTTGCCCCAACATCGGGATTGGAAATCCCTCCTACTTTTGTGTTCACATCGGGATTGGAACCCAACATCGGGATTGGAAATCCCTCCTACTTTTGTGTTCACATCGGGATTGGAACCCAACATCGGGATTGGAAATCCCTACTACTTTTGTGTTCACATCGGGATTGGAAATCCCTACTACTTTTGTGTTCGCATCGGGATTGGAAATCCCTACTACATCGTCATTTGGATTTTCCCGTTTGGTGTTGAGATGTGAACCCCTGTAGGAGGGATTTCTAATCCCGATTTTCCTGTACTACATTTGTGTTCACATCGGGATTGGAAATCCCTACTACATCGTCATTTGGATTTTCCCGTTTGGTGTT
>JACAUC010000303.1 GCA_013390945.1 Candidatus Chloroheliaceae bacterium
AGTACCATCCTAAAGACCAGTCTGCGTGTAAAGCCGGTATGAACCTTGCCTAAAGCTAATTGCCCCGATTTTGAACCTGTGTTAGCCTCAGGCTGACCGTAAACTGGTTGAAGAAATACTCTAATCCCACATCCCTATCTACCGCCTCCCTATAAAATCTCTAGGAGAGGTGGTGGAATTTTGGTTAGTTAAATCTTGCCATTCCAATCTTGCTCCAATTTCTTTTTGGTAAAATGGTGAGTCAGTAACCACTGCCCCTAAATGGGCTTGGTTACGTAGACCAGTCTACGACTAGGTCAACTGGTTGCTATCCGCTAAAGCGAGGAGCTTAGGCAAGAGAGGGAAAAATTTCGGTGAATATCTTAGTAGTTGAGGATGAAGTTAAGCTTACCAAACTCATCAAGCGTGTGTTAGAAGAAGAACGTTACCAAGTGGATATAGCCAACGATGGGGATCGTGGCTTGGAGATGGCATTGGTAGGTAGTTATGACCTGATCGTCCTTGACCTGATGTTACCGGGTATCTCCGGGCTTGAGATTTGCCGCAGTTTACGTCAGGAGCAGAGTGTTGTGCCAGTGCTGATGCTAACCGCCCGTGATGCGGTCAACGACCGTGTCGCTGGATTGGATGCGGGGGCCGATGATTACTTAGTTAAGCCTTTCGCCTTTGAGGAGTTGCTTGCTAGGGTAAGGGCTTTGCTCCGGCGGCGGATTCAGCCAGAAAATTTGGCGAGCCAGACCCTGAAGTATGAAGACTTGGAACTGGATCTGGTAAGACACGAGGTAATGCGGGCTGGTCAGCGAGTCGAGCTAACGGCTAAGGAGTTTGCTTTGCTGGAATATTTAATGCGAAATGCTGGGCAAGTACTCACCCGCGATCAAATTATTAACCATGTTTGGGAATACGACTTTGATGCTAGTTCCAACGTGGTAGATATTTATATACACTACCTTCGCAGTAAAATTGATGAGAAGGCTTCTCGTAAGTTAATTAGGACAGTACGCGGAGTGGGCTATAGTTTGAGGGTCAAATAAAGAACAAAGGTAGTACGATGTTTGAAAAAGTTCAGCGAAATTTGATTTGGTGGAATGCCGTAGTAGTGCTTTCGGTGATGATTGTGGTAGTGTTGGCTATGTATTTCTCGGTCTCTAATAGTATCGAGCAGGAAGTAAACCGCGATTTGACCGATACCACCAACCGTATTCTTCAAGCGACTAAGTTTGTGCCGCTTGCTGCGACTACCAGTAGCCAAATCGTTCCCACTCCACCTCCACCCCCAACTAGTAAGGCGGTGATGAGTAGTAAAGAGAAAGATAAAGAGGAGAAGGATCATGAGGAACAGGAACACGCTGCCTTGACGGGTCGGTTGGAGACTCAGCGCGACTTGCGGGTGGATCTTTCTAACACTTTTTACTTTCTGCTGGACTCCAAGGGTGTCATACTCCAAAATTCTCGGCAGATTACCAGCACCGGTTTGCCCGATTTAACCACCTTAAACCAAGTGGTGAGTGGCGAAACGCTTCGCCGCGAATTAAAGCTGGAAAATGGCTCGGAGGTAGAACTCTATTCGGTGCCGGTGAAGCTGGAAAATGGGCAGGTAGTCGGTATGCTTCAAGTGGGTAAAGATTTGACCACCCACCAGAAACAACTTCAGGATGTGATACTTACCACTGGTGTAGTCTCGTTGGGTGGCCTAATCTTGACCATGGTGGCCGCCTTCCTTCTGACCAAACATTCGTTGGTGCCGATCAAAATGGCGATGGAACGGCAACGAGAGTTTATTGCGGATGCCTCCCACGAACTCCGCACTCCCCTGACCTTGATCCGGGCTAACGCCGAGGTAGCCCTACGTAGTAAAAGCCAAACCATTGCTCAAAATGAGGATTTGTTAGACGATATTTGCCAAGAAGCCGATCATTTGGGTCTGTTGGTGACAGATCTGCTTACCTTAGCTCAGGCCGATATGGGCAAAGTCGAATCTAAGCCGGAGCCACTTGAACTTAATAAGATGGCTCAAGAGGCGGTGCGGCAATTGGCCCCCCTCGCCAAAGCCAAACAACTCAGCCTCCGCTTTGAGACCCACAGCACGACCAGCCGAAGCGATTCAGCCCATAGCCAACCGACCAGTGGCTCCGAAATTTGGCTAATGGCTGACCGGCTTCGTATACGTCAACTTCTCCTGATTTTATTAGACAATGCCATTAAATATACTAATACCGGAGAGGTAACGCTCTCGGTTGGCGAGAAGCATGGTGCTGCTCCAGGTCGCTCCGCCGAAGCTTTAATTCAGGTCTCCGATACGGGTATTGGTATACCCCAAGATAAACTCAAGGAGGTCTTTGAGCGCTTTTTCCGGGTGGATAAGGCCCGTACCCGCAGTGAAGGTGGTTTTGGGCTGGGACTTTCGATAGCTAAGTGGATTGTGGAAATTCATAATGGAAATATCAAGGTTACCTCCGAAGTTGGACAGGGTACTACCTTTACCGTCGCGTTACCCAACCTGATTGACCAAAAATCCTTGTAGGCCAAAGGTAGGAAATTGTGAGTAGTGGTCTCCTCTCCGGCCAAGTGGGTCTCTGATTGGGGCAGGTCAAACCTGCTCTAAAATCAATTGCGGCTTAACAAAATTTTTGACCCACCAACTTTGCAAATAAGGCTGTTGCAAAGTCGAGGAGCTATCCAATCTGGCAAGAGTAGTGGTATGTGAAAATCAACTGGTTGCCGTCAGTTGATCCTGACATACCTCCGGTCTTGTCAAATCACGACTTTGCAACAGCCTTAACTTTGCAAAAATACCTCTTGCGCTTAGGCTTTTACTCCTCTATAATCATCTTAGTATTGAATAGATTTAGCTATAATTCAAGTTAGATTTAATTATGCCGCCATCTGAATTACGCTCTCTGCAAATGGAAACAACCTTGCACGAAGCCTACCAGTTTAAATTGGATAGGGGGAAACTTAATCTTGCCAAGTTAAGACTGGTCTCTGGGCTTTTCTAGCTAGGAAATTTATTTCAGATGGTCGGTGCCGGGACGTGCGCGGGAGGTGAAATATGGCAGGCCCACTGGAGTTACAGCCGGGCAATCGTTTTGGCAACTATATCATTGATAAGAAATTGGGGCAAGGTGGCTGGGGCGAGGTTTGGTTAGGTCGCCATACTACCCTTACCAACCGACGGGTGGCAATCAAATTTGTGTTACGCCCTCGTCTGAAGGAGTTGGAACGCTTTGAGCGTGAAGTGGAAATTCTCGATAGGCTCCGCGAGAATCGCCATATTATAAATGCGGAAGATTTTGGGGAACAGAATGATATTCCCTATTTGGTGATGGAGTATGCCCCCGGTGGCGACCTTATTAAAAAGATTCGCCAAGGTCTTTCACTAGAAACCATCGTGAGTTATTTGGAACAAGCTGCCGATGGCCTCGATTTTGCCCACCGCTTAGGTCTGGTTCACCGTGACCTTAAACCTAACAATATTCTCTTTAGTCAAGACGGAAAATTGCTGTTGGCCGATTTTGGGTTGGCTCACGACGATGATTTTGAATTGACCTACACTGGCATCGGTATGGGTACTCCCGAATATATGGCCCCGGAGCAGTTTACCGATGCCAAACATGTTGGCCCTGCCGCCGATATTTATAGTCTTGCCGTAATTGCTTTCCAGATGCTAACCGGGCGATTGCCTTTTGGTAGTCGGTTAGAAGGACGCACTACGGGCGACTTAGAGATGAGCCATCGGAAAGAACCGCCCCCCGAACTGCTACAATTTAACCCTAACCTCTCTTCCGCGCTACAAGTTGTTTTGGTGCAGGCATTAGCGAAACTGCCCCAGGATCGTTTCAAGACCGCTGGTGAATTTGTGGTAGCTTTTAAGAGGGCGGCCTCTCAGCTTTCCGGCCAGCCGAGCGCCACCACTGAGCTACATATCCCGCCACCCGTTAAGGAGGAAGCCACTTTACCCTACCGTGTAACGAGCAGTTCTACCCCAGCGGCACGTCCTGCCGAACGTCCCGCCGAACGTCCTGCCGAACGTCCCGCCGAACGGCCAGCCGAAGGAGCCAGCTCAAGGCCTGGATCTTCAGCTGGCTCCCCCGCCGAGGTAAAAGTACCGCGCAACGAGCAGCTTACCCCAAAACCCGCATCGGCTGGCCGGTCCACTGGTGGTTTTGTTTACTGGATAGTTGGGGTAGTAGGGCTAATACTGGCAGTGGGATTAGGCGGATGGGTAATCCTGAGTGCCACACGGCCAGCCGAACGGCCAGCCGAAAGTTCCAGTCGCGCTATGGCTACTGCTTCGATTCACCTCTTGCCAGTTAGTTCCCCTTCGGCTGGTCGTTCGGATGGCCCGTCCACTGGTGGTTCCACTGGTGGTTCCACTGGTGGTTCCACTGGTGGTTCGGCTGACCGCGCAACGAGCAGTTTGACTTTGGGCTACACCACCCCTGCTTTACCCGGTCACTCCTCTATCGTTACTTCGGTAGCCTTTAGCCCCGATGGTAAGACCCTTGCCAGTGCCAGTCTCGATAATTCCATCAAACTGTGGGATGTTGCTTCGGCTGGGGGTCCAGACCCTTCGGTTGGGGGTCCAGGCCGTTCGGCTGGGGGTCCAGACCCTTCGGCTGGCCGTTCGGCTGGCCGTTCGGCTGGCCGTTCGGCTGGGGATAGTGGTAAAGAGCTACTTACCTTCAGGGGAAATTCGGCGGGGGTCTGGGCTATCGCTTTTAGCCCCGATGGTGAGATGCTTGCCAGTGCGGGTGATGATAGTTCTATCAAGTTATGGGAAGTCGCCAGTGGCAAAGAGTTAGCCACGCTCAAGGGCCATTCGGCCACTATCAAAACCATCGCCTTCAGCCCCGATGGTAAGCTACTTGCCAGTGGCAGTAATGACCGCTCCCTAAAATTATGGGAAGTTGCCAGTGGCAAAGAGTTGATTACCCTCAAAGGTCATACCGCCGAGGTTTTAACCGTTGCTTTTAGTCCAGATAATAAATTTTTGAGTAGTGGTAGTTTAGATAATTCTATCAAGCTGTGGGAAGTTGCCACTGGCAAAGAGTTAGCCACACTCAAGGGTCATACTGCCGCAGTTAACGCGGTAGCCTTCAGCCCCGACGGTAAGACTCTTGCCAGTGGTAGCGAGGATCAAACCCTAAAATTATGGGACTTACCGAGCGGGAGAGGATTGGCTACTCTTAGAGGTCATTCTTCGGCGGTCAGATCAGTCGCTTTTAGTCCCGATGGTAACTTCCTTGTCAGTGGCAGTGACGATCAGCTTATCAAACAGTGGGGCTTACCGGGTGGTGGGGAAACTGCTACTTTCAAAGGACATTCTGCCACCATCCGCGCCCTAGATTTTAGCCCCGATGGTAAGACCCTTGCCAGTGGTAGCGATGACCATTCTATCAAACTCTGGTCATTCCCTAGCGGCAAACTGCCCGTTACAGAGCTACTTACGCTCAAAGGTAATTCCGGCGCAATCTGGTCAGTAGCTTTTAGCCCCGATGGTAAGACCTTCGCCAGTGGCAGCGATGAGCAGACTATCAAGCTTTGGGAAACTGCTCGTTACGCCGATAGCGGCAAACTGCCCGTTACAGAGTTAGCTACCCTCAAAGGGCATACTTCGTCGGTTTGGTCGGTGGCTTTTAGCCCCGACGGTAAAACGTTAGCCAGTGGTAGTTACGATCACACCATCAAGCTTTGGGATGTGGCTAGTGGCAACGAACTAGCCATCCTCAAAGGGCATACTTTGGCGGTCTGGTCAGTCGCCTTTAGTCCCGACGGTAAGACCCTAGCCAGTGGTAGTGAAGACCAAACTATCAAGCTCTGGGATATTGCTAGTGGCAACGAATTAGCTACATTTAAAGGACATTCCAAAGCGGTCTGGTCGGTGGCTTTCAGCCCCGATGGTAAAATATTAGCCAGTGGCAGCGAAGATCGTTTGGTCAAGTTGTGGGATGTTGGAGGCACTGCTGACCAGCGAGGCCGTGTAATTTCTACGCTCAGTAACCATTTAGATGTGGTTTGGTGTGTGGCCTTTAGTCCCGATGGCAAGATTTTAGCCAGTGGCAGCAAAGACCGCTCCATCAAACTTTGGGACGTGGCTAGTGGCAAGGAAGTGGAGACCCTTCAGGGGCATACTTTGGCGGCGTGGACCATCGCCTTTAGTCCCGATGGCAAGACCTTAGCCAGCGGTGGAGAAGACCACTTGATTAAACTGTGGGATGTTGCCTCGGCTGGTCGCTCGGCTGTGGAAGTGGCGACTGTGGGAGTGCGGCTCAGTCCGCCGACCAGTGGTAAAGAAACCTTCAGTACGCTGGCTCCACAGACTTTTGGCGTTAGGAGCCTCAGTTTCTCTCGTGATGGTCAGTGGTTAGTCAGTGGTCACTTTGATGGCGCGGTCAAGCTGTGGCAAGTTAGTCATTAGTTAGTTATTAGTCAGCCGATGGGAGGATCAATTGTCGGAACCTAGGTTATGCAATATCTTAGCAATGGTGGCAATCTCTGAAGACTTGATGAATGGGGAGATCAATGGGCGGAGCCATATCCTACAATCTTGACCCTAATTCAAAGATCGAGGTAAATCCAGATCAAACCCCTATCTTCCGTTTTATCAAATCTTGAGAGATGAACCGTATTTGGTAGGATATGGCTCCGCCCATTGAACTTCCCACTCGTCAAGTCTTCAACCTCCGCCGGTATTTGGTAGGATATGGCTCCGCCCATTGAACTTCCCACTCGTCAAGTCTTCAA
>JACAUC010000304.1 GCA_013390945.1 Candidatus Chloroheliaceae bacterium
CATCGGGATTAGAAATCCCTCCTACACGAACATCGGGATTAGAAATCCCTCCTACTGATTCTGGCCCATTCTGTTGGATGCTGCTCCGCCAGTTGATCTTACCTCAAATACCCAAAAAAATTTTGCGGCGCTGCTGCGCCGATTTTGGGGGTATCCCCCAAACCCCAATTTAGAGAACAGAGGCGCCAGAGATCAGAGTACAGAGAATTCAGAGATCAGAGGCGCGAATAGGGGGGGAGACAACACTACACGACAGCCGGAGCGAAAACCCCAAATGTTCCAATTGACGTAGTCGCGGGAAGCGGAGGCGGCATAGTAAGAAAGGTCGATGAAAGAACCGCCACGCAGCACACGACTATTTATGCTATTAAAGTTTATTAATGCTTTAGGATTAGAATATTCATTCAAGCACCACTCCCACACATTCCCACTCAGATCCAGCACTCCAAAGGGCGAGGCTCCATCCGGGAAGCTACCCACCGCACTGGTCATCTCGATACCTGATTCACTGGTATTACCCTTTGTGGCATCAAACTCATCTCCATAGGGATATGTCCGCTCATCCGTACCTCGTGCCGCATACTCCCACTCCTCTTCAGTCGGTAGGCGAAACTCTTCCTCCACTCCCAATAGACCCGCCGCCCGATAACTAGCGGTCAACCAACGGGTAAAAGCGAACGCCTGATACCAAGAGATGTTATCGCACGGATGGTTGGCATATTCAAACTCTTGCTCCTCCAGTGGATGCGGTTGGTATTCTTCTGGAAAACCTTGCCACCACTCAGGCTTAGCGTATTCGCCCGAATCTATAAAGGTCTGGAATTGACGGTAGGTGATAGGGTATTTCGCCATTTTGAAGCTATAGCCTAGCGGTACTTCACGGCGCTGGTTATCTGATTCACTCTCCGCACCCACCACAAATTTGCCATCGGGAGGGGCAGGGATATTGCACCATTCGAGGGCGGGTAGTTCGATTTCGCGCCCATTAACCCGCCGCTTTAGCGTACCCACACCGGGGCGAGGGTCGCCCAACGCGCTCAAAATCCGCCCACAGAGGGCACGTTCCGGCGGCGGTAGGGCTTGGGGAGTCTCTAGCAGAGCCACCAGCCATTCTACTAAGGTGGCGCAGGTACTCTTTTCGGTCCGGCGAAGGTCGCCCTGCGGCCAAAATTCCTGCTCCTCTACCACCGTTGCCGCCAACCAAGCCAACCACCAGCGCGAGTCCGAACCGACGGCAGCTGACGACGGTGGGCTAGAGTTGAGCAAATCCTCTAGTAACGTCCATAAATCGCGCTTGCGTCCGGTATCCACCAACACATCGCCGACAAGAGTAGTGGGTACGCGCCAAACCTGTGGCTTACTGACCAGTTGCTCCCGCACCAACGCAAAAGAGTCGGCCTTCTCACACAAGGTCACGAGATGGGCGGCGGCCAAATATTCCTGAAAGGTACGGTGGGCAAAGTGGAAGACCTCTTTCTCCTCGTTCTGCCCCGGCGAGACCAGTAACCCGGCATTTTCACTCAAATAGGGGATCAGTTCGGCAATCACCTTGCGATGCAGTGGCCGGAGGTGGTTGTACAAAATATGCTCACCAATCTCCGGGGTACCGGGCCGCTCGCCATAGGTGTTATGTACCTCGTAGGCCAAACTTGCTAACCGGGCATAGAGGTTAGCCGAGGATTTATCCCCCAATAGATCCACTAGGGAGAGGGTATTGGGCTTGCTCTGCGTCCAGCGATCCAGCAAGAGCAGGATGCTCTCGCGGTAGAGCGCCCCTCGCCGGGCAGGTAAGCCCTGCTCAGCCCCCTTGAGATAAATAGTCGCCATTAGGGTAACGAACAAGGGACGGTCTTTTAATTCCGGGTCAATTTTATCTAGTTGCCCGTTAAGTCCCTCGGCTTTAGCTTGGGCCTCGGTCTCGTTCAAGCCAACCGCACAGTAGAGGCGGCGAGCCAGTTCTAGGCGGTGTTCATCCTCAAAGGCGGTAATGGTGACACTCTCAAAGCCGGGCAGCTTCCAGCCTTCGTAGGCGTAGGGGCGGCTCGTGACCAGCACCCGACTACCGCCATAGCGGGTGCGAAGGCTCTGTACCAAACTAATCAGTTGGGCCTGACGCTGCTTGAGTTCGCCCTCTTGGTGGGGAACCTCGTCTAGCCCATCCAAGATTAGCAATGCCCGACCATGTTTAAGATCATCTTGCAGGTCATCGGCATAAAAGCGGAGTTCACCCGGCAATTCACTGACGAGATAGTCCCAGAGATGATCGGCGGTAGGAAGATCGCTGAGCTTTTGAGGGAAGGAGGCGGAGGCGACAAAGCGGCGCAATTCGATATAGACCGGAGTGAGGGGACCATGCGACCAGTGCGTCTCCAGCGTGGTGCTACGCGACCAATTATCAAGGGAAGCCCAAGCCAAGCATAGCACCAGATAGCGCACAAAGGTGCTTTTCCCACTACCCGGCGCACCCAAGATGACTAGCCTATCACAAGCCGTAGCTAGGTGAATGAGGTGCAACCGCACAACATTCTCGTGAACCCCATTGTGCCATTTATCTGTAAGCAGAGCTTCAAAAGGCGCACGTTGGTAGCCAAGTTGCTCTGGTCGGTAGCGAGGCGGTTCGGCGCGGTGGCCTTTTAGCTCTTCTACCTCTAAATTGGCAGTAGGTTGATCGGTGCGGCTTAGCCACCAATCCACCACCCGCCCATTTTTTACCTCCACGCTTAAAGCTAGGGAGGTGGGCGAATCCACATAGACCGCTTCCAGATAGAGGTGGGGAGGTTGGTCAGAGTGGATGGGGGCCAGATTTAACGTACCAATCCGCTCCACCAGTCGGGTGAGGTAGGTTTGGTAGAGGGGGTGGCTCAACTTGCCGGGTGCGCTTGGCTGGTCGTTATTATGTAGACCGAGTTCGGCTCGAAATTCGTCAATCTGTCTCCTAGATTTATCAATATCGCGCTTGAGCCTATGCTGCTCTAAAGGGTCTTGAGAAAGAGCCGCACGTTTTTGGCATTCATAGATAAGTTGGTAAGCGTCAGTAATAAGTTTTTCAAGGTCTTGGCGGCGTGGCTCGAACATGAGATTTCATCCTAACGTAAATTTTTTGAGATGTTGTTTAGTTTTAATAATTTTACCATATAAGCGCAAGAAGCCAAACCCAAATGACGCTACGTAGCCTTTTTGGAACGTGGCAAAGACGTGATTTCCAGCCACCGCAAAAGAGCCGAAAATTGTTGCGCCTAACAGTTTTACAAACCTTTTAGTATAACCCTGAACAGTTACTAAAATCGTAACTTTTGACGTAATCTAAGCTTGCTATAATAAGTTAGAAGAGCTTCCACAGGTTTGGTGCATTACAAGCCAAACGCCTACAAAAGAGTAAAGACCGTGTCATTAAGAAAAGGTTAAGGGTTATGCCAACAAAGCCACTATCCACTCCAGCCAGTCAACAAAGCAATTTGGAAAAAATAGAGCAAGAACAAGAGCGAAAAGAGATAGATCACGCTTTTCGTCAGAGTAGCGTTTTTAAAGCACGTTGTAGTAAGACGTTGCGCTTATCTAGTTTGACCAGTGGAAGTGCTACGCTTGTAGGTATGGCACTCTTCGCGATTCTGGGAATAGTAGTAAGCTCTAATTGGCTCTGGGTTTTAGTACCGTGTAGTATTATGCTCTTCGGGTTTATTATTAGCTTCAGTATAATTAATCCCGTGAGCCACCGCCGGATCAGGTTAGGAGCCTATATCATAATGTTGGCGGGGTTGATGGGAATTGTCAGTTTTCAATTACTGACCGGAGCCCTTAATACCATCTTAATTGGCTATTTATGGGTAATACTCTTGGCAATTTTGGCAGGACTCACCGTTCCAGAGATCTTTGGCATAGCTTTGTTAGTAGTGCTAGTTTCGTCTAGCACTATTTTAGCCGAACACATCTTCAAATTCTACCAACCAGCCCTTAGTATAAATAATCAGCCGCTAATCCAGATTTTTGTATTAATTACGATGATCGGAGCAATTGTAGCCGAGTTAATGATGCTAGTACAAACGCTCTATCAGGCTTTGATTGATACCGAACTGCGAGCCAAGCAAGCACTCCTCATAACCCAACATTTGAGCCAAACGAACCAATTTGGTAAAGAAGCCAGCCTTTCACTCAATACTATCGTCTCCGAGTTGAGCGCCACTAGCCGCCAGCAGGCCAGTGGCGCTCAGGAACAGGCCGCTGCCGTAATGGAAGTGACCAGTAGTATGTCGGAGCTAGGTGAAACTGCTCGCCAGATTGCCAACAATTCCAATCGGGTCAGTGTTGCCGCCAGCGATGGCTTTTATAGTGCCGGGCGAGTACGCGAGGCTACCCAAAGGGCCGCCAAAACCGCCGAGCGGGGTCAAGCCGCCGTAGATAGTTCCATCCAAGCCATTGAAGATGTCCGTAACGGTATTACCGCCCTAGCCGAACGGCTAATGACCCTGACCGAGCGTTCCAAGCAAATTAGTTCGATCATTGCCCTTATCAAAGAAATCGCCGACGAAACGCACTTACTGGCTCTCAACGCCGCCATCGAAAGTGCCGGAGCAGGTGAGAGCGGACGGCGCTTTAGCGTGGTAGCCTCCGAAGTAAAAAGTTTAGCCGACCGCTCGCTCGAAGCAACCACTGAAGTAGCTCAAGTAATTAACGAGTTACAGGGAGCCGTAGCCGCTGCCGTCCTATCTAGCGAAGAGACCCGCAAAAAGACCTTTGGCGCGGTCGAACGTAGCTATCAAGCGGGTCAGGTGATTAATGAACTTGGTCAGGTGGTAGACGAAACTGCCGTAAGCGCGAATCAGATTGTGGACGCAGTACAACAAGCGGCCACCCTCTCCGAAGAGATTCGGTTAGCTACCCAACAACAAGAGAGTGCCATTCGCCAAATCATCGCCACCATGGAATCAGTTGGGATGGTAGCGCAGGAAAATGCCAGTGCCGTAACCCAAGTTTCCGAAACAATCAATCGGATTGACAACCTTTCTAGCAACCTCAAAGAAGCTTTCGACAAATAAAAGCCGGAAAGTGAAAGAGGTATCATCTCAAAATTTCGTGGTAGGGGCGTATTGCATACGCCCAAAGCGAGCAGGGTTTATTCAATAAACCCCTACTTATTGAGATGATACTGAAAGAGGCCACGAATTACAAAATTGGCGGCGTTTAAGTCGCCAATTTTCGTCTCCGCTCCGTTCATAATCTTAAATGTATTTTAATTATAGAATAGGCACTCGTCTTTGGTAGAGTTTACCAAGACAAAGTTATCGTTGTCAAAAATATATAAATAACTGCTATATAACTTGTATTATCTTCTTGGTAATATAAATTAATCATTTGAAATGATTTTTATTTTAGATCATACTAAAGCAACGTATTAGCAGTAGAAAACACTACTTTACTCAGGTACAACGAAGCAAATGTAATTAGGTCTATGATTGGGGAGAAGGTTACGAGGTTGAGGCAATGCAAACGGAACAAAAAACGGGTGCTACAGGCGAACGGCAAAAATTATTTGAAGCTTTTTTTGCCCTGCGCCAACATCGTCTAAACGAAGCCGAAAGTTGGCTTCAGAAAATCAAGGTAAGGAAGCTGGGTCAAATTTCCGGTTTTCATTATTATGCCCTTCGCGGTGAATTGGAAATAAAGCAAAAAGCGGAAAACGCACAAAAAACCTTACTGGAAGCTCTTGAAAGAGCTAAAGACTGCCCTAAGATTGAGCCAAAATTGGTTGAAAAAGTGTGGTATATGCTAGGCTCTACTTATTACCGCAAAGGCTTCTATTCAGAGGCTTACCAGATACACCGTCGCTTGCTTTATAAATTGGGTGGGGGAGTTTTGGCCTCCAGCAATGTAGGGCAGCTAAAACTCTACAATAGTCTGGGCATGGAACTGGTAAATCTAGGTCGCTACCAGAGTGCCTTAGATCACTTCCGCCGGGGTATGCTACTCCACCAGGCCACAAATGATCCGGTTGAAGAGGCCAAAGCCTACCTAGGAAGGGCTATCTGCTATAAACATCTGGATAAGCCCACATATGGACTAATTTACGCCCGACAAGGGTTAGAACTGTTGGCAGAAAGTAAAGATTACGGTCTAGCCGTCGGTTTGCATAATCAAATGGCCCGGCTTCTTCTAAGCGTGGGAAATACTAGAGAGGCCGAATTAGAAGAGCATCAAGCGATTGAGTATGCGGCCAAAGTGGGGAATCCCACGTGGCTCGCCATAACTTACAGTGGTCTTGCTCAAGTTTATGCCGCACAATCCAAGCTAGAAATGGCCCGTGAAGCAAATGCCACCTCTGAGGCTATTTCAGCAGGACGTGAAAGTATTTTCCTGAATTACAATAAGGCCCAATATGCCATGATCTTAAACCAACAGGGTTGCTATCTGGAAGCTGATCTAATTTTCCAACAGGTCTTTTACCAACTAGAAAAAAGCGGAAATGTGGATAAAAGCGGGTTGGTGGCAAGCATCTATTACCTTTATGGGCAAACTCTAAACGGGCGAGGCTCTCACCAACAGGCAGTTCAGGCTTTCAAACAAGCCCTTGAAATTAAGCAGACTAATCTTGCAAAGATCGCTTAAGCTTCATCAATTTACCCGCTTAGGCAAGGTTCAAAATCGGGAACCTTCGCTTTACCATTCGGGTAGTCCAAC
>JACAUC010000305.1 GCA_013390945.1 Candidatus Chloroheliaceae bacterium
GCCCAATGTGAGGCTGGTCTACGGTGGGTTTATTCAATAAACCCCTACTTATTGAAAAGATACAAAATTCTGAATGGCTCGCTTATAGGCGGTTAGCATCGTGGTGCAATGTACTTGGGGATCAAATTTCTCTTCTAAGTAAGCTCTGCCTGCTTTACCCATTTGTTCACCTAGCGCGGGATTAGTTAGAATTTGGTCTATTTGTGCGGCTAGTTCTGAAATATTAGCTGGCTCTACCAAAACCCCCGTTTTGCTATGTTGCAACCAATCCGGGATACCCCCGCGCCGGAAGGCGATAACTGGACGGGCGTAGGCCATCGCCTCTGCTCCTACCAAGCCAAAAGGCTCCGGGTAAATCGAGGGTACTACCAATAGGGACGCTTGCCGATAATATTGCCCTAGTTCCTCTTTTAAAACCCAGCCCTTAAATTCTACTCGCTTAGCTAGATCAAGCTTAGTTACCAATTTTTGAGCGGTGGGCAGCGCATAACCATCGCCTACAATTATAAAGCGGCAGGGAGTACGTACCTGCCTTGCCGCTTTGATTAAAAATTCCACCCCTTTGACCTCCGTAAGTTGTCCCACATACAAAACTATGGGCAAGGTGTCAGAAGTGGGATAGGCCAATTCTTGTTCGGTTAGTTGGGGTAATTCGGTTACGCTGGCCGTAACCGTAAGGCGGTTGGCGGGAAATCCGGCTTGTAGCAGGGTTTGCTTCATAAATTCTGAATCTACTAACAACTCGGTAAAGGCGCGAGCTTCTTGCCGCATCTGAAAACAATTTTGTAGTTGTTGCCCTACTTTTACCGGACGGCGGGTTCCGCAATTTTTCAGGTAGGGGTTAACTAGACAGGCCCAGCCCGGTTGTAAAGTACATTCCTCCCAACTACTTTTGTAGAGGCGTTGACCACTAGGACAGGTCAAAATATGGTTATGGACAAAGTAGACCGAAGGGGAAAAATTGGTAAGGGTATGCACCAGCAAGGGGTTATTGGTTTGGTGAAAATGAACCACCTCGATTTTTTCACGCTGGGCTATTTCTAGCACCTCCGCCACCAGTACCCGATTTTTAGCTGCTGGCAGATTGCCGCTACATATCCCCTCTAACTGTACTACTTTTCGGTTTGGCACAATCGGAAAATTGGAAAAGGCGTTCGAGAAGATTACTAGGTTTTCATGGCCTCGCGCCTCTAACAGGCTACACAGATTAGGGATACATTGCTCAGTGCCGCCACCCCCACCTCGGCCATAGCTAACATTTAGGTGCAAAATCTTCAATTTTGTCTTCCTATTAAGGCCATAGTAGGGGGGTTTATTGAATAAACCCCTACTCCGGGGTAAAAGTAGTCAGGTCAGGAAGGGTAGTTTGGCCTTCATTCCAAGCGGCTTCAAAGGTGGGTGCATCTAGCTCGGCCTGGGTGAGAGCTAGAGTACGTTCGTAGATGGCCTGGTAAATCGGATCAAGCAAAGTGCAGGTTTGATCCAGCAACTTCTGGGCCGCTCCGGTTAGACTGACCGCTTGCTGCGCTCGACCCTCTACTGCGGCAATGTTTGCCAAGCCGACTAGCGCGTGGGCGATTCCGTTCTGGTTGCCCAAGGCTTGATAAAGGCTTAAACTCTGGCAAAACCAGCGGGAGGCTTGTTGGTAGTTCGATTGTTGGCAGGCTACCGTGCCTAAGTTATTTTTAACCGCTGCTACTCCCTGTTTGTAGCCTATCCCTTGCCAAATTTCTAGCCCTTCCAAGTATAGGGTTTCGGCTTTTTGCCATTGGTCTTGACGGCAAGCCACGATACCAAGGTTATTCAAGGCGTTGGCAATTCCCTGCTTGTCACCCATTTCGCGCCCAATAGCTAAGCGGGCCTCTAACAGATGGGTCGCCCGTTTATAATCGCCCTGTTTTTGGGCAATCAGTCCCAAGTTGCTAAGCGGTTGGGCCATCGTTCCTCGGTCGCCCACCTCTTCCAATAATTTTAGGCTTTCTTCATAGAGGCTGGTTGCCAGTGCATAATCACCCCGGCTGACTACCAAATTTCCTAGGTTATTCAGGTTGGCACTTAGGAGCGATTTATTGCCCAACTCACGGGCTACAGTCAGACTCTCTTCCAGCAGAGCTTTGGCTTGCTCATAGTGGCCTTCCAAATTCTCCACTATCGCTATATTGTTCAAGACTGTCAGCAGGTTGCGTTTATCCCCGGTTTGCCGCCAGACCTCCATTGCCTCTCCATACCTAGTTCTGGCTCGCGAGTAATCCCCTTGAATATAGGCGATAGTTCCGGCTCCTCGCGCTAATTCGGCCCGGAATTGGATCAGTTCAGGCTTAGTATCTACGAAAGTAGGACGGGAAAGAAGGGCTTCCAGCCATTGACGGCCTTCGCTTAAATGACCGTGCTTAATCCAGAAGGAGCTAAGTACCCGACCCAACCGCAAGCCTATCTCTCCTTGCTCATTTGATGCTTCGGCGGTAACATTTCGGTCTGGATTTAGGGCAAAGGTCAAACTGGCTCGCAGATTATTATGCTCTCGCTCTAGCCGATTGAGCCAAAAGCCCTGATCTGACCCATTTTGCTGCAAGTTAGTTAGAGCAAGCTCGGCAAATTCGGCAAAGTAGAGCGCGTGTTGGCGTTTCAAGTTGGCACTTTCGCCTTTTTCCATTAACCGTTCTAGGGCATAGTCCCGGATTATATCCAGCATCACAAATTCCGGTTCGTCAGAGTCGTCGTCGAGCCTTTTTAGTAGACTCTTATCCAAAAGAGAGATCAGCCCGGTCAGCAGGTCCAGCGTCATAGTTTTATCGGCATTGCACACTTGCTCAATGGCCTCCACGCTACAGATACCCGCAAAGACCGCTAGACGGCGGAATAACAATTTCTCATCTTCGCTCAACAAGTTATAACTCCACGCAATCGTGGCTCTTAAACTTTGCTGGCGTATAGGTAAATCTTGGTTATTACCTGCTAATTCCTGAAGAGAATTAACCAGACGGCTCAGGATTTTGGAGGGTGCAAACAATTTAATTCGGGCGGCGGCGAGTTCGATTGCTAGGGGTAGTCCCTCCAGCCGGATACAAATTTCCGCTACCGCCTGTGCATTATTCTTATCTAGGGCGAAATTATGCTTGACGGTAGTAGCCCGTTGCACAAAGAGGCTTACGGCAGCCACTTGCCCCAATACCTCCGGCGGCGGCAGGTGGTTGGGATCAGGTAAGGCTAGGGGCGGTATACTAAATTCATATTCGCCATAGAGATGTAGGATTGAGCGGCTGGTAACCAGAATTTTCAAACGCGGCGCAATTATCAACAGTTCTTTAACCAAACTGGCTCCCGCTAAAAGATGCTCAAAATTGTCGAGTACTAGTAAGGTTTGCTTAGCTTGCAGATAATCCTTGAGTATTTCAAGCAGGGTTTGTTTACCAGTCTCCTTGACACCCAAAGCCCGTGCAATGGCAAAAGGTATTACTTCAGGAGTGGCTATATTGTCCAACGAAATAAAGCAGATTCCATTTTCAAAATAGCCCTGTAAATGGGAGACCACTTCTAAAGCCAGCCGAGTCTTGCCCATTCCACCCGGCCCGGTCAGGGTTAATAGCCGCACCTCGGGTTTTTTGAGCAGGCTTTGTATTGCTCGGACTTCGTCGTCGCGCCCGATAAAATTAGTAAGTTGCGCTGGGAGATTAGCCAAGGGTAAGGCTGCTTCGGTTAGGTTGGAGCGTACTGGAGTTAATATGGCACGTGTTGGCTCTAACTCGGAATTAGGGGGCGTGGTTGCTCTAGGTAGAGTCGTTCTAATGGGTTGCTCCACGGGTGGTCCAAAGGTCGTTCCCTGAGCGATACCCGGTTCGCCTAAACCAGCTTGGATAAGCCGTGCTACTTCTTCCGCTTCTTGGTAACGTGCCTCCGGTTTTTCCTGTAAAAACTTGACGATAAGCTCATCCAGCCAATTCGGAATCTGACCATTGAACTGGTTAGCAGGAAATTTTCTGACTTTAGCATACAGCCGTCCAGTTACCATCTGATAGAGAATCAGGCCGAGAGAGTAAAGATCAGAGGCAGGAGTCAGGTAATTATATCCACTGGCCTGCTCTGGTGATTTATAGGCCAGTGAACCAGGATGGCGTTGGTTGGTATAGGTGGTGCGCTCGCTCTCTTGACCGACTTGGGCAATGCCAAAGTCAGCCACTACTGCCTGCCCGTTCTTTCGCAGCAAAATATTGCTGGGTTTGAGGTCGCGATGCACAATATCCATTGGGTGCTGGTGAATTTCGGTGAGAGCGTTGCAAATATCTAGGGTAATCTGGCAAGCTTGTTTAATGGGCAAAATTGGTCTAACCTTCAATAGGTCGGCCAACGAACCACCTTCTAGATATTCCAGTACCAGATAAAAAGTCTCGTCGTCCTGTTCCAACCCGTAGACCGTGATAATATTCCGGTTTTGGGTGAAGAACGCACTGACTGTCGCCTCTCGCCGGAAGCGAGCCAGATAACGATCAAAAGTGCCTTCACCCATGCGGTCTTCTAAGGTAGTTTGGCTTTGGGAAAGAGTTTTGATTGCTACCGTCCGGCCCAGCAGAAGATCTGTAGCCCTGTAGACCTGCCCAAATCCACCCCGCCCCAGTGTGGCTTCAATGCGATACTTACCAAGTAGGCTTGTCCCAACCTCTAGCTCTTTGCTCATCTATAAGAATCCTGTGTGGCTAATAACTAAATTCAGGTTCAGAATTTTACTAATAATACCACACGCTTGCCATCCGGTCTAGGATTCTAGTTATGCCATTTGTACCTTTATAAACCGGGCCATTAATTTGCTACCCTCGGTGGTATAGCTATATTTTTCGGCGGTTCGGCGAGCCGCCAAACTCATTTCGCGCAGGCGGTCAGGATGGCGGTAGAACCATTGCAACCGCTCCACAATAGCTTTACTCTCCCGAATAGGTACTACAAACCCGTTAACGCCTTCTTCTATCAAATCTTTAGCCCCGACGTGTTCGGTTACAATTACGGGCAAGCCGCTTGCCATCGCCTCCAAGACTACATAGCAAAAACCATCTTCAATGGAAGGGACGACACAGACTGAGGCATGGCGAAAGGTTTGATCGGCAGGACCGCCACCGGGCCACTCAATCTCAGGTCGCCGTTGGTAAGGGGCTAGGTAGCGGTTGATAAAGCGGCTTCCTGATCCACCGTGCATTATCAGCTTTGCGCCGGGCCACTCCCGGTAAACGCTATCCCACGCTGGCAGCAGATATTGAATCCCTTTTCTCAAATCAAAGGAACCGACAAAGCAGACCCGAAATTGTTCCGGTAAGGCCGAGGCCGGGCGATAACGCTCTAAATCTACTGCTGGTGGAACCCAAAAGAGTTTTTCTTCTGGCACTCCTCGTTCTACTAAAGTTTGATAGACCCATTGCGATTGTGTTCGGATGTAATCGGCTTTCTGATATTCGGCTTTTATTTTTCTAACCGTGAGTTGGGAGATCAGGGTTTGGGCTGTTCCCCATTGGCGATATTCTTCGTTGAGCAGGTGGTACATTAAATCAATGTGAGAGTTGGCGGCGTGAACTATTTTGACTGTGTGCGGTGCTATTTTGGTCTGTCGCCGCATCGAAAAGAGTGCCTGATCCACGTAGCTATAGAGAAGGTCGGCTGGTTCAAGTTGATTACTAGTTTTCCAGTCGAAAAAGCTATTTTGCAGGCTATAGGTGATATTTGGGCGAAAGCGCAGGGGTGTCCAGTAGGGAAATTTTTGGAGCCACCAAGTAGGTGCTACCGTCTTTACCCGGAAGGGCAATTCCGTCCGCTCCGCGCCATAGCAAATTACCACTACTTCTGCCCCGGCCTGACTCAGCGATTGGGCCAACTTGTAGCCACCGTTACCCATGCCATAAAACTCTAGTTTTGCCCCTACGGAAATTAGGATTTTCACTTTATTGGACTAGCCTTGCGTGGTCTCTTCTTTGGCTTGGGCTAAAAGTTCGGTAAGACCCAAATAGTCCGCCCATTTTTCAAGATAGCTGAAATCTCGGGGCGATATGTTCCGGTTTAAGATCGGCTACCAAATCAGCGTTGGCGGTAGCGCGGGCGATACCATGTGTAGAGCTTGCCACCGAACCACCAATCAGGTAGGTTACGCCCAATTCTTCCAAAAGTTCTATCACGGGCGTAAGAGCCAAAAGCATCTCTTCTAAAATCAACAGTTTGTCCTCCTTGAAGGGCTGACCTAACCGGACTCGTCTGAGAAGGTCGTCTCTTACCATCTCGGATAACTCTTTGCTATAGGTTAGTTCGAGGAAGGTCAAGGCTGCTTCTTGTCGGGTGATGTCAGGGTGTAATTTTAAGAAACTATTCCAAGAGAGCCAGCGTGTAGTGCGGGTTAAAGAGAGCATCAACTCACCTCTCCCGACTTCTCCCTTCTTACGGAACAAACCGATTTGTATCTGCTCAGCTTCATAGCTGGTATCTAGCGATTGTACTCGATAATTCATGCTTTATAACCGCTTCAAATAGACGTGTAGGAGGGATTTCTAATCCCGATTTTTTTCTAAATCGTATAGTGCCTCTATTATTTTAGCCGATTTTTACCAAACCACCAAATTGCCTAATATATGTCAAATCGGGATTAGAAATCCCTCCTACAGAAGTTTTTGTTAAAGGGTTCAAATC
>JACAUC010000306.1 GCA_013390945.1 Candidatus Chloroheliaceae bacterium
AACAGGTCTTGCCAAAAATAGGGATTTCTAATCCCAAACAGGTCTTGCCAAAAATAGGGATTTCTAATCCCGAACAGGTCTTGCCAAAAATAGGGATTAGAAATCCCTCCTACAAGGGCTTATTTGAAAGGTATTGGGCTTCTAATCGTAAAGCTCTTCAACAATTTGGGGCGTTGGTTTTGGCTGGTGGTTTGGCCTTGCTGCTGCTGTGGCCTTTTCTTGCGCCCTATATGCAGGCGCAACGCGACTATGGCTTCAAACGCGACCTAGCCGAAACCCGCTATTGGAGTGCCGCACCGCCCTCTCTTTTGCGAACGGTGCAGCGCAGTTGGCTTTATAAGCCCGTACAGCGTGGCATCCTAAAGGCGCAAAGTAGTGGGGAGCGGGTTATGTATCCGGGCTTGATTGCGCTAGGTTTGGCTTTTGTGGGTCTGCTTGGTGGGCGCAAAACTTCCCGGCGCGGGTTGCGCTGGACTTTTGGTGTACTGGCACTAGTAGCCCTGATTTTGAGTTTTGGCCCTTATTTTAATGTGGATGAATTTGGCGATAAATATCAGCCGCAACAATCCAATTTCCAGTTGCCTTATTTTTGGCTCTACCAAATTGTACCCGGCTTCGATTCGTTGCGTGTACCGCATCGTTTTGCCCAACTGCTGATGTTAGCTCTGGCGGTCTGTGCGGGTTATGGTTTAGCTGGTTTGCAGAGGACCAAACTTCGGGCTTGGCTCTTGCCCGGTCTCTTTGGTTTATTGGTGGCGGTGGAATTTTTTGCGCCGGGCTTACCTCAAGTACCTACCCCGATGGGGGAGCAGGCTCCCGCGCTCTATCGTTGGTTGGCAGATCCTTCCAGCCGAACAGAAGTGGCCCAAGATGCCCTAGTTTTAGAGTTACCGCTAACTGGCCCGGCAGTGCCGATCAATATCAATCCTGAGTACGCGCTTTATGGTTTGCTGCATCGCCGTCCGATGCTCAATGGTACGGCCAATATTTTGCCGCCCGGTTTTGAGCGGTTTTATAATGAGGTAAAAGATTTCCCGGATCTACGTAGCCTAGATGTAGCCGAAGGATTGGGGGTTAAATTCCTGTTGGTACACCGCGCCAATTTTAGCCAAGCTGGACAAGAAGCCTTGACAAAACTTGCCAGTCCAGAGGGACGGTTGGAGATAGTCCGGGAGTTTGGCACAGATGTAATTTATTGGGTGAAGCCGAGTAAGCGGTTTGAACTTCCGGCCCAGCTTATTCCACAGGGCGCAGAAGTTTTTATCGGCGATGATACCAACCACAAAAGTCTCTATCCGGCGGCGATAATTGGCCTACTTGGTTCCGGCTATCGCTATTTCTCATCCTATCCCACAATTTACACGCCGCAGATACAGCCCGCCTTGCCCAATCGGGTTTATGACTACGCCCTACTATATAGAGGCACTGACCCTACCACCTACGGCTATCTACCCTCTGACCAAATCTGGCAAAACGAGGTGATCCAGCTTTACCACAAGCAGTAGGCTTTACAGGTCGCTGTTTCCATTTCACTACTGCATCTCCTTATAAATCGGTGTAGTCAGCACCCCGTTGGTGGATTGTTTCTTAACCGGAGATATAATATAATGGTGTGGAGTAAAAATAATAGGTCTATAGAGATTCTGGATAAGTGTAATAAACAATGGTAATTTCTAAAGATGTTACATTGGAGAAATATCGCCGTGTGTTAAAGGGCGTGAAGACTGATGATTGGCCGCGTGACATAGAAGAAGCCGCTCAACGTCCTTTGGGGCCATATACCCTTGAAAATTCCCTAGAACTAATTGAGGAGAAGCCGATTGAACTCTACAATGGTTGGCTGGTCTGGAAAGAGATGACCGATCCAGAAGAACGGCGCGTCGCCACGATTATGCTAGAGATCCTCTCGTCCACTGCTCGCACCTATAATTTTGGACAAGGCTATATGGATCTCTTTGAGTGTAAAATGGCAACTAAGGAGTTGCTGATACCGGATGTATCCATTGTCTCTACCCAGAGATTTGAAAGTCAGATTGGCCCAGCGATACCGGGTAAAAAACAGCTGGTCTTGAATGGTAGTCCCGAATTAGTGATTGAAGTCCGTTCTCCTTCCAATCTGCGACACGAGGAACGCACCAAACGCCAGAAATATTTTGAAAACGGTACATTGGTAATTTGGGATGTAGAGCCAAAGAAGCGAAAGATTTGGCTCTACGAGGTAGAAAATCCAAAGGTCTTTACTGAATATGGGCCGAAAGATACGATTAGCTGTGAAAGATTATTCCCTAGTTGGCGTAGGTTAGTGGGCGATTTCTTTTCCAAAGAACTAACGGCAGAGGATATTGTGGGTCAAGCCGCCAAAGAGTGGCGGGCCGAAAGTGAAGCAAAAGGCGAAGCAAAAGGCGAAGCAAGAGGCCGAGCCGAGGGAGAACTTGGGGCATTAAGGAGGGTCTTGTTAATTCAGGCGGCCCTTCGCTTTAAGGCTGAAAAATTACCGACTGACCTTGAAGTACGGCTAATGGGTTATACGGTAGCCCAACTCATCACTCTGGTAAACACTATTGCCACCAGTCTGACCTTAGAGGAGTGGCTAGATACCTTTCCAACTTAGGCTATTCAAGCGGCCAAATCTAGGTGATATGATGTTAAATTGTCGTTTGAAGTAGGCGTAAGTATAGCCAAATCTTTTGGTAAAGTTAAATGACCGCTTTTACAGAATAAGACAGGCTTCTGCCGCAAACAAGAAAAGTTTCTCACGGGCTGAGTGGGTATTCCACTCGCGCTCATCCCACTTCTCGCTGCTTACATCATCTCCACCGTAGAGTAATTGGGCAAATTTTACGCCTCTAAACTGCGCTACAGCAAAAAAGGCAGCTGCTTCCATTTCCACTACCGCACATCCTTCGGCTTTGCGTCGCTCTATTTTGGCTGGAGTCTCGCGATAGACTGCATCGGTAGTCCAAGTTTTTGAAACAATATAATCGCAATTATGTGCCTTTAATACTGTTTCGATAGCGGCTACTCCTTCTAGGCTGGCACTAACTTCGCGTCCGGGCGGCAGATAGTGATACGAGGTTCCTTCATCCCGAATGGCCGAGAGTGGTACTACCACCTGCCCAACCGCTATTTCGCTATTGAGTACTCCAGCACCTCCACAAGCGATAAACTTCCGGCAACCTAGCGCAATCACCTCTTCCAGCATAGCCGCTGCCAAAGGCGCACCTACTCCGGGATGAAAAACTGCCAGTCGTTTTCCCTCAAATTCAAACTCATAGACCGGATGCTTTCCGATTTCACTTTTGAGGTGTTTAATGACTTTGGCCTGATGTTTTTGGACCAACCGGGTAATTACGTCTTGAAAAAAACAGACTACCGCATGTTCTGGTATCTCGATTGGTTCAATTATCCGCTGTGGTTCAATTACAGCTTGTGGATTGCTATCAAATTCTAAGATGGGATATTCTTGTTGCATATGGCCTCTTAAAGGGCTTGAATTGGAACACGTCGGTACAATTCTAATAAAATCAATTCTTGGACGCTATCCTGTAGCGGCTGATTGAATTGGCGTAAGAGATTCATGATCTCTTCGTCTAACTCAAGCGTTGAATTACTCATAATTTTAACTCTTTCTAATCACAGGGCATTTTAGCTGGCTCACGCTTCAACCCATAGCTCCAAAAGGTATTTTGTGGCACCGTTCTCTATTACAAATCTGTTTCAACTGACTGCAAATACAATCCCTTCTACATGATACCATAGGCTTGCAACTACACTTCAACTTGTTACGAGGGTTAGAGGGTGTGCGTCAACTTGCGAGCTAACCCTTGAGAATAGCATTTATACTAAGATTAGTACTTTTGTCTATACAGAAATAGTACTTTTACCCCTCTCCCACATTGCATTTTTAAGAAATATTCTGTATAATCTTACTTATACACCGATATTGGAATCAACTTACCTTATCACTATTTGGGAGTAAATAATTTTACAATATCTAAAGTGTGTGTTTGAGTTTACAGATTATGAAAATGAAAAGGAGTAGCTATGTCTAAAATTGAAAAGAAATTTGAAAATATTACAGAGTTATGGGTAAGAGGTAATTTAGCCGTAGCAGAACAAATGCTGGATCAGTTGTTAGAATCCATAGAGCTGGATAGGGCTAAGAACAGTGCATTCAATTTAGTTCACCGTCAATGCAAGATTTCAAGGAAGAGGCCAGAGAACATTTGGAAAATTTTGAGAATAATCTTGGCCTTATGCAAAAAGCTTCAGCTGGTGTTCTCAAGGAATCGTTCGAAAAAGCCTTAAAAGTCCTGCAAGAACCCGCTCAAGATACAACGGAATTTAGTCTCCAGCTTAGCCGAGAACGGATGGCTAAGGAGAAAAAGGGTTGGCTAAGTCGGTTATTTGGCGGCTAAGGCAAGATTCAAAATCCCTTGAAAGCATTGCACAAGGGACAAACCAACCGGACGTTTATCTCCAGATTGAAAACTATTCTCCAGCTTCTTTCAAAGCCTGCTCATAGATAGTTGGGGCAAGATGAAATCCGTAGCCAATTAAAGTGTCCAAGTGTGGGCGGATAACTGTTAACAACCCTTGTCGTTTTGCCGCCAAAATAATGCCTAATGTGCCAATAATGGGCAAGCCTAGCATTTGAGCTAATCGTCGGGCCGCCCGGTCATCTAAGATAACCTGATAATTACCTGCTTCAAGGGCAAGGCTAATCGCTTCACTTTCACCGGGCCCCAATGAGGTTGCTAGAACACGCGCCGCTAAAGGCTGAGTCAAAGGCCGAACCGTAATCCAAGTAGGAAGTTGAACTGAGCTAGAAACTTCCTGTGCTACCGCAGTAGGGATGGTAATAGTACCAAAGAGGCTCTCCAGCAAACCAAGCTGACCAATTTGTTCCAAACCAATTAAAGGGCTTGAATTGGAAATAGTGGGTAGTTGGCTCATAGCTTCTTGCTGGCGGCTACTTCAGCAGCCCACTCGTCATCGGTAAAGGCGAAAAAAGGTATGCCGAGGCGAGAAGCATATTGAATAAAATCGGTTCGAGACATTTTGAGTAGTACGGCAGCTTTACCACTGGAAATCATCCCACGTCGGTACAATTCTAATAAAATCAATTCTTGGACACTATCTTGTAGCGGCTGATTAAATTGGCGTAAAAGATTCATGATCTCTTCGTCTAACTCAAGTGCTGAATTACTCATAATTTTAACTCTTTCTACTCACAAGGCATTTTAGTTGGCTCACGCTTCAACCCATAGCTCCGAAATATCTTGACCCCGTTCTTTAAGCAACTTAGCCGCCTGCGCCCGTAGCAGAATAATTTGCTCATATAATGGTTGTGGTAAATTCACCGTTACTCGTTGAGTTACCATAAACTTAAATATTTCCTAATGTGTCAATTTTGGTTGGGGTTTGGCTCAGCTTCCCACAATCTGCCACATATTCTTCCTTATATCCCCTAGGCTGGCTATATCACTGCCTTCAAATACAATCCACCTATATGATACCATAGGCTTGCAACTGCACTTCAACTTGTTACTAGGCGGCTTTTGGCCGTATCTTGGTTATGCGCCCTGAACCATTGCAGGGTTACTCGAACGGCTTCGGTGTGTGGTGTGGAAATATTGCCAAAGGCTTGCTCAAATTTGCGATGATCTACCACGAACGGCTCTTTAAATTCGTAGAGCATTTCGCCTACCTCGCGCACGATGGGGTTAACCAAGCCTAACATTTTGAGGGCGAGGTCAGGAACCGCTCCGATTTTGGGAGGTAGTTTTGCTTCTTCAAAGAAGAGCGTAACCATTTGGCGGGTGGTTAGCGTTGGTGCGTTGGGGATGTGCCAAGCTTGCCCTAGTGCCTCTTGCTTCGCTCCTAAAATCACCAAACCTTTGCCAAAGTCGTCAATGTAGGTGTAGGTGTGGGGTAAATCTATATTGCCCAACCCGGATACTTTCTTACCCGCCAATAAAGGATAAATTACCCGATCACCAAAGGCTCCCTGTTCTCCCGCCTCCGGGCCATAGAAGTCGGAGGCGCGTCCGGCAGTAGCTTGTACTTTACCTGCTTTATGGGCCGTCATCCATTCCTCGGCCATTCGCGCCCGCACTTCTCCTTTACGAGTGGTGGCGGTATAGGGTAAATCTTCGCGTATGGGGCCGCTAACTCTACCGTACATATAAAGGTTTTCGGCTAAGACTAATCGGGCGTTGGCGAAAGCGGCTCCTTCCAAAATAGCGGTTTGGTAGCGTGGAAAGAGGGCAGGCCACTGGTTGTAAGCAGGTTGGGAACATTGGTAGATCACGCTGGCCTCTCTGCATAACCCTTTGGTGTTGGCAGAGTCGGTGGCATCACCTTTTACCACCTCTACCCCGGCACTGACGCTGGCCTTTCCGCTGCGATTGACCATCCGCACCCGCTTACCCTGCTTGACCAATTCCCGCATTACCGCTTTACCGAGCGGCCCGGTTCCAAAGATTAGGTGTAGTTCATTAGTTTTGGTGTTCATAATTATTGCTCCTTTAATTTCATAGGGGCGTATTGAATACACCCAAAATGTGCTGGGCGCACTCAATGCGCCCCTACGTTGGTGTTTCAAATTCAGTTGGGCGCATTCAATGCGCCTCTACGTTGGTG
>JACAUC010000307.1 GCA_013390945.1 Candidatus Chloroheliaceae bacterium
GGGTTGGGAAATCGGGTTGGGAAATCGGGTTGGGAAATCGGGTTGGGAAATCGGGTTGGGAAATCGGGATTGGGAAATCGGGTTGGGAAATCGGGATGGGAAATCGGGATGGGAAATCGGGATTAGAAATCGGGATTAGAAATCGGGATTAGAAATCGGGTTGGGAAATCGGGTTGGGAAATCGGGATTAGAAATCGGGATTAGAAATCGGGTTGGGAAATCCCTCCTACAGGGGTTCTTTGGTATTATGACCGATAAAGCACTGGTAGACGAAATTAGGACGGAAAAGACCGGGGCGCAGAAGGATCGCGTTTGGGTGTGGGGTTGGACACTCTTTACTCTGGTGTTGGCTTCGTTGCCCTTTATCTGGGGCTATTTGGTTGCGCCACCGGGTACTCATTTTATGGGATTGGCCTTCAATGCCCTCGATTCTAATTCCTATTTGGCAAAAATGGAGTTGGGGGCGCGAGGCGAATGGCGTTTCTCGCTGGTCTATACCTCGGAGGAGCATAGTGGCGAATATGTCTACCTCTTCTATATCTTGTTGGGCAAGGTGCAGGGGTTGATTGGGTTGCCTAATATTGTAGTCTATCACTTGGCTCGGTTCTTGTTTGGGTTGTTGTTACTCTTGACAGGCTATCGCTTTATCTGTCGCTATTTTGGGGAACGGCGACAACGCCGCACCGCTTTTCTGCTGCTCTGCTTTTCTGCCGGATTGGGTTGGCTGGTGGCCCCGTTTGGCCTGACCGACTCTACCGATTTGTGGGTGGCCGAGTCGCTTACCTTCTTTACCCTCCTTGCTAATCCCCATTATCCGGCAGCAACCGCCTTATTGTTGTTGGCGATAATCTGGACTCAGGATGGTTGGGAGGGCAAGGGTTGGTCTGCCTACGGTAAGGCGGCGGGTTGTGGCTTTATCTTGGGTTTTGTCCATCCCTTTATGATTGTGCCGCTTAGTGGTATATTGGGAAGTTTTGTTCTTCGTCGAACCTTTCTTCAACGGGCGGAGCCGCATCCCACAGGTCAACGGGCGGAGCCGCATCCCACAGGTCAACGGGCGGAGCCGCATCCCACAGGTCAACGGGCGGAGCCGCATCCCACAATTCAATTTGAGTGGTCAATTTGGTTGGGGACGCTCTTGGTAGGTATAATGGCGGTGTTGGGGCCGCTCTACACCTATATTGTGATGAATGGCAATCCCTTTATGCGAGCATGGTTGGGTCAGAACCAGACTCTCTCACCCTTTCCGGCGGCCTATCTCACGGGTTATGGTCTACTCTTGGTGGCGGCTCTGCCCGGTCTTTGGTGGGTAGAACGACGCTTACCAAGTGCGGACGAAAGTTATGCCACTGCCTCGCGCTGGCAATTGCTAACTACTTGGCTGGTGGTAAATGCCCTGCTGCTCTATCTGCCGGTAGGCTTGCAACGTCGCTTTGTGGAGGGCTTGCACCTACCCATTGTTTGCCTCGCGACGGCGGGACTCTATTTTGCTTGGAAGCTTAGGCCGCGCTGGATCGGGCGTTATGTCTTGGCAACTACCCTCTCCACCTTCTTGATCTTGGCAACCCAAGTGAGCAATCTTTACGCCCGGCCTGATCCCACCACGCCTCACCCGCTCTACCTTTATAGTGAAGAAGTGGAGGCAATGGCCTGGCTACGGAGCAATACCAGTTGGCGCGATACGGTCATCGCCTCGCCTGTGTTGGGTAATTATATTCCCACGCGCAGCGGGAACCGGGTATACTATGGGCATGATTTGGAGACGGTTAACCGGGCCGATAAAGCCCCGTTGCTGGGCCGCTTTCTGCGCGGCGAAATGGTTGATATAGAACGCCAAGCATTTATCCAGAAGAATGGGCTACGCTATCTCTACTATGGCCCGGAGGAGCAGGGTTTGGGTGAGGGCAAATTTGACCCAACGACGCAAGGTTGGTCGCTAGTCTATTCCAATAGCAAAGTCAAAATCTTTCGCCTGAGCCAAGCTCAGTAGAATCTGCAAGGGGAAAAGTTTATGCCACTGGAACGCTATATCCGCCAGACGATTTTTCCCGGCATTGGTGAAGCGGGACAGCAGAAGCTTTTAGCTGCCCGGATCTTGATCGTGGGCTGTGGGGCGTTGGGTACCGCCTTGGCGAATAATTTAGCACGGGCCGGAATAGGCCATCTAACCCTTATTGACCGCGACTTTATCGAGTTGAACAATTTGCAGCGGCAGCTTCTCTTTGATGAAGAAGATTTGCGGCGCAATCTACCCAAAGCCATTGCTGCGGCTAATAAGTTGCGCCTGATTAACTCTGAGATCGAAATTGTGCCATTAGTGGAAGAGTTGAATTACGAGAACGTCGAGAAATTGGTGGCTGCTGCTGATGTGATATTGGACGGAACCGATAATTTTGAGACGCGCTACCTCCTCAACGATGTCTGTGTAAAGTTGGGTAAGCCTTGGGTCTATAGTGGGGTAATTGCCGCCTACGGTGTTACCAGCACGATTGTGCCGGGTAAGACCCCTTGCTATCGCTGCCTCTTCCCTGATCCCCCCCCACCCGGTACTACCCCCACCTGCGATACCGGCGGCATTGTCGGCTCGATTGTCGGGACAATCGCGGCGATTGCGGCGGGTGAAGCCCTTAAATTGATCGTAGGAAACGGCAAACTAAATATGGGCCTGCTTTCGATAGATCTTTGGCAAAATACTTTTGATAAATTGCCCATTGAAAGACCCTTGCCCGGTTGTCCCTGTTGTGACCAACATAACTTTGAATATTTGGAATTTGCGGGAGAACGGGGTAGCCATAGCACCACCCTCTGCGGACGCAACGCCGTTCAGGTGACGGTACGCCCGGCCCCTAAGATCAACTTGAGTGAATTAGGTCAACGCCTGCAAAGTGCTGGAGCCTTGCACCTAGAGGGCAACGCCTACCTGCTCCGGTTCAACCTAGAGGGCTACGATTGGACGGTCTTTGCTGATGCTCGCGTTATCATTAAAGGCACCTCCGAGGAAAATAGTGCCAAAACGCTCTATGCCCGATACATCGGGTTTTAGATTTAGACCCGACCGGAAATAAATTTCCGGTCTAAGAAGCTTAAATCGGTTGAAACCCATGCGCTTCAAGCTAATTATATAATTGATGTGAATGACCGGAAATAAATTTCCGGTCTAAGAAGCTTAAATCGGTTGAAACCGATTGAATTTATCCATTAGACAAAAATCGGATTGTTATCAACTTAGCCAAAATTGATTTAGATTTAATTGGTTTTAACCAATTTTAGCTATAAGACCGGAAATTTATTTCCGGTCAATATATTGGCGGCGGTAATATTCTTTGAACTCGCCACTTTTGAGGGGTTCCCACCACTCCCGGTTGTTGGTGTACCATTCGACGGTCTGTTTGAGGCCATCTTTGAGGTTGTATTGGGGTTGCCAACCTAGAGCCTGCAACTTTTCGGTGCTAAGGCTGTAGCGCCGATCATGACCGGGACGGTCTACCACATATTTGATGAGGCTTTCAGGCTTGCCTGCCAATTTTAAGATGGTATGGACGATCTCAAGGTTGACATATTCGTCGCCACCGCCACCGACGTTGTAAATTTCGCCTAGTTGCCCTTGGTGCATCACGGTATCAATCCCGCTGCAATGATCTAGCACGTGCATCCAGTCGCGGACTTGCTGACCGTCGCCATAAACCGGGAGCGGCTCATCTTCTAGGGCGTTGGTAATATGGAGGGGGATGAGCTTTTCAGGGTATTGGTAAGGTCCATAGTTATTGCTGCCGCGCGTGATAATCACGGGCAAGCCATAGGTGACATAATAAGCGTGGGCCATCAATTCGCCCCCCGCTTTAGAGGCACTGTAGGGGCTGCGCGTCTCCAGTGGGTCGCCCTCTTTGGAAGAACCTGTCGCCACATGACCATAAACCTCATCGGTACTGATCTGCACAAAGCGTTCAAAGGGGGAGCCCTCGCCTTGTTCGCCAGCCTCTTTCAGCTTGCGGGCCTGTTCCAACAAAATATAAGTGCCATATACATCGGTTTGGATAAATTGTCCCGGTTCTTCAATCGAGCGGTCTACATGGCTCTCGGCGGCAAAATTTAGGACGAACTGACAATCCTGCATCGCTTCGGCTACCACCTCCGCATCGGCTATATCACCATGAACAAAGCGATAGCGTTCCTGCGGCTCGTACTTCTCCCGCACATCGGCCAAATTTTCCAAATTTCCGGCATAGGTCAGCTTATCTAGCACCACTACACCATAAGTGGGATATTTCTCCAGCAGGTAGCGCACAAAATTTGAACCAATAAACCCGGCACCACCTGTCACCAGTACTTGTTTTTTCTCTGCGTTCATAATTTCCTTAATCTAAGTTACAAAATTCCAACACGGCTATTATCACCCAACAGTAGCTTAAAAGCTTTGGGTTTGATGGGGCTCTTCTCTACCACTACATTGCGCCCGATCAGGCTATCCTCGATCCGACCATGAATCTCAAGAATCTGACTATTTTCCATGATAATGGAGTGTTCCACCTCGCTGCCAATAATTGTACAATGGTGGTTGATGGAGGTGAAGGGGCCAATATAACTATTGACAATTCGGCAGTGTTCCCCAATGATGGCCGGGCCACGTACTACGCTATTAATAATTTCGGCGGTCTTGGCGACGACTACCTTGCCGTTTATTTGGCTGTCGCGGTCTACCACGCCCTCTATTTGCGGCTCCAGTCGGTCGAGGATCAGGCGATTTACCTCCAGCATATCGGCTTGCTTGCCCGTATCTACCCACCAGCCCCGTACTTGTTGAGGCTGGACGATAAAACCAGCATTGACCAGATATTGAATGGCATCGGTAATTTCTAATTCGTTGCGCCAACTTGGTTTGATAGCGTTGACCGCCTCAAAGACGTTGTGGTCAAACATATAAATGCCAACGAGGGCCAAGTTGCTGACTGGTTCGCGCGGTTTCTCCACCAGTCGCACCACCCGGTTAGAATTGGTAGCATCTAGTTCGGCCACCCCATAACTCTGCGGGTTTTCAACCTCCTTGAGCAAAATTTGGCAGTTACAATCACCCTCGGCTAAACGAAACTTCTCTACTAGTGGCCGGATACTCTCCTCGATCATATTATCGCCAAGGTACATCACAAAACGATCTCTACCCAAGAAAGGCTGAGCTACTTTAACGGCGTGAGCCAAGCCGAGCGGAGCTTCTTGATAAATATAGGTAATGCGAATCTCTAAAGCATCTAGGCCAATTTTGCTGGCAAATCCGGCAAAGCGGCTACCATCCCCAACCGCTTGTTTGACCTCATCCCGCGTGTCACCCACGATTATTCCAATATCAAAGATACCTGCTTCAAGCAAAGTTTCGATAGCATAAAAGAGAACGGGTTTGTTGGCAACAGGTACAAGTTGTTTGGCACTGGTATAAGTTAAGGGACGCAACCGTGTACCTTTGCCGCCACTGAGGATCAATCCTTTCAAGCGGGGTTTCTCCTTTCAAATTTAAAATTGTACCACCCTAATTTTTAGGTTTATATAAGAGCCATAGGTCTCAAGACTATTCAACAACGCTATAAACACGCCAGCAACCTGATTAGTTGCAACTTGGCAATCTATCTGCTCACCATTCGTAGGTTAGAGCATAGCATAATCAGGAAGTATAAGCAACGATTTAAAAGGTCAAGGGTGTGCGCCAAGTTTTGACCAAATAGCCAAAATTCGGATAGCTTGTCCTAGAACCCAACTCTGTACTATAATAGCCACCAGTAATCAAGATCAACTAACAACTAACAACTAATAACTAATAACTAATAACTAATGAAACTTAACGACTTACAAGATTTAGTAATTGACCTCACCCCACGACCTAGAGTGGCCCGTGAAGGCTGGAGCCGTACTGCGGGTTATCTGGTGGGGGGGGGATTGAGTAGCCTGATAGGGCAACGTTTGAAGAAGAGCGCGGGAAACCGGAAGTTGGGGAGTCTCTTTAGCTTGGGTGGGAGACTGCTGCTAGGCTTTAGCCTCTTTAGCGGTTTTTCTTACCGGGATCCCGAACGTGACCCCTTGGGCAGTGATCCCCATTTTATTTACGCCCCGGCTGATGGCAAAATCATCGAAATCGCGCGGAACGTGGCCGAACCAAAATTTATCGGTGGCCCGGCCTGCCGAATTACGATAGCGACTAATCTGCTGGAGGTACATATTCAGCGTAGCCCTATCCGGGGTCAGGTACATTACCTCTTCAAGGAACATGGGACGAGCAAAGCCAATTACCTTGGCCTCATCTCCAGCGGAACAGGAAGCGAACACCGGGTGTTGGTGGTGCAGCAGATAAACCAAGCCAGTCTCTTCCGGTTGCCCAAACCACTCGCCGAAAATAGTTCTGGCTCGCAACAAGTCTGGGTGGGCAATAAATTGGAGTTGGCCCAGCAAATTGGGCTGGCCGGATTTGGGCAAGCCACTCTGGTCTCACTTTATCTGCCGGAGAGCCCGGCACTAGACCTTGTGTGCAAAACTGGACAACATAGCGAGGCAGGCACAACCGTAGTGGGCCGCTTTAAATCCTTCTAAATTTGTAGGAGGGATTTCTAATCCCGATTAAGAAGCAAGGGAACTAAATTT
>JACAUC010000308.1 GCA_013390945.1 Candidatus Chloroheliaceae bacterium
TATTCCCGATTTCCTATTCCCGATTTCCTATTCCCGATTTTCCTATTCCCGATTTTCCTATTCCCGATTTCCCAATCCCGACACTAACGACCACTACCCTTGACAGGGATGTTAAATTAAGAAGAGGAGATCAGAAGAACAGCGTTATCCAATAGATCGAGGCAAAAGCTAGATGCAAGTTGACAGCAATTTAGCAAAAGGAGGGCGTGGAGGAAACGCGCCAAAGCACTATTATGATAGCTGAAGAGAACCTCTTGAAAGCCACAGCCGATATTATACTTACTGGCGGCATAGTGGTTACTATGGATGAGGCACGGCGCATCATTGAGAATGGCGCAGTGGCGATTAAAGGCGATCAGATTATAGCGGTGGGTACTGCTGACCAGATTAAAGAAGAATACGAAGCCACCGAGGTAGTAGCTTGCACCGGACGGGCTATAATACCCGGAATGGTTAACGCCCATACTCATGCACCCATGACCTTATTGCGCGGTCTGGCCGATGATTTGCGCCTAGATGTCTGGCTAATGGGCTATGTGATGCCCGTAGAGCGCGAGTTTGTTACGCCCGAATTTGTCACGCTAGGAACCAAATTGGCCTGCGCCGAAATGATTCGCTCCGGTATTACCACTTTTTGTGATATGTATTATTACGAGGACGATGTTGCTCAGGCTACGGTAGAAGCCGGAATGAGGGCCATCTTAGCCGAAACCATTCTAAAATTTCCCACACCCGATGCACCCTCCTATGAGATTAGTTTGGCCTATTGCCGCGAATTTATCCAACGCTGGAAAGACCACCCCTTGATTGTGCCGGGGGTAGGACCACACGCTCACTATACCTGCCCACCTGAAATTCTGACCGCTTGTGTCGCCTTAGCCCTTGAGTTTGATGTGCCAATCCATACCCACGTTTCAGAGACGGCCCTTGAAGTAGAGAATAGCCGCACCGAACATGATATGCCCGTGGTACCTTGGATCAGAAAACAGGGCGTATTAGATACAAAATTGATTGCAGCCCATTGCATTCACCTAGACGAAGGGGAAATACGGAGCCTGCTCCATGCCGGGGCCGGGGTAATCCACAATCCCACTAGTAATCTAAAACTTGCCAGCGGTGTGGCTCCGATACAGCGCATGTTGGAAATTGGCTTGAATGTAGGGATCGGAACCGACGGCCCGGCCAGCAATAATGACCTCGACATGTTTGAGGAGACTCGCCTAGCCGCTCTGGTAGCTAAAGGCTTTTCGGGCAGTCCTACGGCGGTGCCTGCCAAAGATGCTTTCGCGATGGCAACCTGTATGGGAGCAAAAGCTTTACATTTAGGAGACCTGACAGGTTCGCTAGAGGTAGGTAAGCGGGCCGATTTGGTAGTAGTTGAACTGGATTTAGCCCATAATACCCCTCGCTTCCAACGTAACCCGGAGGCGGTCTATTCGCAACTGGTCTATGCCAGCAAGAGTAGCGATGTGCGCCACGTGCTTTGCAATGGGCAATGGCTCTTGCGTGAGGGCGAACTTCAAACTTTGGATGAAAGCAGCCTAAAGCAACAGGCCCAAGCAATTGCTGGAAAGATTGATCGCTTCCTAGAGGCCAGAGAGGGGGATGTGCTGAGCAAACTAGTGGCAATTGGTGGACTAGCCCAAGAGGAGAGTTTTGAGGTACAAGTCAAGGCCCAACTAGACGATATTTCTAAGATACTGGCTTTCGTAAGTGATGCGGATAACGTCAAAATTACCAAGTCCTCACGTTACCGGCAGTACGATACCTATTTCGGCTTTGTCGGTAGAGAAAGTGGACAGGTACGGATTCGTGAGGATCTCTATCTGGATAATCAAGACCGACCGACTCCTCATACCCGCACCCGCCTGACTCTAATTGGCCCGGCCCACGAACGTGAGTTCACCCACTCGATTGTACTCAATCGCTCCCGTTTTACCGCCAAAGGCACTCAGTCGGTGCGCTTCTATCGCGAATATTTCCAACCCATCACCATCCACGAAATTACCAAACTGCGCTACCGTTATCGGATTCTCTATCAAGAGACCGATTTTGCTATCAACCTTGACCGCATCCTAGAACCTTTCCAACTTGGCTACTTTGTGGAGATCAAGAGCCGCACTTGGTCACAGAGCGATGCCGAAAAGAAGGTGGCACTAATCAGCACTTTGCTCCGTCGTTTGGGTATTGAAGATAGTCAGTTGCTCAAACAAGAGTATGACAATCTGCTCACATCGAGTTAGGCCCAACCCCTAGGTACCGATGCGACGTTACTAGACAACCTACTAAAACAGGTTTTTACTAAAAACCTTATAAATAAGGGGAAAACGTATCTTCTCCATTTGTAGGGGTTTATTGCATAAACCCGCACCTTTTGGGGCGTATGCAATACACCCCTACCACAAATAAATAAGGGAAAAAACTGTAGGAGGGATTTCTAAACACCCCTACCACAAATAAATAAGGGAAAAAACTGTAGGAGGGATTTCTAATCCCGATTGGGTCTGGCCTCAAATCGGGATTAGAAATCCTTAAAGACCCCGATTTTGAACTATACCTAAGCGACCTTTTAAACCTTCCAGCAAGCTATAGACTACGGGAACCACTACCAGTGTTAACAAGGTGCTGGTAAAGAGACCCCCAATTACAACCGTACCAAGTTCGGCAGCAATAATTGCACCCTCGCTAAAACCCAGCGCAAGAGGCATTAGAGCTAGAATAGTGGCTACTGCCGTCATGAGGATAGGGCGCAGACGAGTCCGTCCGCCTATAATAAGTGCCTCATTTCGCTCATAACCTTGCTTCCGCAACTGATTCACCAAATCTATCAAGACGATAGCATTGGTTACTACGATCCCGATTAGCATCAACATTCCAATCATCGCAGGCAACCCTAACGCTCGCTGAGTAATAACCAAGGCCAGTAAAGCACCAATAATAGCCAACGGTAGACTGAAGAGGATGGCAAACGGCTCCAGCAAACTGCCAAAAGCGATCACCAATACGATATAAACCAAGGCGATAGCGGCCAACATTGCAATACCTAAGCCGAGGAAAGCCTCCTGCTGCTGTTGACCTGCTCCAGCCAACGTTACCGTTATGCCATCTGGTAAAGCGGTATCCTTCACTTTCTGAAGTGCCTCAGTTGTAACACCGCCCACATCCTCGACGGTAATGTCGGCTTTTACAGTAGCCGCTAGAGATTGGTTTATGCGTGTGGTTTGAGTACTGGCTTCCACTTCCTCTACCTTAGCTAAATCACCCAACTTTACATTTGGAAAGACCTGCAATTCCTTTAGACTAGCAATATAGTCCCCAACATTGCCACCATCCGGCTTGGGCAAGAGTAAAATCAGGTCAGCTTGTTGCCCATCAGCAAAGCGAATAGTCCCTGCACTTTGACCTTGCAAGAGATTTCGCAACTGCCCACCAATCAGGGCGGTGTTAGCTAGAGGGTTTTTAGTGGGGTCAGGTGTTACCACTATTTGTGGGGTTAGGGCCGTTACATCGCTGGAGACATTGACCAATTTATCTATGGACTTGAGTGACTCGATCAGATTGGTACTTGCTTGGCGCACTGCATCTGGTGTTAACCCTTGTACTACCACCGAAAAGACATTGCTGGTGGTTCCACCCGGCAGTGCCACTACAATTTTGCCGTCAGTAGGAGTAACCGCTTGTAGTTTTTCGCGGAGTTGTTTTGCCACCTCATTAGTTTTGGCCGAAGGTATCAACCGAATTAAAATATCGGTAGTCGCCGAACTGCCCGTTACAGCCCGTTGCGCTTGGGCCGAGTTCGATTCACCCGCAATACTGGTCTGGTAGAGCGTAATAATGCCGCTACTGCGGTATTCATCCAAAATCTTCTCGACCTTATCGGTGGCCTCTACCGCTACCTCTTGACCGCTACCGGGAGCAACCTCAATCGTGACCGAAAGTAATTTATCACTTCCTTCAGGCAAAAGAGCAAAAGGCACTTTGAAAATGCCCACGCTGGCAAAACTACCTAACAAAAGGATAAAAGCCAGCAGCAAAGTTAGGACGCGATGTTTCAAGCTCCAACGCAACACTGGGGTATAAATACGTTGGATGAGGGTATTTTCTTTCTCATCGCCAACCACCTTGTGATTGATAAAATAGCTGGCAAAGACTGGAATGATGGTGAGTGCTACCAACAGCGAAGCCAACAACGCAAAGGTAACGGTCAGGGCAAAGGGCAAGAAAAACTGCCCGATAATGCCCCCGGTGAAGGCCAGTGGTAAAAAGACGGCTACTGTCGTAAGGGTACTACTCGTGATGGCTCCCGCGACCTCCTGTGTACCGCTTTGTACCGCCACGGGCAAGGGATCACCCTCTTGCACATGCCGGAAGATATTTTCCAGCACCACAATCGCATCATCCACCACCCGGCCTATCGCGACCGCCAACCCTCCTAGGGTCATAATGTTCAAAGTAATGCCCTGATTCCACAAGAGGATAAAAGCGACAATTACCGAAGTGGGAATAGATATAGCCGTCACTAGGGTACTACGAACATTTCGCAGGAAGACAAAGATAACCAACACCGCAAAAAGCGCACCCAAGAGACCCTCTCGAACCAACCCTTCAATAGATTGGCGCACCTGAGTAGCCTGATCGTAGACTACGCCCAGCTTTATATCAGGATATTGCTTATTCAACTCCTCCAACTTACTACCTACGCCATCCGAAACCGTCACGGTGTTGCCGTTTTGAGATTTGAAAACTTGAAGTTGCAAACCCGGTTTGCCATTAGTGCGACTAAGACCCCCGGTAGCAGCCGTAATAAAGTTAAGTTCGGCGACATCTTTAAGCCGCACGGGAGTAGGAGGGGTATCTCCTAAGCTAATACTCGGCATTAGCAGCAGATTACCCAATTCATCTACGTTGCCAAAGGCATAAGCTGTCCGTATTGGTACATTTTTACCAGAGAGTTGGACACTACCCGCTGGAAAACTGAGGCTAGTAGATCTGAGGGCGTTGAGAACGTCGTTCAGGCTAAGACCCTTCGCCGTTAAATCTTCTGGCTTGAAGTTAATGGTCACCAACTGACTGACATCCCCGATAACTTCCACCTTACTAACATCGGTTACTTTAGTAAAAGCGGGAAAAGCCACTTGGCGAGTCCACTTACTTAACGCTTCACTACTCTGCCCTTTTAGTCCCTCGACGGTAAGATACATCACCGGAATACTACTAATAGTAAAATTACTGATCGTAGGCTGAAGGGGTGTTCCGCCCGGCCCGGTGGGTAAATTCAAGCCCCGTAGCTTTCCAGTCAGCTTTTGTTCCACATCGGAGAGGTTTGTGCCGAACTCAAATTCGCTAAAAATCAAGGAAAAGCTCTCCAGTGAAGTAGAGCGGAGTGATTTCAAGCGCGGCATCTGGGAGACTACGTTTTCAAGCGGAATAGAGACCTGATTGGTCACATCGTCGCTGCTTGCGCCGGGATAGGCTGTAGATATAATTAGGTAGGGTACTTCAATATTAGGGTAGAGTTCACTTTTAAGTTGGGTAATGGTAAAGATCCCAAAGAAGAGTACCAAGAGACAGATCAGCAGAATAGCTGACCGACGTTTCAAGGCCCAGCGCGTCAACACACTTAAACCACCTTCGCCCTCATGCACCTTCAGCTTTTCCAGTGGTGGCCGGGCTAACGACGGCAAGTTTAGCGGCGGCAGCGAGGGTTCCGTGGACGTAACCTTCTCTTTCTTAGCCTTAAATTTGCCTTTAGGCTTGGCCTCATTTTCGGTCGTTACGACTTCCAAGCTAGAGGGTTGTCTTGGGTCAGTCATACCCGGAGCAGAGCCATAAGTGGTTGTCGCTTTTGTGGTGCGCTCCTGTTGAATTAGCCACTCTCTCGCACCCTGCAACTGCGGATTATTTGGATCAAGTTGGCCTACTCTTATTAACAGTTCTTTGGCTTCGGTCAGATCAAAACTGGTAAAAGCCAGCCATAACAAAAGATTAGGCTCGTTTGGATAGATGGTTCGCAAACGTGTCAGGAGGGCGTTGGCCTCCACCTTATGACCAGCTTGGGCTTGGGCTACCGCCTGTTTGAAACTCTCTAAGTCGCTGCTTTGCATTGTTAGGTTTCCCGTCTCTTTCTAGCGTATGAACTTAGGCTAACTTGATCCTAAACCCGATTAAAGTTCCAGCATTATTCTAATGCTATCGTGCCACAAAAACTGATTTTAAGCAACCCACCTAACCTAATTCAAGCCCCTGTAGGAGGGATTTCTAATCCCGATTGGACGAATTAATAGGCCAAGCATAAGTCTGTTGTTTTACAGCCTGATAATTTGCGTCTAGTGCTGGCTCTAAGAGTCGGATGGCGGCAATGCGACGGGTCATATTCATTACTTCGCGAGCCTCATTCAAGCCCCTGTAGGAGGGATTTCTAATCCCGATTGGACGAATTAATAGGCCA
>JACAUC010000031.1 GCA_013390945.1 Candidatus Chloroheliaceae bacterium
TCGTGTAGGAGGGATTTCCAATCCCGATTTTCTAATCCCAACCTTCGTGTAGGAGAAAAGTCAGGCTCGGTCAGGTGGTGGAAAGAGATTGCGCCACTTTGGTAAAGCAAGCCTAATCTGATCGCCCCACAAGACGATAAAGGCAAACAATCCCGCCATTATTACCCCAATACATCCGGCCAAATAGTAGGTATGGGTCAAATTGACCGAAGCAAACATTATCAGATTCATCATATAGAGTGCCAAGGGGATAAAGGTATATTGCCGCCGCCCAAAACGGCCCATTAGCTTCCCCCGACCCATAATTTTATTCAGCACCAGCACTAGCACTAGACTTGTGGCAAGCCAAGCAATAAAATTGGAAAGTGGTACACCGTAATAACCTCCGACACCATACCACACCCAATAACCCTGTACATGAACCGCAACTGGCTCCATCAGCAAATCACTTAGCACCGCCAAGGAGGCACTCAAGAAGATAACTGCCCCCTCACTATGCTCCGGCATAATTCGGTCAAGAATGAAATGAGCCATAAAGAACGAAGCCAAAATCATCATTAGCCAAGCAAACATAATGCCTACTGGCACAATAAAGAGTTTGGGGTAAAGTACCTCCGTGTAAGAATAGTGACCGAAAGGAAACCCGGTCGAAGCTCCAATAGCCTCTATCGTAAAGGCCAGCGTTAGCACCACTAGGGCCGCCAGAAAACCTCGCCAAGCACCATAGTTGGCAATAGTCCAAGTAGTAGCGACTACCCCTTGGATGACCAGCATGAGCGTCGCCATCCACTCTGTTCCTACGGGAACCTGATTGGTTACCAGCAAAAAGAAAGAAGAGGGGTAAAGAAAACAATAGACCCCAAAGGTCATAAGAAGGGCCACTCTATTTATTTGATTCCACATTCCTTTTGAGGTTTCCTCTTCTATGTTCTACTTCGTTCTATTTTAATAAATTAATTAAGCAGGCCGGGCCTAGAACCGTCGTGCTTAATTATAGACCTTTTTATTCCTCTAAGCGGGAAGGGTTTATTAAGATATGATACCAAAGCCATTTGTTGTCGTGAACTGTGTTCAAAGGGTCAACGGCAAAAAATTTGCAAACAGACTGTCAATCTGGTATAATTGACCTACGAGGTAAAATGAGCCTGATTTGAAATTTGCATAGTGCGTTTTAGAGTATTTCTGACTAAATCCTTATTGTAACGGTAGGATTTACCACCTCTGAATCCCTCTTTTGAGTCTCTGCTTTCTCTTTCAGGTTCCTAGCACCTAACAATTAATTTTTGTCTGTAGTGAAATTAGAAAAGTTTCACTAAAACTGATTTAGTTTTATTTATCAGAATTTTATAAATACGTAAATATAAGAAGGAGAAAGCCTTTGCCTAATAAAAAAAATAACAACCGACCTTCGGGTAATCATTCCCGGCCTCAACCCGCTAATGCCAATACCACACCTAGTTCTGGACCCTTTATCAAAGAATCAAAGAAAGATGCCATCGCCGTTGAAGGTAAAATCACCGAAGCTTTACCAAATGCTATGTTTCAAGTAGTTCTGGAGAATGGTCACAATGTCTTGGGTCACATCAGTGGGAAAATGCGTAAAAACTTTATTCGTATCCTGCCCGGCGACCGCGTAGTCGTCGAATTATCTCCCTACGACCTCACCCGTGGCCGCATCACCTTCAGATATAAATAATCTATTCATTCCCTTAAAAATAACAAAGACCACCCTGAGACTGACTTAGGGTGGCCCTTGTTATTGCTCCGATAATCTCTTTCAACTTCTGCTGAAACATTTATCTTTCCCAAGTTCCCACCTTAGAATATGCTATAATTTTCAGCGGGATTAATCCGCATAAATTTTTTAGGGTTGGATTTCAAATTTATGAATATGAATGGCTATTATTAAGATCGAGGGATACAATGCTGGAACCGGAGAGGGCAGTAGTACAATTGACGCAGGCGATGGTGCGTATACCAAGTGAAAACCCCACCGGAAATGAAGTGGCCTTGAGTCGGTTCATAAGGGAGTGGCTAGAAGCGCATAAAATCGAGGTGCAATTACAAGCGGTAGAAGGCGAACGAGTGAATGTGATTGGCCGGGTACGAGGTCAGGGAGGGCCGCCGCTGGTGCTAATAGCTCATATGGATACTGTCCCCATTGGAGAGCAGGCCAAGTGGAAACACGATCCATTCGGAGGTGAAATTGAGGATGGCAGCCTCTATGGTAGAGGTTCGTGCGATATGAAAGGTGGTATGGCGGCAGCACTAGTAGTGCTGGCAAAACTCCAGCGAGCAGTTCAGGAAGAGGGACTTAACCTAAGCGGCGATCTAGTGCTGGCCTGCACCGTAGACGAAGAAGAATCCTTGATGAAAGGTTCTAGCGCATTGGGCCATGCGAAAATCTTTGGCCCCGATGCCTATCTGCTTACAATGGAGCCCACTGGTTGCAAACTAAACGTGGCACACAAGGGAGCCTTTTGGTATGAGGTTACTTTCTTGGGTAAGTTAGCACACGCCGCCAATCCTCAAATTGGAGTGGATGCAAACCGGGCAATGGCTGAAGCAATCACAGGTTGGTATCAACGGGCCGAAGAACTTGCCTCCAAGATGGCCCCTCATCCTCTCTTGGGCTTGCCGACACTAGTGGTTTCGCGGGTGCAGGGTGGAATTAAAACCAATGTAGTCTCCGAATATTGCCGGGCTGAGATAGATATGCGTGTGCCTCCCCCCCTGACCGCCACCGAGGTGGCCTCACTCCTCCAAGGAGTAGTAGAGCAAGTCGAGGCTAAGTGGCAAGGGATCACTTCTGAAATTCGACCTATGACTACCCTACGACCGCCCGTAGAATGTGATCCCCATTCGCCGCTAGTGGCAGCTTTTGACCGAGGCTATAAATCGGTACTCGGCCAAGAAGCGGAGCATTTGGGTTTCCAAGCTTATACCGATGCGGCAATGTTGGCCGTTATGACAGGCAACCCCAATGCCGTCGTCTTTGGCCCTGGTCTGCTCAGTGATGCCCACACTACCGACGAAAAAGTTGAGATTAGCCAGCTAATTACCGCCGTGCGGGTACTGGAAGCCACTGCTCGCGAGTTACTTGGGAAGTAGTTGTGACACTATAATAGTGCAGATTACAAATATAGATTAAGAATATTACAAATATTACAAATAAGGTAGAATATGCGTAAGAGAAATTTAACTTTCTGGTTTTTGATCGGTTTTATCTGCTATGGGGGAGTAGCTATTCTCATTAGCCTCTTCTTTTCAAGCGGCGGGGCATTGGCCTTCGGTGGTCTTTTCCTGATGGGTGCTTTTTTTTGTCTACTCAAGCTACTATTTGATAAGTATTATTTATAAATTGATAAATTCTCTTCCCTGAATAAACTCAAGCTAGGACGGGTGTATGCAATACACCCACCAAAAGTTAGAGCAAAGATAACTCTACTTAAAATTTGAAGCCATTGTTTGCAGGCGACTAGTACTGGAAGCCACCTGACCACTACTAACGGCGTTAGTTTGGGCACTATTCTGGACAGTAAGCAACGCGGCTAAAACCTGCTCACTGGCGTTTTGCTGAAGCCCAATCGCCAGCCCAATTTGGCGAGCAATTTCTTCCATTTTGGTGGCTTTATGGGCAATTTCAGAAGCTTTAGTGGCAGCTTGCTTGACCATAACCTCGTACTCGGTGATAACTTGGGCACTCTGTTGGGCACTCTGGGCCGCTTTTTCAGCCATTTTATCCCCACTAGCGGACTCTTCGCGGGCCGCATCAAGGGCCGCAACTACTTCGGTCACTACCTTGCGTACTTCAGCACTGGCTCCCCGCGCTCGGTCAGCTAAATGCTTGACCTCTTGAGCTACTACACCAAACCGTTCCCCATGTTCACCAGCACCAGCGGCTTCAATGGCAGCATTGAGGGAGATAAGATGAGTTTCATCACTAATTGTCTCAATTAGATCGAGCATCTCTTGGATACGCGCGGAATATTGGGAAAGCTCTTGAAGTCTCTTATTGAGGCTTTGATAAGCACTCCTCATAATCTGGTTACTAATCGCGGTTTCACTGACGCTCTTCTGACCACGTGTGCTAAAATCGGAAACTTGAGCAGTGGTCGCCGCCACCTCTAAGGCGGAGCGCAAAACTTCGCTACTGGTTTGTTGAACCGTCCGGCTTCGTCCGGCAATTTGAGTAGAGGTCTGCGAAAGTTCTTGCATCGAACTGGTAACTTGACCGATGGCATTTACCTGCTGAGCAGCACCAGTGGCCTGTTCACCCGAAGTAACTAAAAGTTGACTGGCGGTAGTGGCTACCTCTTGACCTAGTAGTTGGTAAGCGGCCCGGGTTTGGGCTTGTTGCGCCAAAATCTCGGCCAGTTCTGCCGACTGTTGCCGCATCGCACCCTGAAGGTTAATTAAGCGATGGCTAAGGTGGAAATAACCTGCCCCTGTCGAGCCTACCAAGACGATTATTCCGGCTGCAGTAGTCAAATTGCTGTTTAAAGGGTCTAAATGTAAAGGCGAAGTGTAAAACCCGGCAAAGCGTTCTAAACTGAAAAGAATTGCCAATAGTGCCCCAGCAGTTAGGGACAATTGCATTGCCACTTCTGGCCCTAACAAAAGCAAACCCACTAACAGGGGCCAGCTATAGAAAAAACCTGCCGCTGAATAAGTACCCAGTGCTATAAAGACCACCGTTATTAGGCCAAAGATCAAAAGAGTGAAGAGTATCCGACCCGACAAGACTTGATTATGCTCTTCAAGCCAGTAGGCTAGACTACTAAGGAACGCTAAACCAGCGGCTATAGCTAAGAGCCAGATAAAAGTAAATAGCAGCCCACCCAAGCCCAGTAGTAAACTAAAACCCAATACACCATAGTAGAGTGGCCGCATTGAATACAACAGTGTAGCATGTCCGGCCTGCACCAATGCTCCTCCGGATTTGAGCAGCAATCGCGGCATAGCAACCCCTTCCAAATTATTTGATTCATCTATCTGGCATCTAACTTTGGTAAAATTTAAACCCTAGCTTTTAATAGCTGGGTAGCCTTTTCTACCGTATCAATCGCGGTTTGACCATAAAAATCGGCTCCAGTTTGTAATGCCTTTTCGGGATGATGAATAAAAGCTGGCCCTCCGACCTCAATCAGACCCTCCCAATTACTCTGGCGTAAAGCCTTGATGGTACTGGCAGCACTCTCTACTTGGGATAGCACTGCCACCGAAAGGCAAACTAGATCTACTTGGTAGAGCAGCGTAGCAGCAGCCACCTCCTCTTCAGGTAAGGAGCAAAAGAGCGGAAAAACCTCCCAACCGCGCCATTGAAAAACATCGGAGAGCAGATTTAGCCCCAGCGTGTGGTGATTGCCATCTATGTTAGTCAACAGTACCTTACCAACAGAAAGAGAAACAGGAAGAGCAACGGAATGTTTACTATATACCAAATTACGGCAATAGGTGGTGATACCAGTAGCCAAATGTTCTTGAGCCACGGTTGCTTGACCCGCTTCCCACCAATCACCCACCATACGTAAGGCCGGTGTAAAAACCTCCTCGTAAATTGTTTCCGGTAAGAGACCGGCCTGCAATGCCTCTTGGGTAGTCTGACTAGCTTGATTGAAGAGACCTTTTTGAAGGGCCTGCAAATACTTCTCAAAAATCGGTTTGGGATCTCCCCGATTTAACGAATCCATGGTGGTTTCCATATTTCGACTCCCTATCTAAAATAAATTGTTCCAATAGGGTTGCCCGGCCCATTACTCCTCGTTTGGCACAATTTATTTTATTATGCTTAATGAGCCAACCAGTTCTCTTTCAGATTGGATTAGTGGATTTTACCACAAGCGGTAGAACAATATCTACGTTTCTACTTTTAGCGGCATAATCCCAAAGAGTCGGGGTTAGAGGAGCGTGAAACCGGAGAACCTAGTTATCTTCTCAATATTTCGGGGTAGGGGCGTATTGCATACGCCCAATGTGAGGCGGGTTTATGCAATAAACCCCTACTTACTGAGATGATACGAACCTAGCTTAACTTGCATAGAGTAGGTGCTACTGTTATATTAAGGTTAGCGTATAAAAAAGCAGCAGCTTGCTTTCCAAAAGCGATTCCAAACCTCTTTGAATATGCTTTAATTAATATTAGCATTAGCCTACAAACCTTTACCGTAGGTTTCTAATGCAAAGGAGCCACCGCACATGAGTACCCATATGTACACCCTCCCTGTGGAACAAACCCAATGGTCCGTTGACGGTAAGAATACCACCGTGTTCAATTGGGAGTATGATGAAAACCGCGACAAGTTGCTTAATCTCTATGAAAAGGGTAAAGATAAGCAATGGAATGCTAATACCCGCCTAGATTGGACGCAAGAGGTAGACCCTGAAAATCCGCTGGGCATACCCGATAAATATAATCCGCTCTTTGGTACGCCCCTGTGGAAGCACCTAGATCGGAAAACTATCGCCCAACTGAAATTACACAGTGCCGCTTGGGAGTTCTCCCAATTTTTGCATGGTGAGCAAGGGGCTTTGATTTGTACCTCTAAAATTGTACAGACTGTGCCGGATATAGATGCCAAATTTTACGCCGCCACGCAGGTAATGGACGAGGCTCGCCATGTCGAGGCTTATTCGCGTTACTTGCGGGAGAAGTTGGGCCTAGCTTATCCGATTGACTCGCACCTTAAAGCTTTGCTGGATAACATTCTCCAAGACTCTCGCTGGGACTTCACCTATTTAGGGATGCAGATTTTGGTCGAAGGGCTGGCATTGGCCGCTTTTAGCGTTATTCGGGATGGCGCACATGAACCACTGGCTCAAGCTCTCACCGCCTATGTAATGCAAGATGAGGCCCGTCATGTGGCCTTTGGTCGTCTCAGCTTGCGGGATTACTATCCTCAACTCAGCGAGAAAGAACGAGACGAGCGCGAAGAATTTGTGGCTGAAGCCTGCTATATGATGCGTGATCGCTTTATGGCCGAAGAAATTTATCAAAATCTAGGTTTTGATCTCAAAGAGGTCAAGTCCTACCTCTACAACAATAGTGCGATGAACGCTTTCCGGTTAATCCTCTTTAGCCGAATTGTGCCTGCCATTAAAGAGATTGGGCTCTGGGGGCCAAAGGTACAAAAAGCCTTCACCGACTTAGGCGTAATCACCTTTGCCACACTCAACCCCGATGAGCTAATTGCCACCGATGAAAAGATCGCCCGGCAATTTGATGATAAACGTCAGGCAGTAGCCAAAGAGGTAACCGCTACAGATAGCAATCCTAATTAGCTCTCCATGGTGTATAATAACGCGGCTAATAGTCCGGTTCCGGTCATTTGCGGGATGAATTTAGTTATCAAAGGAGTTAGCCAATTATTACTTTGGAGAGAGCAGGAGCAAGGGAAAGGGCCAGAAGAGTGACGGAATGGTATCCCCTAAAGTTGGAACCCCAATTAAAGGAGCGTGTATGGGGCGGGCGCTGGCTGGTTCAAAATTTAGGTCGTTCGGCGGGAGGTTGGGCAGAAGAAGGTGAGAGGATAGGTGAAAGCTGGGAGGCTTTTTCGGGTAGTCTCGTAACCAACGGAACTTGGCAGGGACATTCTCTTGGTCTGCTCTATGACGAATACCCCCTAGAGTTGGCGGGTGAAATATCCAAGAGCCACGCCGAATTTCCTTTGTTGGTCAAGTTTATTGATGCCCGTGAAAATCTTTCGGTACAGGTACACCCAGATGATGCGTTAGCCCGGACTTTGGAGAATTATCGCTCCGGCAAGAGCGAGATGTGGTATGTAATGGAAGCGGAACCGGAGGCTCACATTCTCTACGGTCTAAACGATAAGGTCACCTCCCTTGAACAATTAAGCGAGGCTCTAAAGCAGGGAACCCTCTTAGAATATGTCAGCAGCATACCTATAAAAGCTGGCGATGTCGTTTATCTGCCTTCCCGCACGATTCACGCTTTGTGCCAAGGAGTAGTGGTCTACGAGTTGCAGCAAGAATCGGATATTACTTACCGCCTCTACGATTGGGGTCGTCAGGGCCGCGAAATTCACCATGAAAAAGGTCTACAGGCCATCAACCTAGAGACCCACAATCTAAAGGTCAGCCATCCCACCCCACTCCAGCACGAGGGTTTCGCCAGCGTTACCCTAGTAGAGTGTCCTTACTTTACCAACGAATTAGTGGAAATTTCAGACCAGCTGAAAAGTAGCGAAAGAGCCGAAGGAACTGACAAAGGACGCTCCTTTACCCTGCTCACGGTTCTAAGCGGAGCGGGAGCAATTGTTTCGCCGTCCAATGCTTTTGCAGCCGAGGCTATTCACAAAGGGGATACTTTCCTCTTACCGGCAAATCTAAGTTATACCCTGAAAGCCTCCACCACCCCAGAACCACTCCGCGTGATTCTAGCCCAAGCCAATTCGTAAGCAGGATATTGTAGTTAGCAGTTTCAGCTTTAATTTACCTGCCGCCAAAGTAGCGGCAGGTATCAAAACTTGACGGGCTTATGATTAGAGCTGATTCGCGGAAAGCTACTCTGCTAAGCTACCACTCACTACTACAGGTTTCAAATTTAGCATGGTTAGGAACTCAGACTGTAAACGTTGTAAGACGGCGGTAAGCCAAACCTGTTCCGCTTGGAGTAGCATATGTTGGTGTTCTAAGGTCAGGTTTACGCCTAATCCTTCGTGGGTGAGGGGCTGATTAAAAGCCTCCAACTGAACCTCCACCTGCTTTAAACGCGCGGTCAGACATTCCAACCCCTCCGACAACGGAAGATGGTCGAGAAACATCAGGCCCATATCTCCGGCAATGGTCATCCGTCCCGCTGTGGAGAGGTTGATTCGCAACAAGGCCATAAACTGCTCCTCGCCGGAGTGGGTAATGCTATAAACTTTACGTACAGGCCGATTGCCCTCCTGCTCGGTATGTACCCTAACATAGCCGCCCTTACACAACCGCTCCAGAATGGCATAGGCCGTAGCCTTCTTCATATCGGTCATCCGACTAAGGTTGCGCTCAATAAATTCATTTATTTGATAACCGTGCTGGCTTTGGGCCTTGAGGAGCCCCAACACCAGAAGAGTTTGTTCGTTCATAAACCTAAATCCTTCCCTCTCTCTTTAACTCCTCCCTATTATAATCAGAATTGACTAATAAAGCAAGAAGGTATAAGTCATATTTGACTAATCAGGTATAACCATACACCTAATTTAGGTTTTTGAGCGCGAAGGTTGGATTTAGGTAAGCAGGTGATTGACCTCGAAGTTATAAGATGCTGATTACAGCAGACCCTTACTATCTATTTCCCGCAGGATTCGCAATTCCTCCTGAGCGGGTGGAAGAGTAGTCGGCACGATTTCGGGAATAATCAACTCAAATCCAGTGGCGGCTTTTACCTGCTCCACCGTCACGCCGGGGTGAACCGAAACCAGTCGCATTGCTTTGGACTCTTCTTCAAAATCCAGTACCGCCAGATTAGAGATTACCAAGACCGGGCCTACCCCTTGTACTAATCCGGCGATCTGTGCGGTGTGCCAGCTTTCGCCCCCTTCCAAAAAGCCCGGCGCAGTGCGAAAATCCACCTTGTCCACAAAACTGCGGGGGTGATGGTTGGTCATAAAGATGATACCACGCCCCACTAGGCTAAGGAAGGGTAGTGCCGCCGAACCGGGGCCACGCAACTTTGGGTGAGCCGGATCATTACCGAGTAGGCTTAGGTTGACATTACCGAATTTATCTACTTGCAAACCACCGTAGAAAAAGAGATCCACTCTACCGCTTGCCACCGAACTAAGCAGGTCGGCCGCTGTTAGCACTGCCTCGCAATCTAGGTTGCTGTAATCGCAACTAGAAGCGGTCAGTGGCTCCAGATAGGGATTGACAGCACCACTACCGCCTGCCACAAAAGTTAAATCTGGAGCCTGCCTAAGTTGGGCTAAGCGACAGGCTGCCCGTGCTACGGCACTGCCAGCACCAGTACCAACTGTCTCGCCGTTCCTAAGTTGGCGGCTCATCACCACCGCGATTAGCTCCTCTATGTGGTAGGCTTTATCAGGGCGTGGCCCTATCTCTTCAAAAGTTACTCTCATCATTTTCTTGTACCCACATTTCCCACAAATCCCTTACGTTGGGTTTATGCAATAAACCCCTACTTGTAAAAGGATTATTTTTACTTGTAGTTGGCTAACCCCCATGCGCGTCAAGCTAATTTTATCATTGATGCTTAGACCGGAAATAAATTTCCGGTTGGGCTTGACTTACCCGGATTCTAAAGCTAATAGTCCCGATTTTGAACCTGTGTTAGCCGCAGGCTGACCGTAAGCTGGTTGTAACCCAAGTTACGGCTGGTCGCGGGCTGGCCTCAAAATCCTTAGCTTGACGCGCATGGGCTAACCTCTAGTGAGGGAGGTTTTGCCGAGGTACTCAACCTCACCTTGGTTGAGTACATATTTTTGCAGATAAGCTTCAAATCCCTCGGCGGTAGTCGCCAGTTCCAAATATTCCTTGAGATGTGCTTCATCATAATTGTAGAAGCGATGGCAAGCGGTAGGATGGCAACTAAACGGGGCCGGAACGACGGCCTTGACGAGATAGCCCGGCACAGTAACTGGCATTGGATTGCGGGTTAATTGCGAAGTTGGGATTATCTGCTCCACTTGTAAAATCGTTGTTTCAGCCGCCAAAATCATCTCGCGGTCGGTAAAAGTGGATCCTTTGAAAATAGCATTGCCCCGCTTGTCGGCCTGTTGGCAAACCACTAGTGCCACTTTAGGACGTAGCGGTGGAGCCGCCAAAACGGTTTTGCCCGTGAAAGGGTCTTGTACGGGCGTATAAAAGTGGGGGGTGGCCGTTACCACATCACTTAGGGCAATACTTGGAGGCAAAGCCGCAAAGGGTTGACCCGCTGCTCCAGCCCTAAGTGCCAAAAGTAGGGTCAGTTCATCCAGTTCATGTACTTTTAGGCGGCCCTCCTGACAAAAACGGCGATAAGCGGGAGCCAGCCCCAAATGTTCAAAGCCAAAATAGCTAGTGATTACTTCCTCTACCAAAGCGGCTCCTATTAGCAAATCGGCACTAAGGGAAGCCGCTGGACTGGTAATTAGAGAATTAATCCGCTTTTTTTGCCGTATAAGTTCCCGTACTAAGGCCATCGGGTTATTCTGTAGGTGCATCCCGCCTAATGCGAGGCTCTCTACCCCATCTGGCACATAGCGTTCAATCGCTTCGGCCAAGGTCATCTGCTTGCTGGTTCGCCCATCTTCCGGCGCGGCAGGCAAGGGAGGGGGTGCTGGAACCGGGGTTGGATAAGGTGCAACATTAATCTCAAGGTTGATTGGACGTTTGGGTGGTAGATTACCACCCGATTGCTCATTTGACACCAATGCTCCTTTCATCATATTCAATACTGAATTAGTAGTGTTAATCGGGCGGCCAGCCGACTTGGAAATCCCTCCTACACAGGATGTCTGTAGGTAGCGACGCGCCCGACGCAAAATGGCGCGGGTGTTATCGAAATAGACCAGTGGAATAGCATCATTCAGATCACACCAGATAGCCTCTTGATTTTCGCTGGGTTGAGACACGGGTGATTTTAGCTCAATTGCTTGTAAGCATCTAACAATAGGGCGGCTTTTGTCCGCACAATGTTTGCCAGTTCCGCATCCTTGGTGATGAGATGGATCCGGCGGACATGGCGATGAAATTTTCGCATATCGTCATTATTTAGGCCACTTACCTCGCCCCAAGGTACCGGATTAGCCCGATTATGGGGAGGTTGCTCACAAACCACCCCTAGCACCATCTCAAACCCTTTTGGTTCGGGAATATCCAGCAGAATCTCATGGCCGCGTAAGGCTCGCCCACTCCATTCCGCCACCATTTTACACCACATTTCTTCCAATCGTTTGCGGCGGGCCGGATTATACTTGAGGGTACTGAGACGTGCAAAAGGCCCATCATCTTCACCCAATGAAAGAACCCGCTTATAAAAGCGGCGGGCGTGTAAATCGGTTATCAGTTCGTGGGCAATTGAATCGGGCGTGGTAGTATTTTGAATTAGGGCAATTAACGAGGCATCGTCGCTTCTTTCTAGTTCGGCTCCACCAAAAGCCTTATTCTCCAGAGCCTCTTGCAGCGAGCGCAAAAACATGACCGTAGCGATACGGTTGGTATGGTGCCAGTAGACATTATAAAACATCAGGTAACGGGCAAAAATCAGGGATTGCAACGCGCCTATACCTTTTTCATCTATCACCAGTTGCAATGAATCCCTGCCACTATCCTCTTCCGGCCAAATCCGCAGCGAATCCAACAATCGCTGGACATCCACCATACCATAAGGAACATTACAATAGTGGGAATCGCGCACCAAATAATCGAGCTTATCGGTATCGAGTGCGCCGCTAATCAGGTTGCGTAACAAAAGTTCTTGCCGGGTAAGCGGCACATCCGTATCTTTGCTCAACATTGCCGCCACTTTTTCAGGCTGTACGCCCCAAGTGTTGTGCAGGAGAGGGGCAATTTCTGGCCCCAAAACAAGCTCGCGCCCAATCAATTCATGGTTGCGGATGATGTTTAGGTCAAGTTCTTCAACGGCGTGGCTATAGGGATAATGCCCAATATCGTGAAGTAGGCCCGCCGCCAAGATCGTATTGATCTCTTCTAGGGTAAAGGAGTAGTTGCCCAATTGCAGCAGGTGTAACACTGCTTGGCGGGTGATATGGAAGACACCGAGACTATGTTCAAAGCGGCTATGGTGTGCGCCCGGCCAAGTCCAACTGGTGAAGCCAAGCTGCTGCACCCGGCGTAAACGTTGGAACGGCACACTATCTATGAGTGCCATAGCTTTAGCATCCAGTGGTATATCGCCCCACACCGTATCCCGAATTATGCTCCCCGGCTTATCTACCAGCGATAAGATCAGTTCCTGCCGCGTCAGTTCTTTGGATTTCAGGTAGTCCGTCGTCTCTTGCATAGCCCCCGTTTTAAATTCTTAGGTGGTTCCTGTAAGGGAATCAAGTTGAAATAAGTATCCAAGTACTTGATCTATATCTATAAAGGAACAGCACCTCTACTTTTCAAGTCAAGCATGGGTTTGCCCGTGAGCTTGCAGCCAAAGCGCAAGATCTGTTAGGTTTGAGAAATCCAAGATCGCCTCACCTAACTCTTCCAATTGTTCTAAAGATAAGAAGCTCAGTTCTTGTTCTACTTCGGACAGTGGCTCGCCGAAACGACGCTTGAGTAAACGCAGAATAAGAACTATGGTTCCTTCTTGCCTGCCTTCTTGCCTGCCTTCTTGCCTGCCCTTCTCTAAACCCTCTTTCAGCCCATCCTCCCTTCCTAAACGCTCAATACTGCTCACGTAAGGCATACGCTCCTCCTTTTCGTAACGGATTACTTCTCGCCGAAACTCTTGATCTAGTTCCTCTGGTAGCCGAATTATATTATCTATAAATCGGTACAAATCTATGATCTCTTGACGGTTATAGTCACGCTGATATAAACGACGAGTTAGCCCCAACTTCACGTTCAGACGCTCCTCTGGTGGTTTGCGTTTGTTTTGGTGCATCCTCAGTACCGCCATCGTCACTATCGCAAAGGGATTGGGATTGGCCTCCAATGCTGCCCAATTCTCATTATATTTTAACAACTTGACCGAGGGAAACTTGAACAAAATCTCAAAATCCCACTCTTTGATGTGAAACCGCTTGGGATGATAGCCTTTGTTACCATCGGTCAAAACCGCCAAACTGACCACCTTGTCCAACCGTCCGGCACTACCTAGGTCTATCCCTCTGGGTTGGAAGTAGCGGTCAAACAACCGATAGTTATAGATGAACATCCGTTGGGCAAAGGTAGGATCGGCATAGCCTTGTATTTCAAGATGGATTAGCAACCAAATCGGTGCTTCTGTGTCACGACGATAGACCTTGACCAATTTATCTACCAGCCGTCGCCCAGCTTCACCCTCGTTAAAGAGTTGTTCCAATTCTTTGTCCAAAAACTCCGGTGGTCTACTCCAATCAATATCCCGATGGATCTTTGGAAAGAAGAAAGCCATAAAATCGGGGAAATATTGATCCAGTATCTCCTTCCAAGAACTATCCTGCTCTGCGGCTACTGACATCGGTTACTCTCCTTCCTGTGACATGAAGTGATTAATCCATCTTAAAATCTTAAAATGAAAAGGGTAAAGGTTTCTTTTTGGTTCCCTAACTCAGCCACTTCGGTTTTACACTTAGTCAAAATCCATTAAGGATTATAATCCGGGCGGGCAGGCTTGACAAATCACCGGACGGAGCAGGTAGATTAGTGGGAAAAGGCTCCGACCATTGTTCGTTCTTTGATCGCTTTTCTAAGTCGGACATCTGCGCCAAGTAAGAGTTGTTCGGTCATTTCCCAACTCATACATTTATCGGTTACAGAGACACCGTAGCGTAAGAGACTTAAATCTTTGGGAATAGGTTGATTTCCTTCAAATAAATTACTTTCAAACATTAGGCCCACAAGCGACCGATTGCCGTTTAGAATTTGGCTTATAACATCGTCCATCACCAAAGGCTGAAGGGCGGCATCTTTGAGAGAATTGGCATGGCTGCAATCAATGACAATATTGTGCGGTAATTTTGCTTTTTCAAGATCCTGCTCACATAAGCGGACACTGACCGAATCATAATTTGGCCTGCCACTACCGCCCCGTAGCACAACATGACCGTAGCGGTTGCCCCGTGTGCGAATCAGTGCGGTCTGACCTTGTTGGTTGATACCCACGAAGCTATGGGGATTAAGGGCTGCACCCAAAGCGTCTATCGCTACTTGAACGCTGCCGTCTGTACCATTTTTGAAGCCTACTGGCATTGAAAGTCCACTTGCCATCTCCCGGTGGGTTTGCGATTCGGTAGTACGTGCGCCAATGGCAGCCCAAGTTACCAAATCGGTGATGTAGGCGGGTATGATGGGATCAAGTGCCTCCGTTCCAACTGGCAAACCTAGTTCAGCGCATTGTAGCAAGAGCCGACGTGCGGCAATTAGGCCATCCTGAATCTTAAACGAGTCGTCCATATAAGGGTCATTGATAAAGCCCTTCCAACCTATAGTAGTACGGGGTTTTTCAAAATAGACTCGCATTATGATAAACAAGGTTTCAGTGACCTCCGCCGCCAGCTTTTGCAAGCGTCTAGCATATTCTAAAGCGGCCTTCTCATCATGGATGGAACAGGGGCCAACTACCACAAAGAGCCGGGGATCCTCGTGGTCAAGAATTGCCCTAACCGTCCGGCGGGCTTCAATTACGCTCTGAAGGGCGGTTGGCGAGGCCGGTACTAGAGCTTTTAGCTCGGCAGGAGTAATCATCACTTCGGCTGAAATAAGGTTTATACCATAGGTACTTTGTTGGAACACTTCTTAATAATCTCCACCTAAAAATTTTTTGTGTGTACCCTCTCAAAAATTCGGGGTAGGGGCGTATGGCATACGCTCAAAATGAGGCCAGCCTACGGCCAGCTACGACCAGCCTACAACCTCTACCAATGGAAAAGATACATTTTGTGGCATCCTTACGCTGGACGGCATTGTCTTGTATATAGTATAGCATAGGCCAAAAATCTAAATCGGGTAGTCAATGCCTTATAGTAATTTCGCCTACGGCAATGGTCAGCAGACGGGTATCATTGCCGGGGCCAAGCTCTGCAGGACGATTGGCTTTACCACCTATCACTAGATCCAAGCGGTTGCGACCAAGCTTCAACTCAAGTTTAAGCGATACCTGCTGTGGTTCTTCGCCTATCTCGCGTTGTAATTGGCTCACCCCATTAAAGACAAAATCCACCAGATGCTTCTCGTAAAAGCTCCAGAGTGGTAGGGTTATCTCCAACGTGCGGGGTTGATCGCTCCACAAATCTAATCCAGCCTTGGAACCTTGCACCCAGCGACTAGAGCGTTTGTCGTCGGCCTGCTCTGCCTCGTACCAAGTTGGCTGAACCAAGTTGGCGAAGAAAAGCGGCTTGTTCTCTTTTTCCGAACGACGCGGAACCTCAAAGACCACCAGATTTTCAGCCTCATACATCGGCCCCTGCGGAAAAAGCCGAAAAGCCAACCCTAAGATCGCCTCTTGTCGGTTGCCCCTTACCAAATCTTTATGCACAATTACATGGCGCACCCCAAAATAGCGCAACACCGCTTGCTCATCGGTGGGTGGCGGCAAAATATCAGGGCGCGGCTTGCTTTGGAACTGGCTAAATTCCCAAAAGACTGGTACCCCGTAAAATGGCGGATAGACCGGGTTACGTGAAATGTAACCCCCCAACAAAGGCTTATGGTGTTCCATCTGTGCTTTTAGGTAGTCGGTCAAGTATTGGTATTCTCCGCCCACATTCATCGGCAAATCTAGGATAGCGTAACGTTCTTGATCTGCCGCCAATCCCCGGTAAAACTGTGGCACACTATAGAAGGCCAACGGGTAGGGGGCAGGCCACAATTCAAAAACCAGTACCAAGAGAGCCAACCCATTAATTATTCTAAACTTTACCCCCGCCCGTAGCCACGTGCTAAGTTGCCCCATACCCCAACTAGCCAACAAACTCAGAGCCAATATCGCCATAATTGCATAGCGCGAAGGGACGCGCGTAATATTTAAAATAGGCAATTTGTAAATCAGAGCCGCAGGCAGCGTGGGGCCAATTAGTTGACCGTTAACATGCAATTGTCGCCCAAAGGAGAGCAACCCAAAAAGCAACACTACCAAGACCCAAAAGAATGGCCCCGGTTTCCACTCAGCAACGTGGATTTTGGCAGGGGTATCATTTGAAACTGGAAATTTGGTACGAAAAGATCTGCGGCGGATAAGGCTTAAAATTGCGCCAATAAGTGCCAGCAAGTAGAGAGTATAACCGGGAAAAACCACCTTTTCGATCAGAGTAGCCGTCCAAGGCCGCATAGCCGCTTTAATAGACCCTCCCCACAGAGGGTGAAAGGGGCTAGGGTAGAAATAGGCCAGTGCATCGGCAGAATAGATGGAGTCTTGGCGTGGTGGAACAGTGTTCGGATTATTCAAAGCCTCACCCAGCATCGGTATCGTCAAGGGTAGGGTTAGCAATAGGAAGAGTCCGGCAATCAGCCCAGCCTGGCTCCAACTTGTCACCAACTTTGGCCCTATTTGAGCAAGATTACGCCTTTTTTCTATCACTGTCACTAGGGTTAGATAGAACAGATAAGCCACGCTAAAAATTGCCATATAAAGAACATATTGCAACTCCAGCAGAATACCACAGATCAGCGTGAAAACCGCCAGCAAAGCAGGCCGAAGTTTACCTGTGTTCAAAGCCTTCAAGAAGAAAAGGATGTAATAGGGCATAAACTCGGAGGAGAGCAAATTAAGATGACCTAGTAAATGAGCAAAATGATAAGTGCTAAATCCAAAAGCCACCCCTGCTATCAGGGCTGCGCCCGAATTACTCCATAAGTAGCGAGCCAAGCAAAAAGCACCATAGGCCGCAAAAGTCAAAGAGAAGAGAACGATAAAATTGTAACCCGCGACGGCTCCTCCTGCCAAATATTGCACCGGAAGGCTCAACAGGCCATTGAGCGCGTTAAGAGCATGGAGATAGAGGCCGGTGCCTTGGGGGTAGAAGAGCAGGTCGGTTTGGAAGGGATTCTGACCGTGTTCAAGGGCGTAGCGCACCCACCATAAATTCCAGACCATCTGCCAGCCATCCTGACCGTCACCGGGAATAGCTTCACGGAAATGTAACGCCAGCGGCCACGTAAAAGCTAAGGCCAAACCCAAGAAAAAAACTATTACCACCAGTTCGCGCCAACCTCCAAACCGGGCAAGGTAAGTTTTTAGGCCAGACCCCTTATTTGGTTTGGTAGCTGTACCAGCAATCACGTCTATTCCTCTGCTAATGTTCAGATGTATCATTTCAAAAAGTCGGGGTAGGGGCGTATGGCATACCTCCAAAGTTGAAACCATTTTAACACAACTCGAAAAATTCAGGCTTGTCAGCTATAGCTTATACGGCTATACTAGGCAACGGCATAAGGCTAGAAGTGCAGTTATTGAAACGGATAGAGGAGATTAAGTTGGCAGAAGATACCAACAAGACCCCAAAACTAAAACAAACTCTTCCACACGAAAATCAGGAATCTGCCCAAGGGGAGGCCAAACCTAAAGGTGGGAAGCGATCACGGCGGAGCTTTGTATTTTATTTGGGCATTTTGGGGCCAGGGCTGATTGCCGCTAATGCAGGCAACGATGCGGGTGGCATTGCTACCTACAGTCAAATGGGATCACAGTATGGCTACAATCTGTTGTGGGTAATGGTGATCATTACCTTTTCACTCTCGGTCGTACAAGAGATGTGCGCCCGGCTAGGAGCCGCCACTGGCAAGGGTTTGAGCGATCTAGTTCGAGAAAATTTTGGTATTCGCTGGACGGTTCTAGTAATGTTGGCTTTGTTAATCGCCAACGTCGGAACCACTATTTCAGATTTTATCGGCATTGCAGCAGCAATGGACATTTTTGGAGTGCCGCCTTGGATTAGTGCGCCAACGGCAGGGTTTGCCTTATGGTGGCTGATTGCACGTGGCTCCTATGGTCGGGCTGAAAAGATCTTTTTGTTTATGACTTTTGCCTTCTTTGCCTATATCTTCTCCGCCTTCATTGGACACCCCGACTGGGGACAAGCTCTGACCCATTCGTTTGTACCGACGATTAAAGGCGACAGTGCCTATATCCAAACTATTATGGCCGCTATCGGTACCACTATTACCCCTTATATGCAGCTCTTCCTGCAAAGTGCGGTAGTAGAAAAGGGCGTAACTATGCGCGATTACAAATATGAGCGGCTTGAAGTTTATTTAGGCTGTTTCTTCTCTAACCTAATCTCGTTTTTCATCATTGTGGCCTGTGCCGCCACTCTTTTTGCCAACAGTCCCATAGTGGATGGCGAGCGTCAAGGTGTTACCATCAATACTGCCAGCGATGCTGCCCAAGCTCTTGGCCCACTCTTGGGGAATTATGCCACCTTGGTCTTTGCCTTTGGTCTGCTAGGAGCCTCGCTCCTAGCTTCGGGGGTATTGCCCTTAGCCACCTCCTATTCCATAACCGAGGCACTCGGTTTTGAGAATGGAGTCTCCTTTAAGCTAAAGGAAGCTCCAGTCTTTTGGAGTATTTTTACCGGAATGATTGTAGTCAGTGTTATCATCGCTATAATTCCGGGTATTTTGAGCTATACCGTAACTATCCTGCTAGTGATCCAGATTCTTAATGCAATGATCCTACCCTTTGTTTTGGTAGCCGCCCTACTTTTAATCAACAATAAGGAGCTAATGGGACCATACACCAATGGTCGGGTCTACAATATTATTGCTTGGTCTACCGCCATTTTTGTAGCAACGCTTTCGTTGGTGCTATTGGCAATAACTATTACGGGTATCTTCAACATTGACCTATTGCCGGGGTAAAAAGTGGTGGTCAATGGATGGAGTCGTCTCCTACAACTCCTGTAATTTCTGTGGGAAATGGCTCCGCCCATTGATTTAGTTAGACCAAAGTAGCTCAAGATATGGTAAAATGGAAGCTGTAGATTGGCGTTTCTAGCGGTGTGTTAGTTTTAGATAACGAAATGCTCTTAGAACTAAACATTAGTAATTTTGCCATTATAGATCGGTTGGCCTTGCGCTTTAATCCCGGTTTTAATGCCCTGACGGGTGAAACGGGTGCGGGTAAATCCATTATTATTGACGCAATGGGCGCAATGTTAGGCGAAAAAATCGGGGCCGAGTTTGTCCGGCACGGCGCAGACCGGGCGAGAGTCGAAGGCTTTTTTGAGGTTAAATTGAATCTAAGTGACGAGCGTTTTGTGCGTCTCCTTGAACTAATGGAAAAGCATGAACTCTTTGATGACGCAGGTCGTCCTACCCAACTAGAAAATGGCGAGAAGCCGCGCCTTCATCTCAGTCTTTGCCGCGAACTTAGTAGTACCGGACGCACTATTTGTCGGGTCAACGGTAGCACCGTTAAGCAAGAGATTTTGCGTGAGATAGGTCAAGCTCTGATAGATATTCACGGTCAAACCGAACATATCTCCCTTTTACGAGTAAGCGAACACCTCGAACTACTTGACCAATACGCCGGAGTGATAAGCCAACGTCACAAACTGGCTGAGCTAGTGGGGCAATTGCGTACTCTTCGCAAAGAGACCCTCTCACTCCAGCACGACGAACGCGAACTGGTACGCCGCACCGAATTGCTCCGGTTCCAAGTGGAAGATATTGATCAAGTGGCACTTCAGCCGGGCGAAGAAGAAGAGTTGCTCAAAGAGCGTCAGATTCAAAACAGTGCCGAAAAGATTAGCACTATTGCCGAGCGCACCTATCGAGTACTCTATCAGGGTTACGAGGAGGAAGAAGGTAGTGGCTACACTGCCAGCGCAAGTCGCACCGCTAAAGGACGGGGCGGCAATACCACTTCCAAGGGCCGTTCGGTACAGGAAGCCTTGAGCGAAGTCGAAACGCTCTTGAATGAATTAATTCAATACGAGGCCGAATTTAGCAAGTATAGCGAAACGGTACAAGAGGTTCGCTATCGGTTGGAAGATGTGGCCCATGCGGTGCGCGAGTTCCGCGACCGGGTAGAACATGATCCTAAGCGGTTGGAAGAGATTGAAGAGCGGCTTGACCTGATTCGGGTACTCAAGCGCAAGTATGGGGCCAATATCGCTGAAATCCTAAAATTCCGCAAAGAAGCCGCCGAAGAATTGGATAAAATCGAACATTCCAGCGAACGGTTAGCCGAATTACAAACCCAAGAGACTAAGCTCTTGGATAAAATAGGGGCTTTGGCCGCTAAGCTAAGCGAAGCTCGGCACAAAAGTGGTACGAAATTGGCCGCTGAAGTCGTGGCAGCACTACAAGATTTAAAACTAATGCGAGCCAAATTTGTGGTAAACCTCAACCGAAGTGAAGACCCGGAGGGTGTGCCAGTCAAGAATGAAAAGGGCGAAATACGGCGTTATGCTTTTGACGGACGAGGTATAGACCGGGTGGAATTTTATGTCTCCCTCAACCCCGGTGAGCCACCCAAGCCGCTACAGAAAGTCGCCAGTGGTGGCGAGACCAGTCGCTTGATGCTGGCTCTCAAATCTATCCTCGCAGCGGCGGATGCCATTCCCACCCTTATCTTTGACGAGGTGGATGTAGGTGTGGGTGGACGCAGTGGTCAGGTGGTAGGTGAAAAATTATGGCAATTGACCAATCAAGCCGAACACCAAGTCATTTGTATCACCCACCTACCTCAGATTGCGGCCTTTGGCGATGCTCATTACAATATCGTAAAACAGGTTAAAGACGAACGCACTTCGACCAGCGTGATAGAGTTAATGGAGACCCAGCGAATTGAAGAACTAGCCGCGATGCTTGGCGGTCTGCCCGTCACCGAAACCAAGAGGCTCAATGCCCTTGAGATGTTGCGTGATATTGGCGAATGGAAAGACAAAGCCCGCGCCGCCAAAGACCATAGTCCAAACCATAACGGTCACATTACCGGGACTATCGAGCCTATTTCAAAGACTCAGCTTCAGTTTCAGTCGTGAGTTTAAATAATAAATAACACCACTGAACACTGATAAACATATTCGTGAGATGTTGCTCCGTCAGTGAACCAACCAATGGATCGAGCTACTTCCTACCATCTAAAGTGGGGGATACTGCGTAACTTGGGTGTCAACTGGTTGCTATCAGTTGATATTATATTATTTCCTGCAAGAGGTTATTAGGTTTAATGGTTAAGAGAATTGTACAGTACTGTAATATAACGATGGAAGTAGTCTGGTTGCTGGCAGTAGTCAGTATTCCAATTTACTTCAACATTTACACCAGCCGCGTGTTTGAGCCTGATAAAATTACCCTCTTCCGCAGCTTAATGCTAGTGTTGAGTGTGGCTTGGTTGACTAAATGGGTAGCAATCTGGGCCGCCGACCGCGCACAAAAGGCTTCGCGCCGAACTAATCGCAAAGAGGAAGCTGAGCCAAGCTTTGAACCGGATGGCGACATAGTAGTGCCTGATATGCGCCCTTTCCCCCGCCGGTTTTTGCTAAAGCCACTAATTTTGCCAGTTCTGATCCTAGTCTTTGTCTATACAATGGCTACCATCTTTTCGGTAGTGCCGGGGGTTAGCTGGTGGGGTAGTTACCAACGCCTCCAAGGAACCTATACCCTGACAAGCTATGTCATTCTTTTTATGGCAATAGCCTTCAATATGACCGAACGACGACAGGTAGAGCGACTAATCAGTTTTAACCTCCTGACTTTAATTCCAGTGGCTCTCTACGGCTTTTTGCAACATTACAAAGCTGACCCCCTCCCTTGGCAAGGTGACGTGGTTTTCCGGGTTACCTCCACCATGGGTAACGCGATCTTTATCTCGGCTTACCTGATTATGTTAGTGCCATTGGTGATCTATCGCCTCGTTCTGACGGGTCATTGGTTGGCGGTAAACCGAACCTTAGCCCAACGCAGTTTTAAGAAGGGCCGGATTCGGGATAACGCCCTAAGTTGGTTGGTTCTCTATGGTACCTTCATTGTTTTTGAAGTGGGCCTCTTTTTCGCCGTGCTAAACTTTACGGCCAACTATCGGCCTGATAATAGCAACTTGGCTAATGCCCAAGCCGCAGCACAGGCAGCGGCGGCAAATCCGCAGTTGATAGACAGCAAACGAGCGGTGGAGTTCAGTCAGCTTGCGGGTGGTGATTCTGGTGGGCCTTGGTGGGCCTTGCCTATCGGCATTATACTTAGCTTTGGTCTTTATTTTCTCTTTACGGTACGTCGGGCCGGAACCGATACCAATTATCTCTTCCGTATCTTTGAGTTTCTGGGCTATTTGACTTTAGCGGCTCTGACGGTCTTGACCATCCTCTACAGCCAGAGTCGTGGGCCGTTAATGGGCTTGATGCTGGGGCTTGCCTTGTTTCCACCGCTTCTGCTCTGGCGACGCAAGATGTGGCGCTGGTTGTCGGGCTACCTAGTTTTTAGCTTGATAGGAGGTGGTTTTCTCTTCCTCTTTAATATGCCCATCGGTACAACCCCACTGGAACCACTATTTAAAATTGCCCGGCAAAACCAAGAAATCGCCCGTTTGGGCCAAATTCTCGAAACTAATTCAGGTACAGGTAAAGTACGCCAGCTTATCTGGAAAACCGATTTTGAAATAATGAACAATGCCCTCAAAAACGAACCTTGGCGGGCTTTTATCGGCTATGGACCAGAATCGCTTTACAATATCTCGCCGCCCTTCTACCAGCCCGAACTAGCCCAAGTGGAAGCCCGTAACGCTATTCCCGACCGCTCCCACAACGGCTATCTTGATGCGCTAGTAACCACTGGCGGGTTAGGTTTGCTGGCCTACGTCGGATTAGTAGTGACTTTCTTCTTCTACGGCATCAAATTCTTGCGCCGCACCAATCGCTTAGATTATCAAGTTCTTTTGGCGGTACTGATGGCAATAATGCTGGCCCACCAAGTAGAGATTCAAGTTGGGATTCAGATTGCGACCACTTGGATGTTGTTTTGGATAAGTATCGCATTGATGGTAGTGCTTGGTGGCCTCATTAATGTCAGCCGAGGCATCCCACAAATGGGCGAGGTCAGCCAACAGAATGGCACCCCACAAGCGAATGGTATCTCACAGGCTGAACCAGTGGTGACAGTAGAAGAGCCAGAGCCAGTAGCGGCTCTGGCTACAACCTCGGCTAAATCCAGTAAGACGGGTAAGCAGAAGTCGCGTAATGCCCAAACTCCACCTCTTATATCAGAGTCTAAAGCCGCTTCCAACAGCCCTGACCAGCTTAAAATAAAACCTAATAGGCCCTCAATTAAAGCTGCCTCCAACAGCTCTGACCAGCTTAGAACGAAAGCATCCAACGCAAAATCTAAATCCGCCGCTGAACGATCCAGTCGGGGAACTCCCGCCTCGAACCGATTGGTTCCGGCGACGGAAGGAGCGTTTGGCCTTGGTGGTAATGTTGGCTATAGTAGCGAGTACCTTTATCGGTCTGTGCGGCCTTGGTTCTGGATAGCTGCAGGAGCTATAGGAATATTTGCCCTTACTTATGCCTATTTTGCCAATTATTTACCGATAGTGGCCGATGGCTACTATAAGCAAGGGACAAACTTAGGAGCCTCCCAAAACTGGGCGTTGGCAGTACCCTATTTCCGAAAAGCCATCGAAGATGCCCCTACCGAAGATTTTTATTACCTCTTCCTCGGCCAAGCTTATTTGGAACAAGCCCGTACCCTCTCGGCTGATGCAAGCCAACTTCAGGCCCGTAAAATCCAGATTACCACACTCTTCAACGAAGGCGAACAAGCACTCAAAAAGGCCCACGAACTTGCTCCCCTCAATCCCGACCACTATGCTAACTTGGCCCGGCTTTATTCTATGTGGGCCGGGGCGGATTCTAGCCGAACCGATGAATTTATGACTAAATCGGTGGATTGGTATGAGCAGGTGGTCAATAGTCGGGCACCCCGCAATGCTCGCCTTTGGACAGAACTGGCCGCCTCTTACCTTAATCTTTGGGCTAGTCGGAAAGATAGTTCCAACCAAACCCTCGTTAACAAGGCTATTTCGGCAGGAGAGCAATCGGTCAAGGTGGACGATCACTATGATTTCAATCGAATCGTGCTGGGCGATATTTATATGTCTGCCGGAAAACCGGAGAGTGCCGGAATTCACTATTTGAAATTGGCCGAAATTGATGCCAACCAATTGAATAGTGATTCCAAGTATACCGAACGGATGAGAGCCATTGCAATCAGTCCGCAGGTCTCTAACGAAGAATTGGTCAAGGCTTTCGAGCCTATTCCAAATGGTACCAATCAGCCTTTCCGAGACACCACTTTAGGAGCAATCTACTATTATAAAGATATGCTGAGCGAAGCCGAGGCTAAACTAAACGCCGCGCTCCTCGGAGATCCAACCAATCCCTACAACAAGACTTATCTGGCACTGATACGCAGCAAACAGAAGCGAACGAACGAAGCCCAAGCACTTGCGTTAGATGCCATAGAACAGGCTCGCAAAGTTCAAAGTAACCCACAATTGTTGACGATTGTCCAGCAAATGCTGTCTGGGGTGCTTACTGCTCAGCCTAGTGCTACCGTCCCAAATCCTACCATTCCAGCAGGGCAGCCAACTACCGTAACGGGAACTACTTCAGGCGCGTCTACTCCAACGACACCGTTGCCTACCAAAAAACCTTAAAAGGAGCTTTAGTGTTAAACTTTGGATTTTGAAGAGCTAAAAGTTAAAGGGGGTTTATGTCGCAAGCATTCTCAACTTACTTGAACCTCGTACCAAACCCAGCCGGGGGAATAATTCAGGAAGCACAGGGCAATCCCAGTATTGCCTTTTATCTAATGCTTTTTGTCTTGTCCCTCGTATTCGGCTTGGTCGGTACACCTCTGGTACGGCGTTTTGCTTTGCGGATAGGTATAGTGGATGCCCCTAATGCCCGTAAAATCCACGCCTCCCCAGTTCCTTTGCTTGGCGGTGGGGCAATCTATCTAGCCTTTATGATAACTCTGCTCGCCCTCTCTTATTGGGCCTTGCCCTTCTATATCTTACAACTCGGTGCAATGGTCTTGGGTGGCAGCTTTATGTTCATTATCGGCTTGCTAGATGATAAATGGGGTCTCTCACCCAAAGTTAAGTTGGTGGCCCAATTTCTCGCCACCCTTTGGCTAATTATTGCCGGAGTGCAGATCGAGGCTCTGCCCAACGAGCTACTCAATATCGGGGCTACCTTCTTGTGGGTGGTTCTTATTACTAATGCCATCAACTTCCTGGACAATATGGACGGTCTCTCGGCAGGAGTCGCCACAATTGCGTCCGCTTTCTTCTTCCTAACCGCTTACCTAAGTGGGCAATGGCTGGTAGCAGCGATAGGAGCGGCTCTGGCAGGTGCCGCCATCGGCTTTGTCTATCATAATTTCGGGATTATTAAACAACGCTCGGCGATTTTTATGGGCGATAGTGGTTCACTCTTCTTGGGCTATTTGCTGGCGGCAATTGCCATCAAATTGCGCTTCCCTAGCAACACTTCTTTCGTAACTTGGATGGTTCCAGTCTTGATCTTAGGTCTCCCTCTCTTCGACATTAGTTTGGTGATGATTTCGCGGTTGCGTCGGCATATCTCGCCCCTGCGTGGTGGTAGAGACCATACCTCGCACCGCTTAGTAACCTTGGGCCTAACCAAAAGAGAGGCGGTACTAGTAATCTATATGGCTTGTGGTGGTTTGGGTGTTACCGCACTGGTAGTTACTGGAGCTAATATTTTAGATGGCTATCTAGTAGGTGGTTTAGTAGCCATCTTAGCCCTCTGGTCCTTGATTCGGCTAGAGCATGTGCCACTCCTCAATACCAACCCGATAGTAAAAGGCTATAGCAAAAACCTTAAAAGCCCTCCACCTAACCAAGTAGCCACTGCCAGTCCAGATACCTTAGTAGGGCCAGTAGAATCAGAACAGGTCAAATAAGCCAATGTTGGAGGGATTTCTAAGACCAGTCTACGACGGCTGGCTGGCCGGTCGGCTGGCCGACCAATTGGGGAGACTAGTTCAGATCAAAGGAGACCAAGTTGTTATACAAATACCTGAGCAAAGCTAATTTTTTCACCTACGATGGACTCCAATTGGCTCCTCATTGGATCTACCGCCAACACGACCTGTTGGGTGATGCTATCGTAGCCTGGCAAGGCGCATGTGATGTAAGACTTAGCGAGATGGTAGATATTGAAGATGTAAAGGCAAATGCACCAATCTATAGTTCACATATGGTTCATTTTATTGCCGAATTTTTTGATCTGGATTTGGAGAAGACCGTTTATCGTCAACGGCTTTTGATTACCACCGCTAAAGAGTACTTGGAGGCACATCTGGCACAACAGGTGGTGCGGAGTGGTGATGATCTCTACCTGCAACGACCTCAAGATGGGCAACGCGGTAAATTGAGTGTCTCAATTGCCACGAGCAGCCCAACTTCTACCTTAATACATACTGGTTTCAACGTCGTGAGCGAAGGTACCCCAGTTCCAACGGTGGGTCTTAGCGATCTAGGAATCGAAGCCGAAAGCTTTGCCCAAACGGTGCTAAAGCGTTACACTGACGAAGTCGCGGACATTTGGCTGGCCCGCTGTAAAGTTCGAGCGGTCTCCTAAGAGAACTATAATCAATTTATAGTTGTATATATTCTCAATTATTAAATTAAACGGCGTAATAAACTCAGGAGAAGTGCTAACCTTAATTTTATTTACCAAAATAGCTGTCAACTGCAACGTTTAAAAGTCCTAAATGTTGTATTATTAACTCAAGCCTATAACGTAGCCAAGAATCCTAAGACTTTAGGCAGATGAGGCTTCAAGGGTATATAAAAGATTAACAAATAGGGGGGATAGTGGTCAACTTCAGCGAAGAACAAGGCTACTATGAGCAGAATACAACCCAATTCCTTTCGTTTTTGGGCAATAATGAAATGAGCAGTGCGGATCTTACAAAGACTATAAATAACCTAGACCATCCCAAATCTACATCCGCCGCCTTACCTTTGGCGGCTTTGCAAGAGATGGCGGCCCAAAACGGAGCCCGTTTTTGGGGTATACTAGCCGGGGTTTTTGATGGACTTAGTCAAGGCATCATTGTAGCTGACCATCAAGGACAAATTGTAGTTTTTAACCGGGTTGCCGAACAGGTGATGGGCTATCGCGCTTCCGAAGTAATCGGGCATTACTCCCTCTGGGATCTGTGTGGAGAATGTAGTTATCCTCCTATCTTCCGGGACAACTTGCTGCGAGGTCAATCTTTTCCAGAGGAAGAGGTGGAGATGAAGGGCAAGCACCTGCAAACACCTACAGTCGGTGTTAAAGTTAGTCCGATCTATAGCCCAAAAGGGGATTTGGAAGGTGCTTTGGCTACCATCCGTAGTCTGGATGAAATCCAAGCCCGCGAGCGTGAACAAAAAAATCTGGTACGCTTGGCCGCAATTGGACGCATTATTTCGGCCATCGCTCATGAAATAAATAATCCCTTACAAACTGTCCGCACTTCCTTAGAACTAGCTCTTGACCCGCGCAAGAGTCGGGAACGGCGGAGTGAATATTTAAAAGCCGCCGATCAGGAAATCAGCCGGATTTCACACATTATTGGTCAGATGCGCTCTTTTTATCGGCCCACTCCGGGTGTAAAGCAACCTACCAATCTGAACAACAAACTCCAAGATGCGGTCTCATTGCTAGAGAAGCAGTTAGGTAAAGCCCACGTAGAGGTAAAGTTGGAGCTTGAACCAAATCTGCCAGCCGTCTATCTAGTAGATTATCAGCTAGAGCAGGTCTTCCTTAATTTGATCTTGAATGCCATAGACTCTATGCCGAATGGGGGACAACTCTTCATAACCAGTAGCCGAGTAAAACTAGGTCAGGTGGCTATCTCCTTCAGGGATAGTACGCTCAGTTTGGATAAGGGCAAACTTGAACATATCTTCGACCCTCTGGAGAACCGAAACAGTATCGGGTTAGGAATTGGCCTCTCAGTCTCTAATGAAATTATAAGTGAACTCGATGGTTCAATCGAAGTATTATCCAAAGCGGTAGGTACCACTCTAACGGTCTATCTACCCTGCTAAAGGTATCATTCCAATAACTCAGGGTAGGGGCGTATTGCATATCGGCTGGTCGCGTCCAAAATGAACTTTGAAATCATAGTTTTATTATACTTTGGTGGAGAAAATGGCAGAGAAGAGCCAAAATACGGAGAGAATAAGGGAAGCTAAAGATATTAGGGTAATTGGTGTGGATTTAGGAGGCACCAGAATACGTGTAGTCTTGGCTGATGGCAACGGTACTCTTTTAGAGCGAAAAGAGCTACTAACCCAAGCCAGTCGGGGTCAAGCCGCTGTAATGGATAGCCTTGTCCAAACTATTCAGACAGTAATGAAAAGTGCCGATTTTGACCAAATATTAGGGCTTGCTATCGGGGCACCCGGCCCACTCAATCCTAAAACCGGCATAATTTACGCTCCACCCAACCTACCGGGATGGGAGGAGGTACCCTTACGCGCTATTTTGGAAGAACGGCTAGGATTGCCCGTCTATGTTGGTAATGATGCCAACCTCGCCGCCTTGGGTGAATATACCTATGGGGCGGCTAAAGATTATCAATACCTGGTCTATATAACGATCAGTACTGGTATTGGTGGTGGTATCATTGAGCGGGGTCGCCTCTTGGACGGTGCAAAGGGAGTGGCGGGTGAAATCGGTCATATGACGATTGAAAGCTTTGGGCCGCCTTGCAAGTGTGGTAATCAGGGTTGCTGGGAGGCACTGGCAAGTGGTACTGCTATCCGTCGGAGGGCCATTGAAATGGTTCAAGCCGGGCGTAATAGCCTTCTAAATGAGCTTAGTAAGGGCAACCTTGAAGATATTACCGCCGAATTGGTAGAGCAAGCCGCCCGCCAAGGAGACCCGGCAGCATTGGAATTGATTGACCAAACGGCAATTTATTTAGGGATAGGCATCACCAATATTTTGCACCTATTCAATCCTGAAATTGTAGTACTTGGCGGTGGTGTAACCCAAATGGGAGAACTCCTTTTGAAGCCACTACTCGCGGAAGTAGCTCGGCGAACAATACCAGCGTTCCGTGAAAATGTTCCCATAGTTCTCACCAAACTAGGTGGCGATATTGGTCTCTATGGAGCCGTTGCGCTAGTCCTACAAAATCAGGCTACCGCCAAAAAGCATAAGGCCAAATTGTTAAAAAAGCCGCTTAAAGCTTCCACAATTTAGAAGAGCATCACCCCGCCTAAAGCAGCGCAAGCTATCGCCGTTTTGACTCAATCAGCTTTCTTGGCTATCCATCCATTCGGCGACAGCCTGCTGCAAGAGATCAAGGATATGACCGGGAGGCACCTCGCCCACACTCTCATAAACTCGTACCCCTACATGAATTTGCAAAAAACCTTCCGGGCCATTCACTACATGTACAGGCTCGGTGATTGAGCCGGGCTGCCGGGCCAACTCTTGATTAATCAACCGTTGCAAAATCATTTCAATGCCACTTGCGAGGCTGAAAGGTTGGATGGGCTTTTCATCACCACTCTCTTTTAACATCTCTTTAGCCTCTTTAGATAGCATTATCCGTGATATAAGAGGCAAGCCCTTTTGAGCTTTGCGCCGCTCCACACTCCTCTTGACATCCGCTTCCAAGTCTTCGCTGAAGAGCGGGCGACCCGAATCAAGGTTAACCCTCAAAGTATTAGTCGGCACTGGCGGTGGGGCGAGGGAACCCGCTGGTGGTATCTCGCTACTATCGGTAGGCTTTTGAAGGCGGGATAAGCGTTGGTTTAAGGTTCCGGCCTTGCGGTCTAGGCCCAATTCGGGCGCATTGCTTACAGGCTTAGCTATTTCCGGCGTGGGTGGTGCTTCCGGTGGATGAGATGTTTCTGGCAGGGAAGAATAGGAGTTAGAGGCAACTTCCGGGCGATAAGTATAGCTTTGGGTGAAAGGAAAACCACTGGGTTTCTCTGCTGCGGAGGGCCACTCCGTGGGAGTTGGCTGAGAAACCGGAGCAGAAGACGAGGAGGCCGCTGGCGACTCAATCTGCTCAAGGGGAATTTGCAGCACTGAAGCAATCGGCGAAAAATCCTCGGTAATAGCAGCAATAAAGTGGGCTGAAGCAGTAGTGATAACGACGAGGTCGGGGGTCACACCATCCGAACGTAGATTGACCTCCACCTGCTCCTGCGGTAGCAAGGTCTCAAACCAAGCACTCCACAGCCCTTCGGTGGCTAGGCCAACCGGCTCACCAGCGGCTTGGGCCACCTTTCTAATGGCATCTAGAGCCGTGAAACGTCGCAGCTCTATTTCCAGCCGTTCCTGTCCTTCGCCAGTTTTTACCACTGGACGAAAAATACCACTGAAGCCACGTTCGCCATAAGCTATACTCAGATAAGTTTTGAGAATGTCGGCGGCTTGGCCTAAATTCTCGGCTTGGTTTTTGCCCAGTAGCGCGAGCATAGCCTTCATCTCGGTACGGCCTAACGTACTATGTACCCGCCCGTTTAGCTTGGAGGCTTCGCTAGGGCCAGATACTGCCGCAATCTTGGAGAGCCACTGCCCATCGAGGGTAGTCAAGAGCCAACGTAACAGTTCTATTTGCTTATCCCGGTGAATCTCATACATAATAACCAGCCTTATGTTTTAGGTAAATGTCCCAATTACAAGCTCTATAATTTAGCCTTCATTTTAAACCAATCCACCATTTTTTCCACACGGGGAAGGGTGTTATCGCTAGTACGATTTTCCGAAAAGGTAATTGGAGCGTCCTCTTTAATCGTGCGGGTAAATTGTTCCCGCCAAGCTTGGGGTATATATTCCGGCAAGGCATAATCACAGAGAGTAGCCGCCACTTCCGTCCAACGTAGCGCACAAGTGGCTACATTATAGCCCCCCGCACCATAGGCTACTAACCGACCATCGCAAAGCTCCTCCGCCAAAGTACGCAACGTGCGGGTGGCGTGGGTATAACTGACCGAAGAGAAGTTCATATCGCTGAGTGGATCGCCGCCGTGTGCATCTACTCCCGTAACGAGCATAATAAAGTCGGGCTTGAAGCGGCGCAAAAGCGGCGGCACTAGTTCGTCGAAGGCATAGATAAACGATTGATCGCTGCTATAGGGTGGCAGTGCTAGATTAAAGGTGAAGCCATTACCAGCACCCCGCCCCATTTCGTTCAGATCACCCGTACCCGGAAAAAGATACCGCCCGTCCTCATGGAAATCAATCGCCAAGACATTCGGATCCTCGTAAAAGCCGTAGACTACACCGTCGCCATGGTGGGCATCAATATCTATATAGGCAATCCGTTGAAAACCAAAATTCTGGCGTAATTTGACAATATTGATTGCCAAATCATTAAAGATACAAAAACCGCTCACCCTTCCCGGATGAGCATGGTGCAACCCGCCCACCAACACCATTCCGGTACGGGCTTCCCCCTTAGCCACCATTTCGGTCACGCTCCAACTACTTCCCACCACCGCCTCTGCCGCCTCCATTCCACCTTCTAAGGCGGGAGTATCGCCCTCGTCTAGGAAGCCATGACCACGCACACAGGCATTTTGGACAAATTCGACTAGTTCACGGGTGTGGAAGAGTAACAGATCCTCCCGACTGGCGTAAACCGAAGGCAACACCGTCACCTCTGGCTGTTTGAGCAGACCGACCGCCTCCATCAAAGTGTGAGCCTGCAAAGCCCGCACCGCCGAAAAGGGATGCTCCGAGCCAAAGTCATAATTGAATAAAGCTGGCCCCCACACCAACGCCAACTTCTTCACCTCACTGTGTAAAGTTTCCTCTTCCATTATTACCGCCCGTTCTAATTTCCTCTCTCAACCTTAAAGCGGGACGTTTTCTAAACGCCCTTAAAGACCCCAGCGGTTATTCCGATGGAGCAACGCATAAAATTCCTGTTCCACTTCCAACGGTACTCGCTTACCAACACGTACCATAAACATATTAGCCCCGTCCATCATCACGTTTGGCTCATCGGTATCCATCTTCTGAAATCCGGCACTAGCAATTATTTTTTTTAGCATATCACTGTAGATATATTTGCTGATACCAAGCTCCTCATAATCCCAATGCCACGCAAACGCGACCGAAACAATAATCTTATCCTCTATCCATTTATCGCCCTCGAAGGCCGCTCGCATTAGGTTGCTGCTAATATCGCAACCACGCCATTTCCGGCTAATCTCAATTGCGCCAAATTCGTAAACGCGCAAGGCTTCCCCCGGTCGGTTAAGGACGTTCCAACGTTCACTCTCATCTATCGGGTGCATCGTGACATAGCCGACAATTAGATCCTCGGCGGTATAAGCAATAATAATATTGCCATAGTTCATCTGGGCAATTTTTAGCAGGGTTTCCATCTGGCGTTCGAGATTAAAGCGAAAGAAGATACCCAAACCTTCGGCCAGTTGCATACGGGCCAATTGTTCGGCGGGAACACGGCGGCTAAAATAAATTAAACCGCAAGAGGTCTCTTTGGTCAACTGCTCCACCAATTCACCCCTTGGCTCAATTACCAGCGTGTTTCTCTCAAACTGAAAGCTTTGAGTATCCAGCGTCAAGACCGCTTGCCTCCACAAAATGCCTCTTCCCTAAAATGAATTTGTGGTTACATAATACTCTATCTACAGCCGATTTACCAATAAAATAGTTTTAAGGCTAGGGCTGTTGCAAAGTCGGAGAGCTATCCAATCTGGCAAGAGTAGTGGTAGGTCAAGATCAACTGGCGGAGCAGCATCCTACAATCTTGGCCTAAGAGAAAGCTAATAGGTAGGCTAAACCAGTTTACAAATAGTTTTCCATAACCACATTCTAGTCGGAAAGCCATAATCTTGTAGAAAATCAACTGGCGGAGCAGCATCCTACAATCTTGGCCTAAGAGAAACCAGTTTACAGGCAGATAGGTAGGCTAAACCAGTTTACAAATAGTTTTCCATAGCCACATTCTAGTCGGAAGGCAAAATCTTGTAGTAGTGGTAGGTGAAAATCAACTGGCGGCACAACCAGTTGACCCAGTTGGCGCA
>JACAUC010000309.1 GCA_013390945.1 Candidatus Chloroheliaceae bacterium
CGCGCTGATGGCGGCGGCGGGTTTATGGAATCGCGCTGACGGCGGCGGGTTTATGCAATAAACCCCTACCGATTGAGAAGCGGGTTTATGCAATAAACCCCTACCGATTGAGAAGTTGTAGGAGGGATTTCTAATCCCGATATAGTTAGCCAAATTAATCCCGATCTAACCCGGAAAGGTACTATGCAAGACGTTATCATAGATGGTTATAATTTGCTGAGAACCGACCCGGAACTGATCCGGTTAGAACGTAATGGGCTAGAGTCTGCCCGTGAAGCCCTGATTACCCGGCTAGTAAATGCCAGTGGGCTACGTTCGGCCCGCTCGATTACGGTAGTCTTTGATGGGCATAAGAATGGCTACCCCTACCAAACCACCGAGCGACGGGCGAACGGGCGCATCCTCGTAATCTACAGCAAGTTGGGTGAGAGCGCGGATGAGGTTATAAAGCGGATGGTGGCGGAGCGAGCAGGTTCGTCCGGTAAGATCCGCGTGATTACGCGCGATTGGGAAATAAAGAACGCCACCAGCGAATCCGGAGCCACCAGTGGTGTAATGAAGCGACGACCCTCGTTTGAAAAGGCCCGCGAGAAGATGAGCGAAGATAAAGAGGAGGGCGGTTGGAATCAGACCACCCAGAAGAAAGGCCCGGCCAAACGCACCAAAAAGAGCGACCGCAAACGTGGCCCCGACAACGATCTTTACTGGTAACTTCTTTCTGGAGAAGATAGCCATTTTTGGGTAAACGAGCCAAAACTTATTGACAATGCTGTTATTCAGTGTTAGGATTAATCTACATTACGCTTCCCTAAAGGAGAAGTCTTGAGATACTTCATCATTTAGGAAGCAATAACTCCTTTTCAGTTGCATATTGCATGATTGCTCAAGATAGTCCGCTATAAAGCTGGACAAGCAACTGAACCGCAAGTAAGACTTTGACTGAGTTTATTTTGACCGGACGTTTTAAGGCATGGCACTGATCCTAAACTACTTTTTCAGTTTTGGTAACAATCCTGAAGGAAGAAGCGTTATGCAGTTGGTTAGTGATAAAACCTTATGAAGTTCGCTTAGATTAATTCAGCTTTGAGAAATTCCAGAAAAATACTCACACTAAACGAAGGGAGACTAAGAAGAGAGCTATGGGTCTTTACACTTTTCAGCGCCAGTTTCGCACGGTCAGTAGCGAGGGTTATGAAATTCGTGAGGATAACCAACGCATCGGGCGAGTAGACCTTCATTTTGCGATGGAGAACGTCTACGCCACGATTGTGTTGGAAATCGAACTAGAAGAGAGCGAAGTTGCCCAAATTATCGAAGAAATAGATGATAATCTGGTAGTGACCGCCAGCGTTAAGCGCGAAGACTTGAATGTCTGGGTTTATCAAGGCCGGGAAGTCGGTTTTTATACCGATGAATTTCTGAATGAAGAGTTTGGAGATGAAGAAGAACTCGGCGATGAACTGGATCCTGCGGAGGATGCTCCGTCAGTACGCTAACTATTAGTAACTCAGAGTGAACAATCTCCTCCTATTAAAGCTGGTGGAGGCATTTCAAAGTTGAATGCCTCCAACCTCTAATTTAATTTGCCCCTTTTGCCTCACCTCACCTTGCTTTTTTCTAAATAAGCGGTTATAATAACGGCTGAGATAGACCTTCCACACGGCATAATCCACAGCAACCTCTAATTAACGGTACCATTTTCGGAAGTTGGCACGTTAAGTAAGGTCTGACTGTAAGGTAATAGAAGCCAAGGAGAGAGTCATCTTAACCATTTGGATAAGGAAGGTATGATGGAAGAAAACGTCAAAATAATCCCAGAAGTGCAACCCAATCTAGGCGGCAGTGTGGCAGGGGAACTTGCTAACACGTCCCTAACCGAGGAAACCATAGCTCACCAGGCGGCTGAGTTACACACCAACGGAAATGGCCTGCATCATCTTGAATCAGCGGATGGAGCCAGTGGGCCAGTAGCTACACTTGAAATCGAGCAAGAACCTGACGCTGAATTAGAAGCGGCTACGGCAGTGCCGGAGCGCCATATTTCACTCATGGAACAGTTGCTCAATGAACCCTCCGGTGCCCTGAAAACTTTGCACTATGGCGAAGTGATCGAAGGCACTGTAATGCACAAGGATCGTGATGAAATCCTTGTAGACATCGGTGCAAAGAGCGAAGGGGTCGTTCCTAATAAAGAACTCCAAACCCTAACGCAAGATGAACTGAAAGATATTAAGGTCGGAGACCAGATTCTAGTCTTTGTGGTACAGCCCGAAAATCAAGAGGGCCACGCGGTTCTTTCGATTGACAAAGCCAAGATGGAGAAGAGCTGGCGCAGACTGCAAAAGCAGTTCGAGGCTGGCGATATTATCGAGGCCGAGGTGACTGGTTATAACAAGGGTGGTTTGTTGGTTAACTTAGAAGGGGTACGCGGTTTTGTGCCTGCCTCCCAAGTAACCGGGCTGACCGCTGGAACCGATGCTGCCAAACAGAGCGAAATGACCCGCTTGGTCAATTCCAAAATGCCCCTCAAAATCATCGAGATCAACCGCCATCGCAATCGCTTAATCCTTTCGGAACGCCAAGCTGCCCAAGAACAGCGCGATGCTCAGAAAGATCGCCTGATGTCCGAATTGGAGCAGGGCCAAGTGCGCGACGGTATCGTTACGAGTATCTGTGATTTCGGAGCCTTTGTGGATATTGGTGGAGCCGATGGTTTGGTTCACTTGAGCGAACTCTCTTGGAGCCGGATCAACCACCCCAACGAATTGCTCAAAGTCAACGAAAAGGTCAAAGTCTATGTGTTGAGCGTAGATGATGCCGAAAAGAAAGTAGCTCTTTCGATTAAGCGTACCCAACCCGAACCGTGGAGCCAGGTGATGGCGAAATACCAACCCGGTCAACTCGTCGAAGGCACGATTACCCAACTGGCTAATTTCGGAGCTTTTGCCCGTATCGCCGATGGTATTGAAGGCTTGATCCACGTCAGCGAACTGGCCGAAGGTCGGGTGCAACATCCCCGCAGCGTCGTTAAAGAGGGTGATACCGCCATGCTTCGCATTATCCGCATTGACCCGCAGCGCAAACGAATGGGCCTTTCGCTCAAACGTGCCGTTGAAGGTTATGAGGGTAACTTGAGCGATCTTCCTGAAGAAGACGAAGGGCGTGGCAGTCGCAGCCGTGGTCGCCGCGATGAGCAAGCTGTACCTGAAGCCGAAGCCGAGATCCTGTAAAACATCTCAGCTATGAGCTAAAATCAACTCAACCTACCTTCAGGCTTATCCAATGAACTTTGGTGGCGAACTTCTTTTCAAGAGAAATGAAAAGGGGTTCGCCATCTTAGTTTAACCCATCCCGATGTAGATACAAACGCTACGCTAACACAACAATCCGCTACATCTGCTTACAGATGTGGTAAAATAGGGCTATGCAAAGGTAGTATCTCTTTTAAAGCCTAAGCATTTTATTTGTAACACATCTTAAAAAGTGAAATATCTCTGTGGATGGAGCGGGGGGCGTGGTTTGTCAGTCAGCTTTGCCAGTCTCCATTTTCTTTATATAATTATATAATATGAGGCTAAACTATTTACATCAGAACGTCCTTACAGCCATCAAACCACTCTTATAGTAAACAGTTTATAGATTACACAAGAACAATGCAACAGCGTTGGGCGGCTGAACAGTCGTTTCAGAAGAGAGGTTTCAAAGAGTCTTTGCTTTAACCGCAAAGATGCTAAGGGCCAAGCGAAGAAACGAGGGTTAAAAGCCCGGTTAAAAGTTCTAGTGGGAGAATTAAAATATGTCTGATAGGTTTGAGAAATTTACCGAACGTGCCCGCAAAGTGTTGACGTTGGCCCAAGAAGAGGCCCAACGCTTTAACCATAATTACATTGGAACCGAGCATCTACTTCTCGGCCTAGTGCGCGAAGGCGATGGCGTGGCGGCCCGGGTTTTAAATAATCTTGGCGTGGAACTGCACAAAGTACGCAGTGCCGTAGAGTTCATTATTGGCCGAGGCGACCGCGCCGTGATGGGCGAAATTGGTCTGACCCCACGTGCCAAAAAGGTCATCGAGTTGGCCGTAGATGAGGCCCGCCGCTTGAACCATCACTATATCGGCACCGAACACCTCTTGTTGGGCTTGGTGCGCGAAGGTGAAGGTATTGCCGCCGGAGTGCTAGAGAGCCTCGGTGTTTCGCTAGAGAAGGTGCGCCAACAGGTTATCCAAGTCTTAAACCAGAGTACCTACAGCACCCAGCCCAAACAGACTAGTTCCACTCCTTTCGTGGATGCCATGGGTGTAGACCTCACGGAGCAGGCCCGCCAAGATCGCCTAGATCCGGTGATCGGGCGCAAGAAGGAGATCGAAAGAGTCGTCCAGATTCTCTCCCGGCGCACCAAAAATAATCCCGCCCTCATCGGTGAGCCGGGAGTGGGTAAAACCGCTATTGTCGAAGGTCTGGCCCAGCGGATTATTACGGGCGATGTACCAGAAAATCTGTTGAATAAACGTTTGCTGGCCTTGGACATTGGTGCTTTGGTGGCTGGCACAAAATATCGGGGTGAGTTTGAAGAACGCCTCAAAAAAGTCGTGGCCGAAGTCAAAAATACCGGGGCCATCCTCTTTATTGATGAACTACATACCCTCGTCGGAGCCGGGGCCGCCGAAGGCGCGGTGGATGCGGCCAATATTTTGAAGCCCGCCCTAGCACGTGGCGAGTTGCAGACTATTGGGGCCACTACCCTAGATGAATATCGCAAATATATCGAGCGCGATGCCGCCCTCGAACGCCGCTTCCAACCCGTGATCGTAGAGGAGCCCAGCGTCGAGGATACGATTCAGATTTTGCTTGGTATCAAGAGCCGCTACGAGGATCACCACCGCCTGACCATTACCGAGGGTGCCGTTAGAGCTGCCGCCGAACTCGCCGCCCGCTATGTGACCGACCGCTTCCTGCCCGATAAGGCGATTGACCTAATTGACGAGGCCGGTAGCCGGGTACGGATGCACCGCAGCAGTAGCCCACCTACTTTAAAGGAAGCACTACGCGGCTTGGAGAGTATCCGCAAGGAAAAGGATGCCGCCATTGCTGCCCAACAGTTTGAACTCGCCGCTGACCTGCGCGACCGGGAAGACCGCTTGCGCGAGCGCATTACCGAGATGGAATCGAAATGGGAGACTCAGCAGGAGGGCGAAAAACCCTATGTGACTGAGGAAGATATTGCCGAGATTATCTCGATGTGGACGGGTATTCCCCTAATGCGGATTGCAGGCGAAGAGAGCGAGCGGTTGCTCCAGATGGAAGCCGAGTTGCACAATCGCATTATCGGCCAGCAAGAGGCCATTGCCGAGGTAGCACGAGCCGTCCGCCGTAGTCGTACCGGGATGAAAGACCCCAAACGCCCAATTGGTTCCTTTATGTTCTTGGGACCAACTGGTGTAGGCAAGACCGAGTTAGCCAAAGCCCTCGCCGAGTTTATGTTCGGCAGTGAGCAAGCTCTCATCAAGATTGATATGAGCGAGTTTATGGAGCGGCATAATGTCAGTCGTTTGGTAGGTGCGCCTCCAGGGTATATCGGCTATGAAGAAGGCGGTCAGCTTACCGAGGCGGTGCGCCGTAAGAGCTATTCGGTCATCCTACTCGATGAAATCGAGAAGGCTCACCCTGAAGCTTTCAATATGCTGCTGCAAATCCTGGAAGATGGCTATCTGGCCGATGCTAAAGGTCGTCGGATAGATTTCCGCAACACCATCATTATTATGACTTCAAATGTGGGGGCGGAGTTTATCAACCGGGCTAGTATGGGGCCGGGCTTCAATGTCCATCGCGACGAGGATAAGGCCGCCAAGAACGAGTACGATAATATGAAGTCCAAAGTGGAGGGCGAACTAAAGCGGATGTTCCGACCAGAGTTCCTCAACCGGGTCGATTCGATTATCGTCTTCCATGCGCTTACCTCGATTGAAATCCGCCAGATTGTAACCTTACTGCTCAAGCGCGTCCAGAATCAACTGGTGGAGCAGGAGATTAAGCTGGAAATCACCGAGGCGGCTATGGATCTTGTTGCCAAGAAGGGTTACGATAAGCAATATGGGGCGCGTCCTTTGCGCCGGGTGATCCAGAACGAGCTTGAAAATAAGTTAGCCGAGGGTATTTTGGATAATTCTTTTGGCCCACACAGCCGAATTATCATAGATGCCGAGGGTGACGAATTTAAGCTAATTCCGGTCTCCCCAGACGGTGAACTCGCTGCCCTCCCCGTCGGAGTAGCGGCGGCACTTCCCGCCGAAGGCGAGACCAGCAAAGCGTAGTTTTTCGGCTACATTTTAGAAGAGTCCCTACTTAAAAAGGAGCAGCCACCCGGTTGCTCCTTTTAAGTTTCTACTGCTGAATTGCGGTCAATCGGTATTAGAAATCCCTCCGACAG
>JACAUC010000310.1 GCA_013390945.1 Candidatus Chloroheliaceae bacterium
TCATCGGCTTGCCGCCAAGATATGCACCGCAAACGCAAAAAAGGCAAGGAAGGAGTAGAAAAATGAGGATAAGGATAAATCAACGCTGGCTTAATATCATAACAAGAGTCTTGCTGGTACTGGTGATCCTTTATGCTTGGAACCTCCAGCAAAAGGCAGGCTTTGCGTTTTACCACTTCTTTTGGTGGCTCTTTGGCCTACTTGGAGAAATTATCAGGTTAGGTCAAAGCTTGCTTGTTACGGTTTGTTACGCTATAGCGTAACAAGTGGCCTACTTAGAGAAATCATCAGGTTAGGTCAAAGCTTGCTTGTTACGGTTTGTTACGCTATAGCGTAACAAAAGTAGATAGAGAGATCAAAAGCCACTGCTTACCACAAGGCTCTAGAAATGGAGCCTTTTTTAATGCACCAAATTGGCGTTTGATAGATAGCTATCATGGGTAATTAGTATTTATGTTCAACGAAGGAAACGATTTAATAGCCGCTCTTGACAAAGCTTTGATTGACGCAGGCTTAGGTGGATAAATTCCTTCAGACCAAGCATTTTAAAAGGCTCTGGAAACAAGCCAAATCTGTTCCAGAGCCTTTTTTGTGCGGGCAGATTAGCCAAGTAGTCAAAAATCTGGTAATTAATGCAGTACAGGCTATGTCAGAAAGTGGTCACCTCCACATAAGTGGGGAAAATGTGCATTTACCGCCAGACCATGCCTTAGCAGGACTGCTCGCGGAGAGGAACTATGTACGGCTTTCCGTTCAGGATAACGGACAAGGCATTGCTCTCCAGAATTTAACCAAAATCTTTGACCCCTATTTCACGACTAAAGAGCAGGGGAGTGGCTTGGGGTTGGCGGTGTGCTATTCAGTCATTAAAAAACATGATGGTCTGATTACGGTAGAAAGTACGGTTGGTAGTGGTACTACCTTCCAAGTCTATTTACCGGCTACCTATGTGGAGACGGAAGAAACTCCCCGCTCTGAAGCTGAAACTAGCCTGAAATCAGATAAAGGTCGGCTACTGATAATGGACGACGAGCCTTCGTTGCGGCGGGCGATGCAACGTTTGATTACCCGTTTGGGCTATCAGGTAGAGGTAGCGGAAGATGGGCAAAAGGCTATCGAAATTTATCAGAAGGCTAGAGCAATAGGTCAGCCCTTTGATTTGGTGTTGTTGGATCTAATGGTGCCGGGTGGTATGGGAGGTAAAGAGACTATAGCACAACTGCGCGAACTAGATCCCCAAGTAAAGGCGATAGTGAGTAGCGGCTATTCAAATGACCCAGTAATGGCAAATTACACTGAGTATGGTTTTTTAGGTGTCTTACCCAAACCCTATACCTTAGAGGAATTGAGGTATCTTATCAATAAGTGGGGGTAAAATGGTGTATCGTCTCTATAATTGCGTATGGCATACGCTACGGCAGGTTTATGCAATAGGTCAGCCGTAACTTGGGTTACAACCCCTACCTATTGAAAAGATATAGCAGATTGACGCTCCTTTTTATCTGAAAATCAAATAGCTACATTAATTACACACTAATGGCATAATTTATGTTGTTTTTCTTATATAGTATATGTTTTTGTTAAGCTAAAATGGGAATGTATTTGCAAAATACAATTTAATCTATATCTGTAAAGAGTTGAGAAGTAAAAAAATGGTAAATACAAGCACCTTATCGGATTCCGAAACAAAAAATTTCATTGACCTTTTTGAGAACTTACCCAACGCTATGATTCTAATAGGTCAAGACTACCAGATTAGAGCAATAAACCAGCAAGCCTTTGAAATGATCCAGTTGCTTTGGAATTATGAACTGAGGGTAGATGTGTCTCTCCTGTCATTGGCTACAATTTTTAATCTCTCGGATTTTGAGGAACACTTTAAGGAGGCTCTGAGTGGCAAACTCTTCACCGAAGAGCGGTGCTATAAAGATAAAGAGGTATTGTTATGTTTGGAGTTCACCTATATTCCTGTTAAGGCTCGTTCTGGGGAGGTAGTGGCGGTTTGCCTTTCTTTCGTTAATATTAGCGAGCGCAAGAAAATCGAGGCGTTGCTAGTCAGCAGTATGTCTACCAACCAGGCACTTCTGAACGCTATGCCAGATATGCTTTTCCGCATCAGTCGAGACGGAGTCTTCGTAAACTTTAAAGCTGGTAATGAAGAGAAGCTCTTAACCAACCCGGAAAACTTTATAGGCAAAAGGGTCTCCGAAGTATTGCCGCCTGCCGTAGCCGAGAAGATCTTGGCTTACGTAGAGAAAGCACTCCAGACTGGCAAGTTACAGGGTTTTGAATATCAGCTTGAAATTGAGGGTACTCTTAGCTTTTTCGAGGCCCGCTTCGTGGTCAGTGGCGAAGATGAAGTGATGGTTATTGTACGTGATATTACTGAACGCAAGCAAGCCGAGAACCTACTAAAACGCTATCAGCTTCTCGCCCAAAATAGCCTCGATATGATCCTTTTCATCCGGCAGGATGGTGCGATCTTAGAGGCTAATCAAGCCGCAGTTCTAGCCTATGGCTATACTTTAGAAGAGTTGACCTCATTAAGTATCCGTGATTTAAGAGCTAACGACACCCTCCCACAAGTAGATTCCCAGATGCAGCAAGCTCATCTTAGTGGCATCCGGTTTGAAACACTCCACCGTCGCAAAGACGGCACTACCTTTCCGGTGGAAGTAGTCTGCTCAGAAACCATCGAGCTAAACGGTGAACGGGTACTTTTAAGTGTGATACGCGACATTACCGAACGCAAACAAACGGAGGAAGCACTAAGGGAAAGCGAGGAGCGTTACCGAAGTGTAGTCAATACTATGTCGGAGGGGGTGGTGTTGCATGATGCTGATGGAACCATCCTAACCTCCAATCCTAGCGCAAGGCAAATCTTAGGACTCTTCGAAGGTGAATTAGCTGGGCGTGATTCGGCTGATTCGCGCTGGGGGGCGATCCACGAAGATGGGACTTCTTTTCCGGGCGAAACCCACCCGGCTATGATAACTCTAAGTACCAGTGAGCCATGCTCCGGGGTAGTGATGGGATTACAGTCTCCTAGCAGCCCTACCCGCTGGATTTCGATCAATACTGAACCACTCTTCCAGCCAGACAAGATTACTTTGCGTGGGGTGGTGGCCTCCTTCGTGGATATAACCCGCCAAAAGGAGATAGGGGCGGCCTTGCGGCGCAGCGAAGAACGCTACCGTTCGGTGGTAAATAGCACTAAAGAGGTGATTTTTCAGACCGACGCAACGGGTCATTGGACTTTTCTCAATTCAGCTTGGGTTGAAACAACTGGCTTCTCGATGAAAGAGAGCCTCGGTGAGAATTTCCTCAACTATGTTCATCCTGACGACCGGGAGCGGAACCTAGAACTCTTCCAGCTATTGATCGAAAGAAAGATTGATTATTACAGAGATCAGGTACGTTACCTGACCACAGATGGTAGGCTCCGCTGGGTTGAGGTTTATACACGCTTAATCCTAGATGAAAATAAGGTTATCCTTGGCACTTCTGGCTCGCTCCGTGACATTACCGGACAGTATTTAGCGGATAAGAGGCTTCAACATCGTCTTCAATTCGAGGAATTAATTGCCACTATCTCCACCAACTTTGCTAATGTGAGTACCAAAGAGATAGATAATGAGATCAATCAGGCTCTCGCGGCTATTGGTCGGTTCTCTAGGGTGGATTGCGCCTTTATCTTTCTCTTTTCGGAGGATAATAGCACACAGATGGGCCTTTCCTATGAATGGGTCGAAGAAGGTATCGCGTCCCATAAGCGACTGCTCCAAAACCTGCCGCTCGCTTCCTTTCCTTGGATGAAGAGTCAGATAAGAGAGTTTGGAATTCTCAATCTTACCGATCTCGATTTGATACCGGAAGAGGCCCGCTATGAGCGGGAGGCTCTGGAGAATCAAAGCGTACAATCCTTGCTAATAGTACCACTGATTTATGAGAAAAAACCGTTGGGTTTTCTGGGCTTTGAAGCGACTAAAACCAAAAAGACTTGGAGTAGTGCGGATATAAACCTTCTCAAGTTATTAGGCGAAATATTTACCAACTCAATCCAGCGTAAAATTACCGAACAACTTCTAATAGAGGAGCGTAACTTTGCCCAACTGGTAATGAATACGATGGGGCAGGGTTTGGCTACCACTGATGTAGCGGGTCAGTTCCAATTTGTAAATCTGGCCTATACCCGCATGTTAGGCTACTCCTCCGAAGAGTTATTGGGTAGAAACCCCGCCGAGTTCTACCACCCTGAAGATGTGGCGCAGCGGAATGAAAACTATCGCCACAGTATTTCTACCACAGGTCATACCTATGAGGGCCGCATGATTCACCGCGACGGTCGCATCCTCAATATTACGGCTACCGTCGTACCCCTGTACCGGGAGAACCAACTTAAAGGTACTATCGGCGTTATTACCGATATTACCGCCCGCAAGCAGGCAGAGGAAGCCTTACACCAAAGCGAAAGCCGCCTTCAGACGGTGGTTTCCAATGTGCCAATGATGCTCTTTGCGGTGGATCAGAAAGGAGTAGCCACTTTTGCCAACGGACGGGGATTCAAAGAATTGGGGGTGGATTCAACCCGCATAATAGGACACGCAATAGGGGCACCTTTTACTGTAGCGCACAAAGATATAGCCGAAAAAATCCACCAAGCCTTGGAAGGTGAAGTTGTCAACACTATCCTACCAATGAGGGGCAAGACTTATGAATTTTGGCTCTCCCCAATAAGAGAAGAGGGTGGGCAGGTTTCCGGTGCTATTGGCGTAGCCCTAGACGTTTCGGAAAAGAGAAAAATGATCGAGGAACGTTATGAGCAAGCGAGAAAACTATCGGTATTGGAAGAGCGCCAGCGAATAGCCCGAGATTTGCACGATTCGGTCAGTCAGGTCTTGTACAGTATTGGGCTAGGGGTTAATGCCGCGCAGGATCAGTTTGAAAAGAGGCCCGATCAATTACCGGCGACGTTGAAATACTTGGCTTCCTTAGCAAAGGGTGGTATGAGCGAAATGCAGGCTCTACTCTTTGAACTACGACCTGAATTGCTGGCTCGCTTGGGGTTGGTGGTGGCTTTAACCAGACAAACCGAGGTTCTACACACCCGTTACCAGTTGGAAGTAGTTTGTGAATTGGAGAGTGAGCCAGAAGTCTCCCTGAAAATCAAGGAGGCACTCTACCGGATTGCTCAAGAGGCGTTACATAATGTTATAAAACATGCTCGTGCTACACGAATAGAGCTAAGCCTGAAAGTGACGGCCAGCCGACAGACAAGCGGAAAAAAATACCTGCTACTCCAGATCCAAGATAACGGACGGGGCTTTGAAGTCTCAGCCTCTTTTCCCGGCCACCTAGGATTACCATCAATGCAGGAGCGGGCCGAAATGGTAGGAGGCAGGCTGAAGATTACCAGCGGTTCAGACATTGGCACTTTTTTACAGGTAACAATTCCCCTTAATTAGCTCCTTTAATTTGGGCTATCATCTCAATAAGTAGGGGTTTATTGAATAAACCTGCCTTACTTTGAGCGTATTCAATACGCCCCTACCCCGAAATTTTGAGGTGATACAATTTTAGCTTGTCACTCTTTAGAGTGACAAGCTTATGACTCTGCGGTCATAATAAAAATCTGTATGAGCGGAATGTCTCATAGTTACCAGAAGCATAACCAAATATTGCATCGGTTACATTCTAGTCTTAACCTACGTCTGTTAAATGGACATCGTAAGCTAGGCACTAACTAGACGGGAGGATGTACTACGGAGGCTGCAAAGATTATCAATTTAAATCCAGCCTTTCTTAGACAAATTTCTGGAAAAGGTAGACTCAAAGCGAAAAAACAGGGACGTGACTGGTTTACCACTTTAGCGGCCTTGGACGAATACGTAAGAAGTCGCCATCGGGGAAAGAAGCTTGATATTTGACAAACCTGCTTTAAAGTATTAAACTTTTCTGGAATAGAAATTGAATAGCGGCATATTGCGGCACACTGGTGTACTAAGCATCGCGTACCACTAACCCCATCTTCCAACCCTACCTCAATCCCCGTAGGATATGGCTCCGTCCATTGATCTTGATTTACCACCCAATTGCCCAAAACATCACCTTATGATAACATGAAGCCAGCATCCGGTCTGATAAACAAATTGTAGTCCTAACCACAAAAATGCCCAATGAAAACGATCCCACGATACCAGACGAATGGGAAAATCAACTGACGGAGCAGCATCCTACCAATGGTGGCAATCTTTGAAGACCAGACGAATGGGAAAATCAACTGACGGAGCAGCATCCTACCAATGGTGGTAATGTCTGAAGACCTGATGAATGGGAAAATCAACTGGCGGAGCAGCATCCTACCAATGGTGGCAATCTTTGAA
>JACAUC010000311.1 GCA_013390945.1 Candidatus Chloroheliaceae bacterium
GGGTTACTCATGAGTAACCCCTACTGCTTACCGAAGAAGAGCAACGCGCTACCGGAGTAACACCAGATTTTATTCGTCTGTCGGTGGGATTAGAAACAGCGGATGATATTATCGCCGACCTAGACGAGGCACTTGCTGGGTGATAGGTATCGGGTGACGATTGAAGGAGAAAAATTTATTTATGACCTCTGCAAATGCAAACTGGACAGACTTGCCAGTGCTTGATTTTTCCCGTTTTCAAGCGGGGAGTGCCGAAGAAAAAGAAGCCTTCTTAGCCGAGCTTCGGCAGGTAGCCTACCAGCTAGGCTTTTTTTACCTCTCCGGTCACGGTATTGACGAAAGTTTAATTCAGGAGATCCGAACTATCTCGCGCCGTTTCTTTAACCTGCCCGAACAGGATAAGTTAGCTATCGAAATGGTCAATTCGCCCCATTTCAGAGGCTATACTAGGGTAGGTCGGGAGCAAACGCGAGGTCTTCCCGACTGGCGAGAGCAAATAGACCTCGGGGCCGAGCGTCCAATTCTACCCCAAGATGTCGGCTTGCCGCCCTGGTCACGGATGCAAGGACCGAACCAGTGGCCGGAGGCGTTGCCCGAACTTCGTGAAGTGACTCTGCGTTATCAGGACGCTTTGAGTGCGCTTGCCATTCGACTTATTCAGGCTCTTGCCGCCGCCCTAGGTCAGCCTGAAACTATCTTCGATCCTTTCATCACACCCAGTCCGAACCAATTGCTCAAACTCATCCATTATCCCGGACGTGATGCAACGGGCGGCGATCAAGGAGTTGGCCCTCACAAAGATAGTGGCTTTGTCACCATTTTGCTTCAAGATGAACAAGCTGGACTCCAAGTTGAACACGAGGGTAGCTGGATTGATGCTCCACCTGTGCCGGGAACTTTTGTAATCAATATCGGAGAGTTACTCGAATTAGCTTCAAACGGCTACTTGCGGGCTAACGTGCATCAGGTTGTAACGCCACCGGCAGGCGTTGACCGCTTTTCGTTTGCCTTCTTCTTTGGGGCCGGGCTAGATGCTACGGTTCCTTTGCTCAGTTTACCCTTGGAACTGGCTGGGCAAGTGCGCGGCTTGACTCGTGATCCACTCAATCCGCTCTTCTATGAGGTGGGCAAGAATAATCTCAAGAATCGGCTTCGGTCGCACCCAGACGTAGCTCGCCGCCACTATGCAGATTTGCTTGAGCCAGCAGAGCGCGAGGGAATAGCTTCGCCCCTTGTTGGCTCGGAATATAGCGGATGATTTATCTCTAACTTTAGGATGGTACTCATTGGTGGCTTGACCGGACAACCAGTTGACATTTATTTCCGGTTGGACTACCCGAATTGTAAAGCGAAGGTTCCCGATTTTGAACCTTGCCTAAGAAGGGAGACGCACTATCACACTGTGAGAAACTTTTCATTACACCCTCGAAATTGGCGCGAGTTCAAATGGTGCTATCCGGTTATAGCGCGTCGCTCAAAGGGATTATCGCTAGGGATTAACTTGAACCCTGACAGGGTTTGTACTTTTGATTGTATCTACTGCGAAGTAGAGCGCAGCGATTTTCGCCTAGGCAAAGGCCAAGTGCGACTACCGCCGCTCGGTCAGGTACGCCCCATGATAAATCTGGAAGAAGCACGGGCTGAAATGGATCAATTGCTACCACTGATTCGGGAAGGCCATATTTGGCAGGAGGCCGAGTTCAGCACAGTGCCACTTGAGTTACGGCGCTTCAATGATATTGCCTTTAGTGGCAACGGTGAGCCAACTACCTATCCCCGGTTTAGTGAAGCGGTGCAACTGGTGGTGGAGGCCCGGTCAAAAGCCGGGTACACCCCGGAAGAGGTCAAAATTGTGCTGATTACCAACGCCACCCAACTTCATCGTCCCCAAGTGCAGGCGGGTTTACGCCTGCTGGATAAGGCCAAAGGTGAAATATGGGCCAAGCTGGATGCTGGCACACCCGAATATTATAGCCAGATTGACCGAACCAATGTGCCTTATAAACGAGTGTTGAACAATATTTTAGAAACCGCCCGCCAGCAACCCCTCAATATTCAAACCTGTATGATGTGCATTCAGGGGGTAGCACCTTCCGTGGCTGAAATCGAGGCTTACTGCAAGCGTCTGACCGATTTTCTGGACGGTGGGGGTCAGATCAAAATGGTTCAGCTTTACACTGTCGCCCGTCGCCCACCTCACCAATGGGTTACAAGCCTACCCGACACTACCCTCAATGCGATTGCTGAAGGTATCAAGGTTAGCACTGGCTTAGCGGTAGAAACTTACGGAGGCAATATCGGAGTGACCTCCATATTAACTTAAATGGTGTTCCAGAAATAAAATCGCCACCCGCCTATGGCATAGCCGCGACGGATAATTGGATGAGAGGACTTGGCAGGGTTCTCGATAGGCGGGAGGAGATAGAAGAGATAATTGAAAGCGAACATAAGCGCGTACTTCCAAAACTGGCGGAATATCGCGAGAAGCTAAAAGGGAAAACCGCCTATATTACGGCAGGTGCAGCTCACGGTCATGCGATTATTGCGCTCTTAAAAGAGCTAGGGATCGAGGTTCAGGGCGCGGCAATTTTTCACCATGATCCGGTTTATGATAATGGCGATATTAATTCCGACGTACTATCCAGCACCGTGAAGAATTATGGAGATGTTAAGCACTACAACGTCTGTAATAAGCAAGCCTACGAATTGGTGAATATTTTGAACAGACTAAAACCCGACATCCTAATTGCAAGGCACGGTGGCATGGTGATTTGGGGAGCAAAGTTAGGTATCCCCACTTTCCTTATGGAAGATGAGCAGTTTGGTTTTGGTTATCAGGGCATCTTAAACTATGCTGAAAAAGTTTTAGAGACATTTGATAACATCGAGTTTACCCTCAATCTTGCTAAACATAGCACGATGCCCTATACCGATTTGATTCTTGGTAGCTCTTGGGAGAGTAGCCTTGCCAAGGAGATAAAGGCCGACCTGCTTATTTTGAGTGTTCCTATTACCTATAGACTGGTTTTAACTTGCGGATATGTTGGCTACAATGGAGGGCTTAGAGTCGCAGAGGACATCTACGACCGAGTACTCGATACTTACAGATGAAATGAGATATTTATGACTACTTTTATTGAAAGACCTAGAACCACCTGCACCCTCGGTGGCGCACTCGCCGCCCTAACCGCACTTCCCAATGTGGTTCCTATTATTCATGCCTCTGGTGGTTGCGGCAGCAGTATATCCACCCTGTTAAATCAGGGTGCCGGGTATGCAGGCTCCGGCTATAGTGGTGGGAATATGATACCCTGTTCCAATGTCGTAGAAAAAGAGATTGTTTTTGGCGGAGAAAACCGCATTGACGAGCTAATCCAAGGTACCACCGAAATATTGGAGGCCGAACTCTATTTTGTGGTAACAGGCTGTATGGTGGAGATGATCGGTGACGATGTGTTGCCGATTGTTAATAAATATGCCCAAAAGGGTGTCAATATTTTAGCCGCCAGTACTCCCGGCTTCAAAGGCAATTTATTTACTGGCTACGACATTGTATTGCAAACTCTGGCCGAAAATTATGTGGAGAAAACGGAGGTTAAGGAGCTACATACGGTCAATATTTTGGGAGTCATTCCCAAACAGGATGTATTTTTCAAAGGCAACCTGGACGAAATCAAGCGGTTGCTTTCCAAGTTGGGTATTAAGGCCAATACCTTTTATGGGCAAGGCGAAACCCTCCAGAATCTCCGCCACGCTGGAAAAGCCTCGCTTAATATTGTGCTTTCTGATATTTACGGTATAAATGTGGCTCAAACTTTTAAGGAGATTCACGGCATACCCTATATTACCGCCGATTTACCGATAGGTGATACCGGAACCGCACTCTTTCTACGCAAGGTGGCCGAAACACTCCAGATTGACCCCCAACTAGTCAATGCGGTTATTGCGGAAGAAAAAGCCTACTATTATAGCTACCTTGAGCGTCTTTTGGAGACCTATGCCGATTTTGACCTTCAACGCTATGCCATCGTAGCCGCTGATAGCAACTATGCCTTCCCCCTCCTCCGCTTTGTTTCCGATGATCTCGGTTGGATTCCTTATCTGGCCTATATCAGCGATATACTCGAAGATTGGCAGCTTGAGAAGGTTCGGTCAAATTTTTCCGAACTCCAATCCGGTAAACCCAACGTTATCTTTACCTACCCGCGAGGAACGGCTTGGTGGTGGCAACGCCTATGGTGGAACCTGTTCGGGAGCCGGAACTGGCTGTACTGCCAATTCGGCGAGACGCTTTAGCCAAGTACAAGGTTGCCAACTCGCTATGGCTACTGGTATGCTCAACACTATCCCAAAGTTGGTGATAATTACCCATGCGCCACTTGGTTGCGGGTCGCAAATACCCACCGTCGTGCGGAGCCAAGCCAATAACAAGACTTTAAGGGGATTAAAGAGTACCGAAACCATTTGGATTAACACCAATCTGACTGAGTTCGATGTGGTTGAAGGTGGAGAGAAAAAACTCAAGGAGGCTATTCTCTACGCTGAGAAGGAGTTCAAACCGGACGCGATTGCGGTGTCAGTGAGTTGTGTACCGGCCCTCATCGGAGACGATGTAGATAGTATTGTCTCAGAGGCGCAAAAACTGGTCTCCGCCAAAGTATTTCCTGTCCACTGCGAGGGTTTTAAAAGCAAGCTAGTTGCCACTGGTTACGACTCTACCTATCATGGCTTTCTAAAGCGATTGGTAGATCCAGATGATGCTTCGGAGGGAGACCGGAATCTAACCAAGCAGCTAAACCAGAAGAAGACCGTAAATATCTTTGTAGCTGGTTCCTTCAGCTACGGCGATACTCACGAGCTTATTCGTCTGATAGAAGCGCAGAGTCTTTAGTTTAAAGGGGGAAAGAAGATCTCGATGCAATAACTTTTGATAAGCTTTGGCAAAACCGCTCAAACCTACCAGTTTGAGGTATTCCATAACTAAACAGACTCTTCCTTTAAAGTAGCTTCTAAAATAGCTTCTATTGCCAAAATTAGCCGATCAATCTCCTCCTCTGTATTATAAAAGCCGGTTGAAATCCGAATAAGTTCTGAATCGGGCAAAGACCTAACCAAGATCTCTTTTTTGGACAATTCCGCGACTAATTTAGACGCAGTAATACCATCCAAGCTAAAATGAACTAAGCCTGCCATATTATCACGCGGAGTATAAACCTTTACACCGGGTAAGATTGAAAGTCGCTCATAACAGTACTGGGCGAGTCGGGCGATCCTCTCATAAATCCATTCCCACCCTACCTCTTGGTCAAGCCAATCAAGCACGATACCTTGGGCCTTAACAGCGGGAGGATATAGGGAGATGGCTTCGTAACGTTTGGCACCCACTGTAGGCACAAAATTTCCGTCATAATCACTAGCTTTAAAGTTAGAAATTGCTGCAAAAGTCTGCGATAAATCACTCAAAAATGCTTTACGGATAAATAAAGCACCTGTACCACCGGGGCCACACAGCCATTTCTGGCCGGAGAGTGCATACGCATCTACCCCTAGTTCAGACACCTTAGTGGGAATCATACCACCAGATTGCGCCCCATCACAAAGCAGAAATGCCCCGGCTTGATGTACTAAATCCGCTATCTCCCGAAGTGGCAAGACCATACCACTGCTCCATGAGACATGAGAGAGTACCACCGCTCTTGTTTTGGAAGTTAAGACGCGACGTAGTTCATCGAGAGGATTTACATCAGGTTTTCCGATTTCAGTCTGGCGAATCTTTACTCCATAACGCTGCTTGAGTAGGTAGACCGGAAATAGACCGCCTGGATGCTCGGTAATGGAAGTTACAACCTCATCACCTTTTTTCCAATCCAGACCCATTATAGCTATATTCATGCCTTCGGTAGTGCTATGGGTCAAAGCGATCTCTTCTATTTCGCATCCCAACAGCTTTGCTACAGCTTGTCTCGCTAGAGTAAATACTGATTGCGTTTCTACAAAAGATGTCCGAGAAAGTCGCCCTTCTTCAAACTGCCTCCCTGAATAGTCAGCTAAAGCCTGATAGCCACATTCGGGAAGAGGGCCATACGTCCCTGTATTGAAATACAGTTGCTTCAGAACAGCCGGAAACTGTGTTCGGATTAAATCAATCTTCTCTTGTTCGATCATAAGGTTCTCCTGTGTATTCTAGGTGGTAATCAATACTCTATGCAACTTCGCTAACCATAACTAAGTTTATACGATTTGTCAATAATTTGTTCGCTCTAAGGCAAGGTTCAAAATCGGGAACCTTCGCTTTACAATTCGGGTAGTCCAA
>JACAUC010000312.1 GCA_013390945.1 Candidatus Chloroheliaceae bacterium
AAGTTACTCAGGAACTCTCTTTTCAATACCTTAATCTTCACCCTTAGAGTTCGACACGCTATCCTATAACGTGGCAAGTCAGCTAATCAATCGGAACGAGGGTTCTGCTGGCGGCACTAATTTTCACCCCTACGGCTAGTACAATGCTAACGGGAGTGTGCGAACCGAAACCAATCAACTGATGGCAACCAGTTGACGCAGCATCCCACAGAATACGAGGTCATCTCTAAAGATGGGAGACCTCGGTTGATCTTACCTTCAGAAACGGCCCCGATTCGTTGGATGCCGCTCCGTCAGTTGATTGAACGTCACATCCAATCTTCAGGCTTTTGGGCCTATCCCTAGACTATACCTATTTTTGGTAAGTTACTATGAAAAAGTGATTAACTTAACTATTGTCAGAGGGGTAATTTTGTGCTAAAATAAAGCGAGGGGTAAAAACTAACCAACTAAGGGGAATTGTATGAGCATCAAAGTACATCTTTGTCCTAGATATGAATACGCTATGAGTTTACTGAGCAAACGCTGGAGTGGCTTGATTATTCGGGCCTTAATGGATGGGCCACTTCGCTTTAACGAACTATTGACCGTAATAGAGAAGGTAAGTGACCGCGTACTGACCGAACGACTTCGAGAATTGGAGGCTGTCGGTCTGGTGGAACGCGCCGTCTACCCGGAAAGTCCAGTACGAATCGAGTATAGTCTAACCCCCAAAGGCCGGGCTATGGACAAGGTAATGGAAGCCTTACAGACTTGGGCCGAAAATTGGGTAACACCAGAGGAGCTTATCGAGACCAGCCTAAACGAAAAACCGGATAAAAAACCTTTACAACTCTCTAATTTTTAGCTTTACTTGGTTTCTTTGGGGAATCTAACTGAAAGCGGACAGCTTGCCACCTTCTTGCCGCACGTTCCAATTCCTCTTCACTTGAATCTAGGTCAACTCCTAAAAAACGGCTATAGCCAGGACGACATTTGAGGAAAAGTCGAATAACCTGCCGCACTTGGTCGGGATTTTCCAATATTTCACCAGTAGCCTTTAGCGATTTTCCGCCAAGGTTAAGATTTACCTGTGGATTTTGCCTGACATTGCGAAGCCAGTTTGAGAGCAGTGGGATAGCTCGCGTAATCGTATAGATATATTCACCGACCTTAACATAACCCACTGGGACATGCCGGGGCAGTCCACTCTTGCGCCCGGTAGTGGTGATAACCAGATAGTAGTTGCCAAGGAAACGATAACCCCATGCTAGATAAAATTCCGCAAAACTCTGATGCAAGCGTACAGTGGCTTGCCATCTAATTTTCTTTAATCCTAGCTTACATTCTTCTAATATGCGCCAATTATATATCATGTTCAAATCGCTTTTCTAAAATCTAATGGTTTATTTAATTTTCGTTAAGAGTATATAGGATAATTTAACACAAAAGTATCAATAAAGTTTACAAAGGACAATATCTTTGATAGAGATTATATCACAATTATAGTTTTGCTTCAAGAGATTTTTTATTTTGGGAAGTTCGGTTAGAGTTGCCACATTAGAACGGGGATAATGTGGTTTATTTATACCTATAATTAGGGCAGGGCGATCATGTTCTAGTTGTTGGTAAGTACGATCAAACCAAGTTTCGTTATAATAATCGGTCAGCCAAGTACCGGTTGGTTCATTTGTCGCTACCTTGCGGTCGGAGAGCCAGTAAAGTTCGGGTGCATTGTAATAGACCCAGATATAATCTTGCGGCTTACTATTAGTTTTAACATAACTAACCAGAAGCTCTAAATCTACACCAGCCATTCCGTCTCGATAAAGTTTCCCATTATCCGTATAGAGTTGGTAATATAATATAAAGTTATTTAATTTGAAAAGAATTATAAAAAGCAAAAAGGCAATAATATAAATCACCTTTATATTTACCATCCTATTCTTCCTATTCTTCCTATTCTTCAACTTTTGCCAGTATATATTAAACTGATAACCTGCAAAGAGCAAGAGAAAAGGCAAGATTGGTATCAGATAATGAACTTTGGATTGTCCAGCAGCATAACCTATAAATATAAAGCTACCTATAAATACCAAAAACAACTGATAAGTATCAACTAATTGCCATTTATCGCGATGGATGATAAATTTGGAAATGAAAAATGAACTAAAAGCGGTTAAAATTACTATATAATCCACAAATTCAAAAATAGAAAGAAGTTGAAGAAGATGATTCAAAAGACTTTGCTTCTCGTAGCTGGCATAATCAACTGTAACCTGAAATAAGTTAAATCTTAGCTCTGGTAAGGTCTCTGGTTTCAAAAAATAGGGTAAGACAAAAAGAAGAATAGGTACAATTACACCTAAGCAGAGAAGATAAACGGATTTTGATTTAAATAGAATTTGCCAACGACGCGAGTTATGCCAATAGAGGTGAAGTAGCAGAGCTAAGACCGCCACTGGAACTAGAGATAAAGTCGCCAATTTTATCAGTGCCGCTAATCCTAGCGAGATTCCTGACCAAAATAGATTGGAGTTAAGTTTAAACGGGTTTTGGATAGCATGAAGGAAAAGCCAAAGAGCTAAAAGCAAAAACGGAAGTTGGAAATACTCCATCAGAGGTACAGCAGTACCTGGACCCCGGTAGAAGTAAGTAGACCAGAGTATCAGGCAAAAGAAGCTAGGCACAACCGTTTTAAATAGGCGTTTTGAAAGTGAGATTATCAAACAAGCTGAAATTACGAGTGCGATCAGTCCAAACAGACGCATAATTAAAATAGCATAAGATTGATTGATAACTTGTGCCAAAATATATGGTATCAGACCTAATTGAAATTTTGTTTCAGTACGATACTGAAAGGCATAGATAAAAGCTTCTAGGGAATCTAGTCGCCGAGCTTGGGCCAGATAAGCAGGCTCATCTATAAAAATGATGCTATTATTTATAGTGGGTAGCTTCATTAAAAATATGATTAAAATAGCTATGAGGTAAGGAGACCAATTTTTTAGCTGAGTGGGAATAATTGCTAATCTGCTAGTCCTGATTTTCATTATTTCTCCTAAAAATTCTTTTTTATCAGGAAAACCTAATAGCCCTCAAATTCTTTAACCATCCGGTAAGAGCGGTAGAAGTGCCGCCAAGCCTGCCAGAGCAAACCAGCAAAGAGGAGTCCCATGATTAACGCCACTAACCAATTACCGCTATTGGCAGGGCGCAACCACCAGAGGTCAAATTCACTATAATCCTTCAAAGGGATAATGGCCCGAATAGCCGCTACTCGCACAGGATCCCAAGCTAGATAATCCATAGTCAACGCAGGTTGGCCTAAAGCTTGGCTAACCGCCGAGGCAAGCAGATAGAATTGACCGCGTAACGGGGAGAGTTCAGGTACAAAACGCCAGTCCTGATTCACCCCGGCATGATAGTTAGCCAACAAGTAGCGATCAAAATGGGTGAATACCCCCAAAGCATTGACCGCCAGAGCCGCACAGATAGAAAGATAGAAACCTTGTCGCCGTCCGACTCCAAATTTTTCAAAGAGCGGAGCCGAAAATAAGATAAGAAAAGGAAAGACGGGCAACAAGTAGCGTGGCCCCCAAGTCCAATCTCCCTCCCAATTCCAAAAGAAGGAGTAAAAAAGCAGATAGGTAACACATAAGGCTAGAATAAAGAGGGTTTCAGCCTTCTGCTCTTTTTCCTTAAAGAAAAGCCGCAGCCCAAACATGGCAAAGATTAAGCCGGGTGAGTAGAGAAAGAGGCTCTTACCCGGACTTAGCAGGAAACCAAAAATTCCACCATAAAACGAGCCAGCCACAAACTGATCCTTGATCGCACCATAGCCAGTCTCACTGATCGAATTAAAGCGATAGTAGTTGTAGCCTAGCACCAACAGAGTGGCTCCAAACAGAGGTAGTCCTAACCACAGAAAGAGGCGCACAAGGGTGAGCCATACAACCCGCTTTTGCAGGTCAGCCTGATTCGGTTTTACCACTCGATAGATTATGTAAAGTAGAACCGACAAGAGAGCCAAACCCGCCGCCGGTTTGACCGTAACCGCAAAACCCAGCCAAAGGCCCACCTTTAGCAACCCCCGCTCCTTTTCAGGATGGCAACCCCAAGCGAAGAGGGCGCGACCCATCAGCAGGTAGAAGAGCGCAAGAAGTGGTTCGCTAAAATCAAAACGGGCGTAAGCCCAAGCCATCGTTCCCACTCCATAGAGCAGAGCCACTCCCACGCGAGTACGCACTCCATAACCAAGCTGGCGCACTAGGCGATAAAGTACCAGTGCCGAAAAAGCCACCACTAGGCCATTTAGCAAAGAAGTCAGCAAACGACCAGTCTGGTCTGCCTTAAAGCCGGGGATCAACAAACCTAGCCCCTTAGCTACCAACACAAAAGGTAGGTCAATCACGGCTTGCCCCAACCCATACTTGCTAAAGAAATGACCCTCCCGTCCGGGAAAACCGAATTGCGGAGCCGTGAAATAATCCTCTAACGCGCCACCCTGACCCTCCACAAGGCTCCAAGCCGTCCCATAACTGGCAAGACCATCTCCACTATAGAGATAGCCACCTAGGGTAAAGAGATAGAGAGCCAGCAAAGTTAAAAAGAGTTGCCGTTGGAGAGTACTTTCGGCCCAACGCCCGACTTTAGAGTTTGCCCCTAGTGGATTCTGAGGAGAATTTGTCTTAGTTGGATTCACGGCTAAAGTTCAATACCTTTCAAATAAGCCCCGTCAGTTTTAGCCTTATTTACTATAAGTAACCCGATAGACCGCATTTGCGCTATCATCGGTAATAAAGAGGCTACCATCTGGCGCAACAATTACGTCCACCGGGCGACCCCACTCGCGCTGGGTGCTATCATCCAGCCAACCCGTGACAAAATCATTGTAGCGAACCGGGCGACCGTTTTCTACCTGAAGTTGGACGACCTTATAGCCCGTTTTTGGCGCACGGTTCCAAGAACCATGAAAGGCCACAAAAGCATCGCCCCGGTAGTCTGATGGAAACTGTTGGGCGGTATAGAAGGTGATCCCAAGTGGGGCACTATGAGCCTGCATTGGCAGGGCAGGCGGAATAGTCGTTTTACAATAAGCGGCCTCTTTTCGACCAAAGTCGGTATCGTAAACCTGATTGCTGAAGCAATAGGGCCAACCGTAATTGCCGCCATCCCGGATAATGTTGATCTCGTCTGGCGGCAGATCATTGCCCAGATTATCCCGGCCATTCTCAGTACCCCACAGTTCGCCCGTATCGGGGTGAAAAGCCAGCCCAACCTCATTGCGTAGCCCTCGTGCAAAGACGCGCTCGCCCGTACCCATGGCACTATATTGGGTGATAGCGGCCCGGCGTGGGTCTTGCTCCTCACAGACGTTGCAGCTTGACCCAGCGGCGATATACATTTTACCATCCGGGCCAAAGGCAATTGTACGAGTAGAGTGACCACCTCCAGAGGGAAGATTAGCCACGATAGTTTCGCGTTTGTCGGCCCTAGCCTGCCCCTTCTTATAGGGGAAGCGACTAACCCGGTTATTTTCGGCGACATAGAGATAGATTTGGCCTTGATCTTCGTGAAAAGCCAGCCCATGAGGGCCATTCAAACCCTCGGCAAAAATAAGCGGAGCCTGAGCGGTTCCACTGCCATTATCCCTCAAAATAACAATTTGTCCTGCACCCATCAAACTTACAAAAAGCAGACCATCCGGGCTGATTGTACCAAAGCGCGGTGCGCTAGGAAGAGAGCTATAGAGGCTAACACTAAAACCGGGTGGAACCTGCAAAGTGTGTGGTGTGCCAAAACGTCCGTTTTTCCATTGTTCAGGCACTTGCAAGGTTACTTTAACCGAGCCACCCACTGGAGGGGCCGCCGTAGGAGCCGGGCCAGAGGGGTAACTATTGCCAATGGAGGGCAAGGCCACCACTTTAGTAGGAGCCGAAACAGTAGTGACAACCATTGGTATAGGCGTGGGTGCAACAGGGGTAGCACTTGGGTTAGTAGCTGTAATCACCACCACAACCCTAGTCGAGGCAGTAGTGGCAACAGAAACCTTAGCTGTTGGGGAGACAAGAGTTACATTAGATTCAGTGCTACAAGCTATCAACAGACCGACCAAGGTCAGAGCTAACAAACTGCTCAATTTATGTAGAAATCTTATAAACAAAGCCAAACTACTCCTTAGTACTCGTTGGTGAGCCAACCCTTATAAGCCATCCCTGAAAATCCATATATTTTAGAGCCCAGGCGAGGTTCAAAATCGGGAACCTTCGCTTTACAATTCGGGTAGTCCAACCGGAAATA
>JACAUC010000313.1 GCA_013390945.1 Candidatus Chloroheliaceae bacterium
TTGGACTACCCGAATTGTAAAGCGAAGGTTCCCGATTTTGAACCTTGCCTTAGTTTACTAATCTCAGGGTTCAAATTACCGCTCTTTCGTTGGAAAAGCAGGTTTGAAATTTGCTTTATTCCAAAATCTGAGCAAGCTTATCATCTTCCACCCGATACAAAAGCGGTGTCACCAAAATTTTCGGATAGAGGCGACGTATACGCACCGTTTCAGTCAAGACAAAGGCGACTGGATCGCCGATTTCATAAATAGGGGCATATTCCTCAAATTGTTGGATGGCTTCCTCCAGCGTACAACCGCCCCGTTCCACTAGACCACTTATAAACGCTTCGCGCTTTTGGGTTACATGGCTCATACCACAATCGGTATGACTCAACAAAGCCAGCGTAGTTACCCCAGCAGCGGCAATTACATAAGAGATCTGAAATTCGTGATTTCGCAAATTTGACCCTGCCGTCCTTATAACATAGGCAAACTCATTGGGTACAATTAACTCTTCGCGGTGGTCTATACAAGTTCCAATCAGAATCTCAGCCCTGATAGTAGTAGGTGGTTGTGGCTCCCGCAAATTGTGATAGCGCAAAAGTCGTTCCACGGGCGTGTTTCGATATTGCGGCAAAATATCTTCTACCGTCGCAACAGGAATTAGTTCGGCCATAATTTCCTCCTTCAAATTTCAAATTTTTTAGATTTCGCTAAGCCCCTGTAGGAGGGATTTCCAATCCCGATTTATGCCTTCAGCCTGTAGGAGGGATTTCCAATCCCGATTTGAGACCTTTCCTGTAAAACTAGACTTACCTCAAAGCTGACCATAACTTAATAGTATTAGAGGAGTCTGCACTCGCTAAAATTTTGCCATTCGGACTAAAGCTTACACGTAAAATTTGGTAGCCATAAAAGGAGATGGTGGTCAATAATCTTTTGTCTCCTACATCCCATAATTTGAGGGTATAGTCAGAACTACCACTGGCAAGTGTTTTACCATCCGGGCTAAAGGCGATTGTGATTATAGGTCTGCCATGGCCAATCAGGGTCGCTGGTGGTCTGCCACCGGGCGTAATTAAAACCATGTCCCAGAATCGGATGTTAGAGTCATCGCCACCACTAGCCAACACTTGACCATCCGGGCTAAAAGCCAGTGTCCTAATAGTACTGGTACTGGTGTATCCGTCAAATGTACGAATCGGCAGCAGACTATTCGTGCCAACCTTAGTGGTGAGATCCCAGAGCTTAATACTATTATTGTCACCAGTGGTTGCCAAATATTTGTTATTTGGGCTAAAGGCCAAAGCAGAGATGGGGGTTAACTGGTTTTTGAGCGTTATGGCAGGATTGGTGGAGATTCCAATTTGCTCAATATCCCAAAGCCGAATAACCCCATCACTTGCCAAACTAGCTAAAAACTTCCCGTCAGGGCTAAAAGCTAATTTGTTGATCGTAATATTATGATTGATGGTCTCTAGTGGTTGACCACCTTTCCACAAGGCATTAAATTCCGAGAAACTGACATAGCCCTCCGCACCTGCTGTCGCTATAATTTTGCTGTTTGGGCTGATTGCCAAGGCCGTAATAGCCCTACCAAAATTAAAATTGGCGATTACCCTTACCTGCTTACCCTGATTAGGCTCCCATAACCGTACCGACCTATCCTGACTAGCACTAGCTAAGTAGCTTCCATCCGGGCTAAAAGCCAGATCACTTATGGCTGCCGTATGCCCGTTGAAAGAGGCTATTTCGGAGCCTAAATCGGGGCCTTTGGTTAAAAACCAGATTGTCACCAATAAAATCATTATGGTACTCAAAGCAATGACCCAACCTCGTTTTAGTCTTCTAAACCGGGCTATTAGTGAGCTATTTTTTGTTTTTAGGTCGCCTTTTTCTCTTCTTAGAGGACTAGGAACGGTTTTAAACCCTTGTCCAACCTGCGATTCCACTTTAAAAGCTTTCTCCAAAGCTTCTGGTATTTGGGAGGCTGTTGGGCGGTCTTCCGGGTTTTTGGCGGTTAGTTGGGCTAGAAAAGAGATCAAGCTATAGGGCAATTCGGGTCTTTCCATGCGGAGGTCGGGTAAAGCTTTGGTGAGATGCTGGTTCATTACCCAAGCGGCACTACCGCTAAAAGGCGGCTTACCAGCCAGCATCTCATAAAAAATGATACCTAGGGCATAGACATCGGAGGGTTTACTAGCCCGCTCTTCAAATTGTTCGGGGGCCATATAGGAGTAAGTACCCACCGTATGCGTGTCAATATGGGTATGGAGTGGATCTAAGACCTTAGCCAGCCCAAAATCGCTGATAAGTACACGGCCCTGCATAAAGAGTAGGTTCTGCGGTTTAAGATCGCGATGAATAATGTTGCAATGATGGGCGTAACTTAACCCGTTGGCTATCTGCAAAAAGTAATCTTTAGCCTCGGATAATGATAACTTCCGGTCGGGGCGTTGGTCTAAAAGAGCCGCCAAAGTACCACCTTCAGCGACAGGCATTATAAGATAGCCCTCCTGTGATGACGGGTCAAGGTGTGAATCATAAATCTCGATGATATTGGGATGTTTGAGGTTGGCTAAGAGATAGGTTTCCTCCTCAAAACGGCCTAGAAAGCGTTGTGGGTCGGCTTGATTGCAGGCCGAAAAGACTTTAAGGGCTACCATACGCTCCAGCCGTTGGTCATAGGCTAAATTAACTTTGGCAAAACCACCTCGTCCCAATTCTCCCCTAAGCTCATACCGCTCCAAAATCAGCCTAGGTTGGGCAGGCTCGATAGCCGTAGCCTTCGGTATTAGATGACCTGCGGCTGCTTCTTGAGCAATCAGCCACTTATTTACCTCTACCAACAACGGATTGGCGAGGTCTTGGAGACTCAACCGATTTAGCCAGTAACGGGCTTCACTCGTGTTCGGGGCGGTATAAATCAACCAAAGCAGCAGGTTGCTATCTTCGGGATGTTCGAGAACCAGTTGGGCCAATTGGGTATAGGCTTCGGCGGTTTGACCATCCTGCGCCAGTGTTACAGCTTGCTCAAAAGCAGTTGAATAATCTGGCGCGGGCATATTTCTAAGCGTAGCCACTAGCGGCTTAGCAACCACTGGCTTAGGTTTAGTTATCACCTCCTCCTCTGTCACCAAGGACGGAGACGGAGTAAGGTTGGGTAAATACCAGAGCGGTAGGTTATTTCTACCATGTGAAGTTGGATTTAAATTATTTGCTTTTGGGTGGTCGAAGTTTTCAAGTTCATCAAAGACTTTTAGCCCTTGCCACATATAATATAATAGGGCGGCACGTATCGGTAGCACTATTAGGCTGGCACTTAAAAAGTAGGGTAAATTCAGCAAAGAGAAAAAGACCGTATCAAGCAAAAAAAAGCCAAAAGCGGCTACCAAGGCTAACCAGATGCGTCGCCGCATACCGTACCCTAAACCTAAATAAATAAAGCCTGTTACCAAGGTAAAATCGTAAAAACCGAACTGTTTGAATAGTGAAAAGAGGTTTAGGTAGGGTAAGAGACTCACCACTATATTAAAGCCAGCAATTAAAAAAACCACCTGCTGCGCGTAATTCCAAAGGAGATGGGGTCGTGTTTTTGAGCCGGGTAGTAGCACTCCATTACGAAGTAGTTGAAAATCACCTGAAAAGAAAACTTTGATAAGTTGTAGATCAAGACGTGTGCCATCTGGCAAGAAATAGGGTATTCCGGCTTTTAGTGCTTCCTGATCCGAAATAGGAAAGCCAAGCCGTTTTCCATCGAAAATTAAGGTGGTGCCTTGCCAACCCCTGTCCCAAGAGAGTATCACCCGTTTGGGACCGTTTGGTTCCAGCGCATAAAATTTTGTGGTCATCGCCTTCTACAATCACCCGGCAGCCGCAAAAACCGACTACAGGGTCTTACTCCCGATTTCTCCCTATTTTTAATTATACGACATTGATAGAGTTACACAAGTCTTTACTTTCCCAACATTTTCCCGCTAGTTTCCCTTACTTCAACTGGAAGTTGCTCCGTCAATTGATTTAAAACTGGCAGGGTTAGACTAAAGCAGGTGCCTTCACCTACTTGACTAGTAACCGCCACTTCTCCGCTATGAGCCTCGATAATGCCTTTCACGATTGCCAGCCCTAATCCGGCATTACCAGTTTGCCGGGTACGCGAACGGTCGGCCCGGTAAAAGCGTTCGAAAATATGAGGAAGCTGTTCTGGTGTGATGCCTGAACCGTTATCCTTGACACTGATAATAACCTGACTTGGTATACCGACGGTTTCTTCTACCAAGGCCAGTTTTAATTCAATCCGCCCCTGCGGGCTGGTGTAGCGTACTGCATTATCCAGTAAATTGAAGACCGCTCGGTACAACTGATCGCTATCACCCCTTATCTGCACAAAGGGATCCGGGAGGAGCAACTCCACCCTTCTCTTTCCGGCCAACATTATTATATTAGCTACGGCCCGGTCAAGCACTTCCGCCAACGAAACCGCTTCGAGCTTGATACTCTTTCCAGCATCTAGCCGGGTAAGAGTCAACAGATCAATTACCAGCCGACTCAAGCGGTCAATTTCGCGGCGCATTGAGGTTATGATTTCTTGGGCTTTAACCGGATCATCCTTAGCCCCCATCAGCAGAACATCGAGGTAGCCACCCAATACCGTAAGGGGCGAACGCAATTCGTGGGAGGCATCGGCTACAAACTGACGGGTACGCGCCTCACTCCGCTTTTGCGCTAAAAAAGCCGCTTCAATCTGATCTAACATCCGGTTAAAAGCTTGAACCAGTTGCCAGACTTCGTCTGTACCTTTGCCGATTTTGTTATGGGTGTAGTGAGCAGGCAGTTCAACTCTTTGGCTCAATTCGCCTTGGCCGATGCGGGTAGCGGTTTGGGCCACCCGCTGAAGGGGTTGCAAACCTAAGCGGGCGAGGGGTAATCCCATCAGCAAGGTTAAGCCCAAAGCACCCACCACCCCAAAACCAAAGAGCAGGCGAAGTTGCCCTAGCACTACATCTGCCTGCTTTAACGAAGCGGCCAGCAATAAGTAGGCTCTTGGATTACTCCCATCGTTAGCCAAAGGCAGGAGGTAGATCAATCCCCGCTCCGAGCTTTGGTCAGAATTAGAAAGCGTGGTAAAGTAGGCGTTGCCGAGTTCCCCGGTGGCTTGAGCCAGTTCTGACGCAGAAGGCAATCGAGGAGTGAAGTCCGGCAGGGTTATCTCCTCGATATGACCAAAGCGTACAATTTGCCCTCGCGCATCAAGTACCCTAGCATAAATGTCGGCGGTGTTAGCCTCATTGGTCAGCCTTTGGCTTAGCTGTTGTAAATCCTCCCGAAGGTTTGGTCTGCCCGATCCATCAGGAGGTGTGGGCTTTCCTAGCCGAACTAGGGTAGCCCGGTCTTGAAGTCTGGCTCTAACACTAACTGTAAGAAAGCTGTCCAATTGTGAATAAACAAACAAACCTAAACTTAGCATTAGCACTAAGACAAGGGCCGAGTAGAAGGCGGTTAAGCGCCAACGCAAGGTAGTAAAGCGCCAGAACCAGCTTCCCTTACTTTTACCTTTTGGCTTTGCTTTCACTACGTGGCCCTCACTTATCTTGAGTTTCTTTTAGCACATAGCCAACTCCGCGCACAGTTTGAATTAGGTTTGGTTCGCCTAACTTTTGGCGCAAATAACGCACATAAACCTCGATAATGTTACCATCGCCCATAAAGTCATAGCCCCAAACCCGGTCAAGGATAACTTCACGGGTTAGCACCTGATTAGGATGGCGCAACAGCAATTCCAATAACTGATATTCGCGGAGGCTTAGTTCCAGTAGGCGATTATCGCGGCGTACTTCATGCAGTTGGGGATTTAAGGTTAAGTCTTGCAGTTGGAGCAGACCGGGGTTAGTGGTCTCTTCCTGTGTTTTAGTCTGACGACGCAAGACGGCTCTTATCCGGGCTGCTAGTTCTTTGAATTGGAAGGGCTTGGTTAAATAGTCGTCCGCTCCTAGGTCAAGGCCATGTACCCGGTCGTCCAATTCATCACGGGCGGTAAGCATAATGATTGGCACTTGGGAACTTTGGCGGAGACGGCGGCAAATTTCAAAGCCATCAATTCCGGGTAACATCAAATCGAGGATAAGCAGGTCGGGGAGTTCGGCTCTAGCCTTAGCCAAACCACTTTCGCCATCGGTAGCGGTTAGCACCTCGTAACCCTCGTAACCTAACCCAAGTTGGAGAAAATCAAGGATGCCCGGCTCATCTTCGATTACTAGGACTCTTGGTTTGGTCTTATTGGCCTCTGTCGCTTCTTCCTTA
>JACAUC010000314.1 GCA_013390945.1 Candidatus Chloroheliaceae bacterium
AAATTGGGCCTATGCCATAAACCCAACATAAATTGGTTTCAAGTTGGGCGTATGCAATACGCCCCTACCACGAATTATTGAAAAATAATGGGGCTATGTTAATTGGTTGTTGTTAGGAGTAAATAAAATGGAACGGACTACTTGGGAAACCACCGAGCCGTTTAAGGCATTAAAAGGGGCAAAATATCTCAGCCTGACCACTTTTCGCAAGACTGGTAAACCAGTACCCACGCCGGTTTGGTTTGCCCAACGAAATTACACCCTCTATATTAGTACGGCCAAACCAAGCGGCAAGGTCAAACGGCTTCGTAACAACCCCAAAGTAACGATAGCCCCTTGTACAGGTCGAGGCCAAGTAACAGGATCAGTAGAGGAGGCCAACGCCCGCTTTGTGACTGACCCGCAGGAACTGAAAGTAGCCAACCAAGTTCTAGCCAAGAAATATGGCCTAGCCCGTCGCACCCTCTATCTGATGGTGAAAATCGTACAGTTGGTACAGCGCAAGCCTAGCGTTGAACAAGTCTATCTAGCGGTAGAAGAGGGTTAACCTAAAGAGGCGGGTTTAGGTGAACTGGTTGTCCAATAGGCCAGCCTACAACCCCTATCGGCAAAAGGAGCTATACTCCCAAATGCTGGTGCATAAGAGTGGTATCCGCTTGTAAATCGCTAGAACTACCCTTGAAGATAATCCGGCCTTTGTTCATAATATAGATGCGGTCACAGATTTCAAAGGCCAGCTTCAAATTTTGCTCCACTAACAAAATAGATAGTCCGGCTTCTTTAAGTTGACGAATAGTACCGCCTATCTCGCGCACCACCAAAGGAGCCAAGCCCTCACTTGGTTCATCCATCAACAGCAGTTGCGGGTTGGTCATCAACGCCCGTCCAATCGCCAACATCTGCTGTTCACCGCCCGATAAATCATTGCCCATATTCTTTTGTCGTTCCTGAAGTCGAGGAAAGTAGTGATAAACCTTTGGTAAAGTCCAGCCTCCTTCGGGATTAGAAATCCCTCCTACATTACGAGCGTTACGCGCCGCTACCGTCAGGTTTTCGCGAACGGTCAGGTTAGGGAAGATACGGCGACCTTGGGGAACTAGCCCCACTCCTAGCCGTGAAATCGTCGCGGCAGACAAACGGGTCAATTGTACCCCGCGCAAAAGTATTTGGCCTTGGCGTGGCGGCGTAAAGCCGATAATACTACGAATAGTCGTGGTCTTACCGACACCGTTGCGCCCTAGCAAGGCCACCGCTTCACCCTCGTTTACCTGCAAGGAGACCCCCTGCAACACATAACTCGCGCCGTAGTAGGTATGAATATCTTGTAGTTCCAGCATCCTATTCGCCCTCCCCTAGGTAAACCTCACGCACACGCGGGTTATGCTGCACCTCTTCGGGCGTACCCTCAGCCAAGACCTGCCCATAATGTAGCACCGTAATCCGGTCGGACAAGGCAAAAACCACATCCATATCATGTTCCACAATTAAGAGGGTCAAGGCGGCTGGCAAGCTCTTGACCAATTCTACCATCTGGCCTGTTTCAGCCAAAGACATTCCGGCAGTTGGCTCATCCAATAGTAAAATGGAGGGTTTGGTTGCCAATGCTAAGGCTATTTCAAGCTGACGCTGTTCGCCATAGGAGAGACTGGCTACCTTTAGTTCACCACGCCCGGTTAGGCCCACCTGTTCCAAAACCTGCTGGGCTTGCTCATTGATGGCCTGAAATGAGCGGGCGGAGCGCAACAGGTTATAGCTGACTTGTTGCTGACGTTGTACCGCCAACTGCACATTTTCAAAGGTGGTCAGGCTCATAAAGAGGTTGTTGCGCTGGAAAGTACGGGCTAAACCCAAACGCACTCGCCGCCAATCCGGTAAACGGGTTACATCGCGACCCCAAAGTTGGATCGTCCCGGCACTGAGCGGTAGTGTCCCACTAATAAGGTTGAAGAAAGTAGTCTTGCCTGCCCCATTCGGCCCAATCAGGGCGCGGCGTTCTCCCTGTAGCACACTCAAATTGATGCCATTTACCGCCACTAATGCCCCAAAACGTTTCTCTACCCCGCTTACTTTTAAGGCTTCTACCGCCACTCTAGCCTCCTAGTTACCTGCCGAACCAACGACTGCCATAGTCCGACCAGACCCCCCGGAGCCAACAACACACAGAGAATGAAGATCAGACCCAAAACCATCTGCCAGCGTTCGCTTACCACAAAAGTGCCAAGTTTGGCGGTCTGTTGCCCTTGAATAAATTGTTCGGCGTAGCGCACAAAGAAGGCTCCTAGCACCGCTCCTATCAGGCTACCTTTGCCCCCCAGTAACACCATGACCATCACTAGGCCACTGGTAGTCCAGTAAAATTCGTTGGCCGAGACAAAGCCATTGTGATAAGCGTTGAGAGCGCCCGCCAAACCGCCCAACGCTCCAGCAATGACACAGGCCATCAGCTTAAAGTTGCTAGTCTGGTAGCCCAACGCCGCCAACCGCTTCTCATTATCACGGATACCGATGAGGGTACGACCAAAGGGTGAGTGTACCACTTGCCGCAAACCAAAAAAGCCTGCCAAGAAGCAGGTCAGCACCACAAAGTAAAAGACTGTACCATCCCCTAAATCCAATTGCCAACCAACAAGACTAAATTCCGGTTTAGGCACGGGCAGACCATTTGAGCCGCCCGTTACATCATTCCATTTAAAAGCTAAGGCGTAGCACATTTGGGAAAAGGCCAATGTTAGCATCAGGAAATAGATACCCGACGTGCGAATCGAAAAGAAGCCCAGCACCAACGCCCCTAACCCGGCCACCAACACGCCCATTAGTAGACCTAGCAAAAAGTTAGAGTTTTTCAATTGGGCGGTTAAAATTCCGGCACTATAAGCCCCAAGACCAAAGTAGGTAGCGTGTCCAAAGGAGACCAAGCCCGTATAGCCTAGCAACAAATCTAGGCTGAGAGCGAAGAGAGCAAAAATTAGGGTTTCGGTTAGCAAATTCAAGCCAAAAGCATCCTGCCCATTGAGCAAGGGATAAGTTATTAGGAAAAGCACCGCCAGCCCACCAGCGAGCCACTTCCAGCGAGCATAAGCCCGCGCTCCAGTCAGAAGTGAACCGCCCGTTGATTGCGGGGTTAGGTTGACGTACATTGGTTTTTACCTTTCTACATTCAAATCTCCCTTTGCAATATAGCATACCTTGATAATTTTTGTAAAATTTTAGTCAGATCAGTTTGTTTGTGTTAACATTGTTGGGCTTGAGTTTTGTATTGGGTAGATCACCCCATAGCTAACCTAGGTTACACAACCAACCCAGGTTACGTTGACGCTAGGGGCTTAGGGAAGAAAGGATTTTTGGGTGAATAATATCGAAACGGGTCAAGAAGCACAAACAGCATCTCTTATTGCGTCTCATGTTAGTAACGACCTTAATATAGAAGAAGAGAACCGCATTACCCATTTGCCAGAGGACTTGAACGATACCGAAGCACTGATCGAGGCTCTACTTTTCGGTAGCGAGGAAGTGCGTCCAGCAGCACGGGCTTCTCTAGTGGCGATTGGAAGCGAAGCATCGGCGAAAGAGTTGCTGAAAGCACTGGATTTGGTGCTGGAAAGTGAGGAAGTAGACGAGACGGCGGTGGAGGAACTGTGTCTAGCTCTTAAAGAAACAGGCGAAGCGGCTTTCAAGGTGCTTCTTCAGGCACTTAAATCAAAAAGAACCACTATTCCGGCCACTTATGCCTTGGGTCTTGTAGGCGATAAGCGGGCAGTTGAGCCTTTGCTTGAGTTGCTCAATTCTAACCAGCCAAGACTACAAGCCAGAGCAGCCGTGGCATTAGCCAATTTACAGGCTCAACGGGCAGTGGCTCCCCTAACCGAATTATTTAACACCAGTGCCAACTATGTTTCGGTACAAGCGGCAGCGATGGCCCTAGCCCAGTTAGGAGCCTTTGAGCCGCTTCTGGAAAAGCTCAAAAACGAGGCTACTTCAGATGTTCAGATGTGCTTTTGGAATGTGGTTGAATCTTCAGACTCCGAAACTAATAGTTCACGCCGATCACTCGCCCTTAAAGCTTTAAGCCGATACGCGGAGGAATTACTTACCGCCGATGGGAAAACTGTTGCTTTCCAACCCTTGACAAGTCCAGTTATTTTTGCTAAACTCTAATTGGTTAGTAATCACTAACCAGACAAAGCCGCTAGGTGGTGCTGAAAAAGAGACTAGACGAAAAGGAAAACCGAGTGCGAATGAAAGCGAACGAACGGCGCGAACTGATCCTCTCCAAAGCCAAACAGGTCTTCGCCCGGCATAGCTACCGCGATGCCAGCACTAGCGAATTGGCTCACGAGAGTGAGGTGAGCGAACCAATGCTTTATAAACATTTTGGCAGCAAGAAAGGACTCTTTTTGCAGGTTTTAGAGCAATTTGGCAATCGTTTCACTAGCAATTGGCAGAACCACCTTAGCCAGAGTGCAAAAGTTGAGCCGCTCAAAGCCCTAGCTGAAATAGGATTAGAATATCGTTCTGCCATCAAAGCCGACCCCGATATTCTAAAAGTCTTTTTTCAAGCCATTGCCGAATCGAGTGATCCTGAGATTGCACAAGTAACACGCCGAAATAACCAAAATGCTCGTGCTTTTATTCGCCAATTATTAGAGCAGGCCCAAACCGAAGGTCTCCTTGACCCCAAGCTGAACCTAGAGGCGGCTACGTGGGGCTATATGGGTATTGCCTACGCGATGCAGGTCAGTCTAATGCTCAGCCTCGATGAGGAACTGGATGAGGCTATGCTGAACGAGGTTAACCAACTCTGGCTGCGAGCTTTGCACTCTTCCGTCCAATAAATTTTTTTGATTTAATAAGTTAGTTAGCACTAACAAAGAAAGGGTAGTTTTATGATCTTACGTTTGGTTAAAGACAAACTCACTTGGATTTTCCTAATCGCCACCGCATTGATGGCCCTGCTGATGACCTTCAGCTATCTTGGGGCTTTCCTTAGTCCGGTGGATAATACTCATAACCTACCACTGGCAGTAGTTAATGGCGATCAGGGTTTTAACACTGGTCAGCAGACCCTTAATTATGGTCAGCAGGTAGTAGCCCAACTGACTGGTCCCCAAGCCAACGATATGCTTAAATGGAGCCTGTTGGATAAGCGTGAACTGGCAGAAGCGGAACTCAAGCAAAACAAGTACTATGCCGTATTGGTGATACCAACCAATTACTCCGCCGCACTTGCCGCAATAGCTAATCCAACCACTGCTCAACCTCAAGCGGCTCAAGTCGAAATTTTGACCAATTTGGCCGCTGGAACACTGGCAGGCTCACAGGCCCAAGCCGCCGCTCAAGCGGTGGTAGCAGAATTAGCGAGAAGTACCAGCAGCCAACTAGTAGAGAGTTTGGCAGCAGCAGGTGCTACTTTAGCACCTCAAAGAGCAGCGTTGCTCGGTAATCCGGTGCAGGCTAAAATTGTACCCCTAACTACCATCGGAACTCATAGTGCTAGGGGAATGTCGGCCTTTTATTTTGCCTTGATGCTTACTTTAAGCGGCTTTATTGGTACGAATATCCTCGGTACTCTGATTGACATTTACTCAGAGCAGCGTCATCGCAAAAAGCTTAAAATTTCCAGTATGCGAATCTTTTACGCCAAGGTAGTACTCTACGGGCTGATGGCGGTGATAGCCGGAGTTTGCGTTACTTGGATGGCGGTGGGTCTGCTAGGGATGGATACGCCGGATTGGTTTACGCTGGGTCTCTTCGCCATACTCGGTACACTGGCCGTCGCAGCGGTTTCGCTCTTCTTCCAGACCGCCTTTGGTCGGCTGGGCCTTCTGGTAGGCATTATCTTTTTCACCATTTTGGGTGTTCCAGCTTCGGGTGGGGCTTATCCGGTGCAGATGATACCCGGCTTTTGGCAGTTTTTGTACAACCTACTCCCCATGCGCTACCTGACCGATGGGATAAGGTCACTTCTCTTCTTAGGGGGTAATCAGGAGGCTGGTTTAGGTATGGCCCTAGTAGTTCTCCCCGCCTATGCCATAAGCGGCATATTATTAGCTTGGTTCACTAGCTATCAAATTGGTCGCCGCAATAGCTGGGAGGCTGCTGACGGCTTGGTGGATCAGATTATCGAACATGCGGTTGAAGTAGATGCAGGAGCTAACCAGTAGACCGGAAATAAATTTCCGGTCTGAGCCACCAAACCTTCAAATTAGCCTAAGGCAAGGTTCAAAATCGGGGCTTTTGGCTTTACAATGTAGACTGGTCTCGG
>JACAUC010000315.1 GCA_013390945.1 Candidatus Chloroheliaceae bacterium
CTTTATCTCAATGGCCTCCCATGATTTCCGCACTCCACTGACAGCAATCCTTTCTTCGGCGGAACTCCTCGAAAACTACGGTAACCGCTGGGATAATGAACGCAAGCAGAAGATTTACCAGCGGATCTACACTTCGGTACAAAATATGACCGAACTCCTTGACGAAGTACTTTATATTACCAAATCCGAGGCTGGGAAACTTGAATTTAACCCTACCCTATGTTACCTCCCCGGCTTTTGTAGTGAACTTGTCGAGGAGATTCAACTTGGGTCAGGTAGTACGGATCACCACTTTGAACTGGTTCTCCCCACTAACCCAAAGCAGGTCTGGGCCGATCAGAAGTTGCTGCGTAAGATTCTCGCTAACCTGCTAACCAACGCCGTCAAATACTCGCCTCCTGGAAGCACGGTTCATTTTGAATTAGCCTATCGGGAAGAAGAGGTGGTAATCATAATCAAGGACGAGGGCATTGGCATCCCAGAGGAGGGCTTGAACCACCTCTACGAAGTCTTTTACCGGGCCACGAATGTAGCAAACATCAAGGGAACGGGCTTGGGACTGGTAATCGTGAAAAAGAGCTTAGAAGCTCACGGTGGCAAAATAGAAGTCAAGAGTAAGGTAGGCAGCGGCACAAGTTGTACCGTGACAATACCGCTAATGCAAGAGTTCAACATAGAAGCCAAGAATACGGTAGGCAGCGGCACAACTTATACCGTACCAATACCACTAATGCAAGAGTTCAACAATACATTTTAATATAAGTAGGGGTTTATGGCATAAACCCGCCTCAAACTGGGCATAAACCCGCCTCAAACTGGGCATAAACCCGCCTCAAACTGGGCATAAACCCGCCGTAGATTGGGCGTAGACTGGGCTTATGCCATACGCCCCTACCCCAAAATATTGAGAGGATACGATAGCACCCCCTTAAGCCCTATTAGAATAAAAAGTATCGAAACTTCTGTAGGTTTAGACCGTACATAATAGTGCAATATTTATTTGGGAAGAGGTAACTAGAAACAGCAGAACAGGAGTAGTGTAATAAGATTATGAGCAATCCTCCATATCCACCACCCGGCGGTGGTTTTCCGCCTCCTGATGGTTCGCAAAATGGTTTCCCACCGCCGGGCGGCTATCCACAACCAGGGAGTTATCCGCCACCCGGCGGCTATCAACAACCGGGAAATTATCCACCGCCGGGCGGCTATCAACAACCGGGAAATTATCCACCGCCGGGCGGCTATCAGCAACCGGGAAATTATCCACCGCCGGGCGGTTACCAGCAACCGGGGTATCAGCAACCGTACCAACAACCACCCGTGTATGGCTACGGTCAGCAGCAGATATATGCCACGCCCCAAGTCGGTCCAGCGGGGATGGTTTCGGCGGGCTTTGGTACAAGGCTAGTGGCTATCATCATTGATTGGATTCTAGTCTCAATCGTAACGGGTATAATCCAGGCCATTTTACCCTATTCGTCTCTCGCAATGATCGGCGGAGCAATAGGTTATGCGATCTATGCTGTGCTAACCTCACTTTACTTTGATGGCGCAACGATTGGTAAGATGATTCTGAATATTAAAGTGGTAGACGCAAGAGGCAATACCCCTGACATTGGGCCATTGATTCTGCGTTACACCCTTGGCTACTGGATTAGTTCGTTTGTTTGCGGTATCGGCTACTTGACCGCCGCCTTCGACTCACAAAAACAGGCGTGGCACGACAAACTGGCCTCAACCTATGTGGTTTATAAAAACCAGTCGAGTGGTTAGATTATAGTGCATAGTTGTCCAAAACGGGGCTTTTGGTAGGGCTGTTGCAAAGTCCCAATCTAACAAGTTGGGTGGTAGGCCAAGATCAACTGACGGCAACCAGTTGATTTTCACAAACCACTACTCTTGCCAGATTGGGTAGCTCTTAGACTTTGCAACAGCCTTAGGCTTTTAGCCTTACAATTTGGGATTGTGGCAGACCGATTAAAAGACCAGTCTGCCTAAATTTCCGGTCTTTAAGCATATTTACCGAAGATCTGCCCACTAGGAACTATGAACTAGCTACCTTTCAATAACTACCCAAATTTCACCTTTATATCTTTCAAATTACATCGCTTGACTCTTGCTCTATATGATATAATGTTAGGAAGATAACGCAAAGAGCAGGGAATTGCTTGTTCCCAAGCCTTGCAGACGCTATTATCAGGATCACCAGACCAGTTACAAGCGGCTCTAGAAGATACCTTAATTTTTTGTAAGACTGAGCCGGAAGTGTTTTAAGGAGAGTTACTAACATGGCTAACACTAGGGGCAGCCGGGTACAGTATCGCTGCTCGTTTTGTGGACACGGGCAGGAAGAAGTACGACGGCTAATTGCCGGGCCGGGAGCAGTTTATATCTGCGATGAATGCGTGGATCTGTGCCGTGAGATTATTGACGAAGAAATGAGCGGCCCTAAAGCCGACTTAAACTTGGGTCGGGTTCCACCACCCAAGCGCATCTTTGAATTGCTCAACCAGTACGTCATCGGGCAGGAACGAGCTAAAAAGGTACTCTCCGTAGCTGTGTATAACCATTACAAACGAGTCAACATGAATATGCAGGCCGATGATGTGGAACTCCAAAAGAGTAATATTCTGCTTATTGGCCCGACTGGAAGTGGTAAAACCTTCCTAGCTCAAACGCTGGCTAAGATCCTAGATGTACCCTTCTCGATTGCCGATGCCACCGCTCTAACCGAAGCAGGTTACGTCGGAGAAGACGTAGAAAATATTCTGTTGCGGCTAATTCAAGCCGCCGACCATGATATTGCTCGCGCCGAAAAAGGCATTATCTTTATTGACGAGATTGACAAAATTGCCCGCAAAAGTGACAACCCCTCCATTACCCGCGACGTTTCAGGCGAGGGGGTGCAGCAGGCTCTTTTGAAGATTATCGAGGGTACGATGGCGAATGTTCCACCTCAAGGTGGGCGGAAACATCCCCATCAGGATTTCGTCCAGATAGATACTACCAATATCCTCTTCATCTGCGGCGGAGCCTTTGAAGGGCTAGAACAAATTGTGGGGCAGCGCGTGGGAACCCGTTCAATGGGCTTCAAGCGTGACCATAACGAGGAAGGCCCAAATCACCTGCAAAAGGAAAAGGACAAGCTGATGTCCCAAGTAACCCCGGATGATCTACTCAAGTATGGTCTTATCCCGGAGTTTATTGGTCGTCTGCCAATCTGCGTGAGCCTCGATATGCTGGATAAGAACTCCCTGATTCGTATCCTGACCGAGCCGAAAAATGCCATTGTCAAACAGTATCAAAAATTCCTAGGGGCCGATAAAGTGGAGCTAGTCTTTACCGACGATGCCCTAGAAGCTACTGCCGACAAAGCTTTACAACACAAAACCGGCGCACGTGGTTTGCGTACCACCATTGAAGAAGCCCTGCTAGAGGTGATGTACGAGATTCCCTCAATGGAAAATGTACGTAAATGTATCGTTAACGCGGATGTAATTGAAGGTAGGGCTCGCCCCATTTTGCAAGGTGCTAATCGGGCCGAGATCAACTATCAAACCCATCTTGAGGAAAGTGCCTAAAAAGCATTTCCTGACTTTTATCAACCTAATTTTAAAGGCTCTCACCAATGTGAGGGCTTTTTTTTATAAAACCATTTTCCGATAGGATATAATCGTTGGAGACGGCCCCGCCCGGCAACGGAGCCAGCGATTTTTGACAGGAGAAGGTCAAATGGCTCTTAATTATAAACGCGAAGTCTATTTAGATCATGCCGCCACTACCCCAGTGGATCCACGGGTAGTAGCAGCAATTTTGCCTTGCTTTACTGAGGATTGGGGCAATCCAAGTAGCCTTTACGAACGGGGACGGCAAGCCCATGCCAAGCTCAGCCAAGCCCGTGAAGAGGTGGCCGGAGTGCTGCACTGCCGCCCGCAAGAGGTGGTCTTCACCAGCGGAGGTAGCGAGAGTGATAACTTAGCCTTAAAAGGAGCCGCTTTTTACGCCCAGTTTAAAGGGCAGGGCAATCATATTATTACCAGTGCCTTTGAACATCACGCCATTTTGCACACCGCCGAATATTTGGAGCAATTCGGCTTCGAGACCACGCTAGTCCCGGTCAATCGGGCAGGCTTGGTAACTCCTGACGATATAACACAAGCTATTCGCCCCGGTAAAACCATCCTGATTAGCATTATGTACGCCAACAACGAGATAGGCACAGTGCAACCCCTCACCGAAATCAGCCAAATTGCTCGGCAACACCACATCCTCTTCCACACCGACGCAGTACAGGCTCCCGGCAACCTTTCGCTGGACGTAAATGAGCTAGGCGTAGATGTTATGTCGTTGGCGGCCCACAAATTCTATGGTCCCAAAGGAGTTGGGGTCTTATATGTGCGGCAAGGTTCCCGACTAAGTTACCAGCAGCAGGGAGGCAGTCAGGAGCGCAAGCGGAGGGCGGGAACTGAAAATCTCCCCTATATCGTCGGTTTGGCTCGCGCTTTAACGCTGGCTGAACAAGACCGGGCTGAAAATGTCACTCGTCTTACGGCTCTGCGGGATCGTTTACTGGTTGGTATAGAGGAGCGGATAGCGGGAGTTCTAGTCAATGGCACAATGGAGCCTAGCAAACGGCTAGGCCACAATCTAAATGTCTCGTTCGAGGGGATCACAGGTGAGGGTATTTTGCAGGCACTGGATTTAGAGGGGATTGCGGTCAGCAGTGGTTCGGCCTGTAATACTGGTTCGGCGGAACCAAGCCATGTACTGCAAGCCATCGGTACTCCGGCAGATTTAGCGTTGGGTACGCTCCGCTTTTCATTGGGCAAAAGTAATACCGCCGCCGAGATTGATTATGTGTTGGAAAAATTGCCCTACGTGGTAAAGCGTTTGCGTAACCTTTTTGAAATGGAACGGACTTAATTTGAAGCGATCAACCGAAAAGCAGCACCAAAAATCGGGAGGAGGGGACTCGCACCAACTGCGCGACCATCTAGCCAACCTAAAAGAGGTGGCTCGCGCCGCCCTCTCCGAGAATGGCGAAGACCCCGATCACTGGATTATGGCTGGAAGCGAAGAGGGGGGCAAAATCCGGTTTTTCTGCGGTAGCCCACCTTTCTCGCTGACCGACGAACCGGATAGTCCACTGCTAAGCAATAGCTTATCCGCCAATATTGGACTGGCCCTGCGTCTGACAGTGGAGCGAGGTGAGAGCGAGAGTATGGTCTGTGCCAGCTTTGGCTTCTTGGGCAATTTGCTCTGCGAGGAGAGTTTTGATAGCGAGGATTTTCCGGCTGGTTACGTAATGAAAACCCAACTCCGGCGACGCGATCAGCCGATACAGGCGATGCGAGTCGCGATGCAGGAGATGGTACGGTTGGGTTGGGCGGCGGGTAGTCAGCTATCAGTTATCAGCTATCCATCAGGAACAGGGCATAAATCTCAGGGGGTGCTTAGGGTACGAAGTGATGGGGGGTTGGCAATGCAGCACTTTGAAGGGGATATGACGCTAGGCCAACTCTCAGAGGCTATGGGAAGTACGGCGGCTAAAGCTAAATTGGTGCGGATGCGACAGACCGCCAAAAACTGCGGCGGGTGTGGCCGTTGCTGTCACGACCCTGATATTCCCCTAACCTACTTTGATGTAGGAAGTGTAGCCACCCACCGCTTTGCCGACCTTTATGACCATAATCCGGCGGCGGCTCTTGCACGTGCCTCTGAAATGTTGGCCTTTCCTAAACCGACCAACAGCCTCTTGTCGGCTCCGCGCCTCTACTTCCGCAAACGCGACAGTACCAGTGGTGCAAATAGCCCTTGCATCTTTCTGGATGGGCGCGGACTATGTGGGGTCTATACCGGGCGGCCCTTGCTTTGTCGCCTCTACCATTGCGCCGACCCCTCGATAGCCGTCGAAAACCTCTACAAATCGGCTTTCTACACTTTGGAATGGCTGGGCCGGGTAATCGAGAGCGGTTTACTCCATCCCGCCCGGCCTATCACCTTGCCTGCCCTCCTAGAATTACCCCTAGTCAAACTGGCAAGCCCCTACGCCCTGCAAAAAGTTGCGGAGGAAGTAGCCAACCCTAAGTGATAAAGATCACTTTATAATGGATTTATCAGCCAGCTACCGCCCCTTTGCCACATAAGGCAAGGTTCATACCGGCTTTACACGCAGACTGGTCTTTAGGATGGTACT
>JACAUC010000316.1 GCA_013390945.1 Candidatus Chloroheliaceae bacterium
GAGCAATATCCTACCAATGGTGGTAATACCTGAAGACTTGATGAATGGGAAAATCGGGGTTGATCTTGATTAACCTCGGTCTTTGAATTAAAGGCCAAAATTGTTGGATATGGCTCCGCCCATTGATCTTCCTTACTATTCTTATGCGGGTTATCGTGGCCGCTAAGAGGGATTTCTAATCCCTCTCTTTGGTTAGGTAAACTTACACTCCGACAGTGGCGCCACCATCAATGAAGATCACTTGGCCGGTGATATAGGAGGATTCGTCGCTGGCAAGAAAGAGGTGCAAGTTAGCGATTTCTTCGGGATTACCTTTGCGCTTGAGCGGAATACGGTTGACCACCGCTTCTTGGACTTGGGCTGGAATTCCCGCCGTCATAGGAGTGTTAATGTAGCCGGGAGCAACGGCGTTAACCAAAATATTAGAACGAGCATATTCTAGGGCCAGTGTCTTGGTCAGACCAATGATACCCGCTTTGGCGGCAGAATAGTTGGCCTGTCCAATATTGCCCTCCGACGAGGTGGAACTGGTGTTGACAATCCGCCCGAACAACTGGGGCTTCATATATTCAAAGGCGGTGCGAGAGCAGAGCCACGTACCCTTCAGGTGAATGTCTATAACGGTATCCCACTGTTCCTCGGTCATCTTGTGGGACATAGCATCGCGCACCACTCCCGCGTTATTGATTAGAATATCCAACCGTCCATACTTCTCTACCACGTCTTTCATCATCTGTTTCACAAAAGCGGCATCAGAAACGTTACCAAGATAAAAGACGGCCTTTCCACCAGCCTGGCAGATATTCTCAACCTCTTTAACGCCTGCCGCCTCGTTCATATCATTGACTGCGACAATGGCACCCTCTTGAGCGAACCGTTGGGCGGTTGCCAAACCTATACCACCTGCTGCACCAGTAATAAGAGCTACCTTGCCCTCCAAACGCGCCATAGTTTAACCTCTTCCTTTAAATATTGTTGGCTTTTCAAAACTTCTCTAAGTGTAAATCCTTATTATTATACTAGCACTACTATGCCTACGCAAGGCATATCGTGATTACTCCCCTCGGCCTCTCGGCACGGGCAGCCAGCCTAGGCTTCTACCGCTTGGTTACGGAGAACCCAACTAGTTTGGTGGTTGCTACGGCTACCCCAAACAAGGTAGAATGCTCTTGGCTGAAAAAGCATAAACTAGGATAAAGGCGATGTTATTTCAAATTGTAAATGACAAAATCAGGCAAACGAAACTAGGTTCCTTATGAGCAATGATATGCGTAACCTCAAAATCAATCTTGAAGAATTAGCGGGTGCTTTTGATACCGATTTTGCCGAAATGTGGCACTATCTTGATTTGGCAACGGGTGAAATCATTCTAGTAACCGACGAAACACGCCAGCAACTTGAGGAACTCCTCGAAGCTTGTGCCGAAAGAGATACGATTGAAGTTGCCCAAGTAGCCATCCAAAACACGGATCTATCAGACTGGGAAAAGGAGGCACTTTATAGCGCGGCCTTGGTTGAATTTGAATACAATACCCGTGTTATCGAAATTCCCCGGGCTGATACACACGAGGGCTACAAAGATATGGAAGCTTTCATCGAAACCATTATATCGAAACACTTACAAGAACTTTTACAAGTGGCTATTCGTGGCAAAGGAGCCTTTCGTCGTTTCAAAGACGTGTTAGAACGCTATCCCCAAGAACGTGAACAATGGTTCCAATTTCGCGAGGCACGGTTGAAGCAGCGTGTCTTGGATTGGTTGAAAGGAGAAGGGATCACACCCCTCATTTGAAAAAGTTTAGTTTAAGCATACTGGTTGCCTTTATCCTAATTTTCCCGATGTTACCTTGGGCAGTAGAGGCTGCACTTGGTTTTGGCGATCCTAATTTTCAAAAGGTTTGGCAACGCACCGATAAAATCCTCACCGAGCGTACCGGGGTTGGGCGTGGCTTTATCTGGGGATCGGACTCTATTTTTGCCGGGAACGAGCCTTACACCGATGTAAGCGGTGGACAACGCACCGTGCAGTATTTCGACAAGGCCCGGATGGAGGTTAACAACCCCAAGGGCAACCGGAATGACCCAAACTTTGTAACCAGTGGTCTATTGGTTAAAGAGTTAGTGCTGGGCCGGGTACAAAATGGGGATGATCCCAATAATTACGCTCAAGGCTATCCATCCGAAGTACAAATTGTGGGTGATCCTAATACCGACGGAGCAAATGCCGTTGCTCCTACATATCGCAGTTTCAAAAATCTGGCTACTTTTAATCAGGATAATCCGGTGGAATCAAAGCTGGGCCAACAGGTTACGCAGCGAATCAACCGGGCCGGGATTGTCACGCTGAATATCACTCCGCCTGACCCCAATGTCCGGTTGACGACTTACGAACCTGCGACCCGGCATAATATTGCCGATGTCTTTGTGGCCTACGGCAACCAGCGGGGTCTGGTCTGGAATGGCTCAACTTACGTTGAGGATGCGCTCTTCGTAACGAGCAGTTCGCCCAATGCCACCTATATCTTCGGCCTGCCCATTACCGATCCTTACTGGGTACGGGCAGTCGTGGCAGGTGTCGAGAAAGATGTCTTGGTACAACTCTTTGAACGCCGTGTGTTGACCTACACCCCGACTAACGATGCTAATAGTCGGGTAGAAATGGGCAATGTGGGACAGCACTATTATCGCTGGCGCTATCAGGAGGATTTGGGACGAAAAGGTACTCCCCCGCTCGTGCCTTCCACCGATTACAGCCAAGCGCGGGCAACTTATCTCAAGAGCGGCTCAATACCGCAAGGTGGGCCGGGTAAGGTGAGCGAATATAACACCGGCACCAACTTCAGTTCATCTTGGCCGGTTTATGACCCAGATAAGAAACTGGCGATTATTTCGGCTGGTGGAACGCTGCTCGCGGTGGATCTTAGCGATTTCAACCATCCAACTCTGCGCTGGAAAGTGGTTGGGCCAAATGGCTTTACTCCGGTAACGCTATTTAATGGAGTAGTTTATAGTGGAGGAGAAGGTGGTAATCTCTTTGCGGTTAACGAAAGCGATGGCAGTCTGTACTGGCAAGTGACCATAGGCGGGTTGGGTTTCGACTCTCTAATTGTGCCAGATGCTACCAGCCTTTATCTGGTGCGCGGTGATGGATTACTCTACTCGCGCAACCTGAGCGATGGTAGCCCTCGCTGGACAGCCCACCCAAGTAATGGAGCTAAGGTGGTCAGTGGCCCGGTGCTTGATCCCGACGGAACCATTTATGTAGGAGCCAACGACCAAAAGATTTATGCCTTCAAACCCGACGGTAGCCAAGTAGGAACCGAAGTCTGGTTGCCTGAAACCTTGGACTCCTTTCCTTCCAAGTATGCCCTCGCTATCGGTGGTGGGCGGGTCTATGTTGGCACGGTTAACGGCTCCCTTTACGCTTTGAACAAGAACGGCACAATCCAGAGCCAGAAAAAACTAAGCGGCGGGCAGGGTATTTTGAGTGTGCCAGCCGTAGTAGTGGATAGCAGCGGGTCAGGCCGAGTTTATGTCGGTAGCGACGAGGGCCGGGTTTACGGCGTAGATGCAAATAACGTGGCAAACATAGAGTGGACGTTTTCTGCGCCGGGAGGGGGTGCTAACTACGCCCGTTCGAGCGTAGCAGTCCTTGATGGTTATGTCTATTTCGGGATGGATGATCGCAACATCTACCGGGTAGAGGCAGGTAATCCAGCCAAATACACCGTACTGACAACAGCAGGTAATTCTTTCGGCACTAACCCGCCAGTAGTCAATAGCGGCTATCTGGTGATTACCTCCCGTGATGGGGTTTTGCACTTTATCAGGTGAGGTAACCTACTCCAGCAGAGTAGACCAATCACTCTTTTATTCTTATTTAATGGGAAGGAGCCTAATATGGCTAAAACGCACTCATCTTACCTTGGCTCTGGCTCCAAGACGGATTAGCTGCTCCTGCTATCTTCGCCGATCCTAACTTTCAAAAACTCTGGGAGAGAACCGATAAAGCATTAGAAAGTCTCCCCTCTGACATCTTTGTCTACAACTCGGCGGTGGTTAACAGTGGCTATCTAATCATTGCATCTAAGGATGAAGTACTCCATCTGATAAAGTGACCATGGAGAAACTCTCTTAAGCTGATTAACGACAAGCTTCTGCGGAAGCCCTTCCTTTTTCGGAGGGTGAATTTGATCTAGTCTTTTTAGGTATGATGTAGCCGAAGCCGAGCGGATATTGTCCCAACAAAACAAACCGATTAGAACAGGGGTAGTTCTTGGGAGAGTGCGACCAGATTCGCTGGCCGCCCGTGCTGGTTTACAAGAGGGTGATATTATTATCCGGTTGAATGATAAAGCTATCCACAACATTGATAATCTGCTTACAGGTTTGCAAGCAGTGGCCTCACTTAAAGTGGAGAACCCAGACCTAACCTTCTGGCGCGATGACCGGAAAATAGAGGGACATCTGCCCGTTCAATTCAGCTAATCCTAACCGTATTTTTCTGTCAGCATTTTTTTTAACTCAAAGGCCAGCCTACGGACTGGTCTTATCCTAGACCAGTCCTGAAAGCAAACTCCTTAAATTGAATGGCCTTCTACAGGCCCAGTTGTTGCGCCAGTTCCTTATTGGAAGGCTCGATCAATACCCGACCATCAGGAAAGACAATGGTGGGGATACTCTGTAGTCCACCGTTGTACCTTTGCATATTGTGCATTTCCTCCGGATTTTTCTCCAGATCCATCCAAGTGTAGGTTACTTGCTTCTCGTCGAGGAAACGCTTGGCCCGACGACAATCCCCACACCAGTCCGCGCCATAGACCACCAATTGTTCCTTGTTGTTGCTTGTCATAATTAAATCCTTTCTAAATAATATCTCTAAATAATATCTCTAAATAATGTCTCTAGCGTTACTTCCAATTATCAAGGTTAAACAGCTAATAACGTATCGTTTTGTTCTAGCACTAATCGAACGGTTTGACGCTCAATGGGTCGTTCGACTAGTTGTTCGAGGTACTTTTCTGCGTCAAGGGCCGCCTTACATCCACTTCCTGCCGCAGTGATGGCTTGGCGGTAGCGGTAATCGAATACATCTCCCGCTACAAAAACTCCGGGTATTTTGGTTCCAGTCTCGCCCTCCACAATCAGATAACCTTGTTCGTTCATCTCCAACCAACCCTTGAAGAGATCGGTATTAGGGCGATGTCCAATGGCTACAAACAAGCCCTCTAGCGCAAACTGGCTGATCTCTCCGCGACCAGCCGAAGTTCTGGTATTCCTCAACCTTAAAGCTTCCAGTTTGTTTTCGCCCAACGCTTCCTCTATTGTCGTTTCATAGCGGACTTCGATTTTGGGATGATTCAGAACCCGCTCCTGCATGATTCTGGAGGCCCGTAATTTGGCACTACGATGCAATAGAGTCACTTTGCTGGCAAAACGGGTCAGATAGAGTGCCTCTTCTAACGCACTATCTCCACCGCCCACGATAGCGATTTCCTTACCGCGAAAGAAAAAACCATCACAGGTAGCACAACCCGAAATACCTCGACCGCGCAACCGTTGTTCACCCGGCACATTCAACCACAAAGCACTGGCTCCGGTAGCAATCACTACCGCATCAGCCTCATATAGCTGATCTTCTACAAAAATCTTATGTACTGGCCCCGAAAAATCCACCGCTGTGACATTATCATCTACAAACTTGGCCCCGAAACGCTCGGCTTGGCGACGCATATTCTCCATCAATTCCGGCCCCTGAATACCTTCAGCGAAACCGGGATAATTTTCTACCTCGCTGGTAATTGTAAGTTGACCGCCGGGTTGGAAACCAGCTATAACGGTAGTATCCAGTTCAGCCCGACCAGCATAAATAGCGGAAGTGAGACCTGCCGGGCCACTACCGATGACTACAACGCGCTTCTGGTGTAATTGCTCCATTTTTAATAAGCTCCTAAATTTTAATAACTGGTTTGAATTGAGTCTTGGCTTGATTGACGGACTGTAACGGCTCCCAATAACTGCTTTATAATATTTGTTTCTATAATTTGGAATTAGCCCTTTCGTTACAAGGTTAATCTTACCAGAGAGATTTGAAGGAAATTTGAGATAAGTTTGAAGAAAGTTTAAAGTTTTCCCAACTAGGTCTTCAATCGTAGCCGTATCTAAAATCTTGACCAAATCTTGATCTTACGG
>JACAUC010000317.1 GCA_013390945.1 Candidatus Chloroheliaceae bacterium
TGGTTCAGTGGTAGCAGCGACGGTGGTAGCAACGACGGTGGTAGCAATGGCTGGTTCAGTGGTAGCAGCGACGGTGGTAGCAACGACGGTGGTAGCAATGGCTGGTGCAGTGGTAGCAGCGACGGTGGTAGCAATGGCTGGTTCAGTGGTAGCAACGACGGTGGTAACAGCAGCAACATTAGCAGCAACGTTGGCTGGGACATTAGTAGCCGTACTATTGCCACTACAGGCGGCGAGAATCAAGGTAACGACTAACATTAGAGGTGTAGTCAGAAACCACCTTTTAATTTTTACTTGCATCAAATTTCCTCTCCTTCTGGCATTATACATAAATTCGGCTGGCCCTGCCCTTGTTAGCACCCAGTACCCTGTAGGACTATTAAAGCAGTGCGTATCAAAATCTGAAAGTCCAGTAAAAGGGACCAATTGTCAATATAGGTCAGGTCATACTCGATCCAGCAATCGAACTCTTTGAGTTGGTTACGCCCGTGAATCTGCCATAGCCCGGTCATTCCAGGTAGCACGCTTAGCCTGCGCCATTGCCATGGAGTGTAATGGTCAGCATCTACTAGACAGGTTGGTCGTGGTCCGACTAGGCTCATATCGCCTTTAAGCACATTCCAGAGTTGAGGTAATTCATCTAGGCTGTACTTACGTAAAAATCTACCCAAAGGGGTAATCCGAGGGTCTCTCACAATCTTAAAAACTGGTCCCCCTTTCATCTCATTGAGGTTGAGTAGCTCTTTACGGTGCTTTTCAGCATTCCAGACCATCGAGCGGAATTTGTACTCTTTGAAAGGACGACCTCCAAGGCCATTCACGCTAGAAGCATAGAAAACAGGCCCCTGAGAACTTAGCTTAACTAAAATTGCCAAAATAATAAATAAAGGCGAAAGTAAGATTAAGCCAAGACTAGCCACTGTTATATCAATTAGGCGTTTGATAAAACGGTAACTAAAGCTGTGCATAACAGGAGCGTTCTCTATCAAAATATCCTGCTCAAATTTCTGCGATTTTAGCTGCTTGCGAAGTTCCATAGGTTAACCTTTCCCAAGATTAGTCTTTGCGTTTTGCCAAGGTTTGTAAATACGCAGCAAACTTTTGGAGTACTATCAAGCGATCAAACTCTTCTTCGGCCACACGTCGTCCCTTACCCCCAAGAGAGTTCTTTTGTTGCAATTCTAAAATAGCCGCAGCCAATTCTTTTGGGCTTTCCGGCGGTACGACAACACCTAAGTCATGTTCATGTACAAAGCGTCCGGTCTCACTATCGGCACTAACTGCCGCGAGAATGGGTCTGTCTGAGGCCATGTAATAAAGTAGCTTTCCTGGAAAGACAATATCGGTTACAGCACGACGTTGGGTGATTACTAGTACATCGGCGGCAGCTAGCTGCTTCGGTAGACTTTCGCGTGGCTGTAACGGAAGGAAGGTTATATTAGTAAGAGCTAACTTTTCAGCTTGTTGACGTAGCTCCTCCAAATAAGGTCCTTCACCGATTAAATAAAACTTGATCTTTTCATACTCCCTTAATTCTGCGGCGACCTCTACTAGCACATGTAACCCTTGTTTAAGAGCAATTGTGCCGGAATACATCACCACAAAATCTTGGGCTTTGAGGTTATGGTGATGTCGAAACCCATTATTCTTTTCGCATAACTTCATAAAGCTGAGGTCAATATAGTTGGGCAAGAGAGCCAGCTTCTCCGGTGGAACACCCTTTGCTCGCAAATTTCGGTAGAAGCCCTCACAAATTACCCCAATGCCATCCGCCCGACGATAAATAAAGCGTTCCATCAGACGAGCCAATTTTACCGCTTTGCTCTTTTCGGAGAGCATACCAGTCGCGACGGCGGCATCTGGCACTAAATCTTGGATGTGAAATAGGAAAGGAGCGTGTTTGAGAATACTGGCAAGCCAACCTGTCAGACCTAGCTGTAAGGGTGGCGAAATAGTAATAATCAAATCGCAGGGGCCAGTTCTTAATACTCCTAAGAAGAGGGAGAGTGCCAACGACATGTCAAACAAAATCCGGCTCAAAGTTTTGCGTGGCTTACTTGGTACATAGGTGTAGGTTCTTAGTACTGGCACACCATTGATGGTTTCGCGCATAAACCATTTTCCCCTATAACCCTCCCAAATTTTCCATTGAGGGTACATAGGGAAGCCTGTTACTACTTGTACCTGATGACCGCTTTGGACTAAATATTCGGCTAAATCGGCAGTATAAGGGCCAATACCAGCAGACTCTGGTAGATAAGCCCACCCTATAATTAGAAAACGCATAAGATTTCCTTTATCTTACCTCAAGGTAAAGGCGTAACTCCTATCATCCACAAAACGTGGTTCGGTTTCACCATTAATAGGCTCTATGGGAGAAGCTCTGCGGGAATAACCAACACTCTCCAATAAATCGAGTAACTCCGTCCGATTGATACCCGGATGTACTTCTATCACTAATTTAGGTTTATGTAACCGGAGCAATTCACTCATACCGCGCAAGACTTCAACCTCCATCCCTTGCACGTCAATCTTTACTCCATCAATGCGTTCCCTGCCTTCGGAGACCTGAGACCAGAGCCAATCTAGTCGGGCTACCAGCAAAGTTTCACTCCAAGTGCCTTTAGGTATAGTGCTATCTGCCATACCTCGAACGGTAGGCAGTTGTTTTAAGCCGAAAGTGTGAGGATCACCTAATGCAAAGGGTAGAACCGTTAATTGAGAAAGTTTATTAATTTGTCGGGTTTGGGTTAAGTAACCAGCAGTACTCAACATAGGCTCAAAAGCAAAAACTCTACCGTTAGTTCCCACCAAACGGCTAATCTCAATCGCGGTATAGCCATAGTGCGCCCCTATATCCAGCCAAGTCTCGTCGGGCCGCACATTTTTTCCAAACCACTCTAAAAGGGGGCGTTCGGTACGCCCCATTATAGCCGCCGGGTAATCGTGCCAAGAGGTAACAATTCGAGAGCCTTTCAGTGGCCCCGCTAGAATAGTCCAACTCCTGATGATTTTTGGCATAAACCGACGGAGTTTGGCTTTGAGATTTTTATTCATGATTTGACGACTCCCGATTGGGGATATAAATCTTCTGGAAGAGGATTATGGTTCAGTATTGCTTTAAAAGTACGAGATATTTTATCTCCAGTACTGTCCCAAGTATATAATTCTGCTAAGCGATGACCATTTTCACCCATCTCCTGACGAAGTTTCGCATCGCGAAGGAGTGTGATAATCCCTTCAGCAAAGAGGGGTGCTTGGCGTGGTAAGACCAGACCTGCTCCGGCCTTTTTCACCTCTTCTGCTAAATTTAAACTATCAGAGATCACGACAGGTAACCGACTTGCCATTGCTTCAAACATTGCAAAACCAAAATTCTCTGCGTGTGAAGGTAAGACAAAGAGATCGGCATCCACGAAAGCATGTAACTTCTCTTGGTATGGAATCAGACCAGTCATTATGGTTCGGTTCTCAATACCATGCTCTTTGATCCAAGTACGGATTTCACCTTCAAAGCGTGGAGGGTCTGCCGCTCCCACGATCACTAAACGTGCCTCCGGTACCTGCTGGAGTACCTGAGCCATCGCAGCGATCAACAGTTCCAGACCTTTTTTGGAAGCCAACCGACCTAAATAAAGCACTAGTGGGCCTTCATAACCGTTGATGTATTTTTGGCGAAAGACCCCTCGTTCCGGTAAATTCTCGTATTCACTGAGATCCATGCCGTGCGGTACTATTATGGTAGGTGGTTGAAGGTTTAGTGGTTTGGCTTCTTCTCGTTCACCTAGTGCGCTATAGAAGAGAACCGAGGCTTCATTTAGAATACGGTTGCCTATAATTAAATTAAATATAGCTTTCTTACGCGCACTAACCCTACGTTGGAAGGGCGCTAACACACCATGCGGCCACAGGCCATAAGGCTTTTTGTGAAGCCGAGCCATCAGATAGCCTACCAACACTGGAAAAGAATAGAGCGAATGTAGCATGACAAAATCGGCCTGTTTGACCAACTGGTACGAATTGAGAATCTGCTTGATCGAAAAACATCTGCGACCGTAAGCTGGATAAGCCACTACTTTGTAAAGGTCATTGCCTTTTTTCAAGAGGCTCTCTGTACCAGGTATCAGGTCTCCGCCGATACTGAGAAGTACTTCATGACCTTGATCAGCAATGGAATGAGCAATATATGGTACTCCGACGAAACCGATTCCCCCCGCCTCTTTACTTGCCCCTTCGACAAAACTAATTACTCGCATTATGGTTCTCCTGCTTCATATGGTTGTAAACTGATAAAGTTTCTCTAGTCTTATCTAACCCAATAAATTGGGTTATTCATTATATTTTCCAATTCGATTCATATTATTCAAACCAAATACAGAAAATCTATTATTCAAAAGAAGCATATTTATCAGATAATGCTGGATAATTTGTAGTTTTGTAACTATTTACACTAAAGCGTTCTGCATCAAAAATACGATAATTTAAGTATCATTTCAATAAATCCCTACATTAAATATTGAAATGGTACTAATTTAGAGATCAGCTTGGGGATATAAATCTTCTGGAAGAGGATTATGATCCAATATTGCTTTAAAAGTACGGGATATTTTATCTCCGGTACTGTCCCAAGTATATAACTCTGCTAAGCGATGACCATTTTCACCCATCTCCTGACGAAGTTTTGCATCGCGAAGGAGTGTGATAATCCCTTCGGCAAAGAGAGGTGCTTGGCGTGGTAAGACCAGACCTGCTCCAGCCTTTTTTACCTCCGGTGCTAAATTCAGGCTCTCAGAGACTACTACGGGCAACCGACTTGCCATCGCTTCAAACATTGCAGAACTAAAATTCTCTGCGTGTGAGGGTAATACAAATAGGTCGGCATCCACAAAAGCGTTTAACTTTTTATGATACTGAATTAGACCAGTCATTATGATAGAGTTCTCGATACTGTTCTTTTTGACCCAATCGCGTACTTTTTCTTCAAAGTGTGGTGGATCTGCTGCTCCCGCGATCACTAAGCGTGCCTCCGGTACCTGCTGGAGTACCAGAGCCATCGCTTCAATCAGCAGTTCCAGACCTTTTTTAGGAGCCAACCGCCCCAAATAAAGTACGAGGGGGCCTTCATAACCGTTGAGGTATTTTTGGCGAAAGGATCCTCGTTCCGGTAAAGTCTCGTATTCACTGAGATCTATGCCGTGTGGTATGATTACGCTAGGTGACCGAAGGTTTAGCGTTTTGGCTTCTTCTCGTTCACCCAATGCGGTAAAGACGATAACCGAGGCTTCATTCAAGATACGTTTACCCACAATGAAGTCATAAATAGCTTTCTTACGCACACTAACCTGACGTTGGAAGGGGGCTAACACACCGTGCGGCCATAGACCATAAGGCTTTTTACAAAACCGGGCCATCAGATAGCCTACCAGCACTGGAAAACAATAGAGCGAATGTAAGGTGACAAAATCGGTCTGCTTGACCAACTGATACGAATTGAGAAACTGACCGATAGAAAAACCTCTGCGACCATAGGCTGGATAAGCCACTACTTTATAATGCTCATTACCCTTTTTCAGGAGGCTCTCTATACCTGGTATCAGGTCTCCGGCGATACTGAGAAGTTCTTCATGACCTTGCTCCGCGATGGAATGAGTAAGCGGAGGCATTGAGGCTAGACCAATTCCCCCTGTATATTTATTTGCCCCTCCGACAAAACTAATTATTCGCATTATTATTACTCCTGCCTCATGTGGTTGTAAACGGATAAAGTTTCTCTAGTCTTATCTGCCAAAATAAATTGGATTATTCATTATATTTTCCAATTCGATTCATATTCTTTAATCCAAATATAGAAAATCTGTTCCTCAAAAGAGGCATACTTATCAGGTAAGGCTAGATAATTTGTAGTTTTCTCACTATCTCCACTAAAGCGTTCTGCATCAAAAATATGATAATTTAGAGACATTAGCTTCGGTACTATGGAGTTATTCCTCTTGAAGCACCCAAAGATTAAAATAGGACTATCACTTTCTATAGTTCTTTCTGCCCCTCTGAACACAATGTCCTCATGATCCCTTACAGTCCACAAAGATTGTGGAAGTAGTAAGTGGGCCTAGGAAATTTGATA
>JACAUC010000318.1 GCA_013390945.1 Candidatus Chloroheliaceae bacterium
TTATCAAATTTCCTAGGCCCACTTACTACTTCCACAATCTTTGTGGACTGTAAGTCTTTATCTTCTCCAAAATTAAGAAATTCCGCGATCTTTTGGCTAACCTTTAGCTCTAAATCCGCCTCGGTCGCATCAAACCAAAGGATTTCAGGGTCACGCCGGAACCAAGTATACTGCTGGCGGATATAGCGATGAGTGGCGAATTTCATCTTCTCCTTAGCCTCTGGCAAGCTCATTTCACCGCGCAGGTAGGCAGCTACTTGACTATAGCCCAAACTGGTCATAGCTGGCAGAGTGGCACTATAGCCTACCGCCAGTAAATTTTCCACTTCGGAAATCAAGCCCCGCTCAAACATATTTTCAATGCGCTCATCGGCTCGCTGATAAAGAAGCGGACGTTCTAGCGTCAGACCCAACTTCAGAATGTGATAAGGCGGTTTACTCTTGCCCTGAACCTCCGAAAAGAGACGACCTGTAGTGCGATAGACTTCCAACGCTCGGATAATGCGTCGGGTGTTGTTAGAAATAATCCGGGCCGCTGCTTCGGGGTCAATCTGTTTCAATTCCTCATAAAGTGCTTCGGGGCCACGCTGAGCCGCTTCTTCCTCTAGTGCTTGGCGTAGTTCGAGGGAAGGTTCCACTTGTGGAATTTGCCAACCCTCGGCTAGTGCATTTATGTAAAGTAAAGTGCCACCTACCACCAGTGGTAAACGCTGCCGTTCCAAAATAGCATTGATTAGCGCATAAGCTTGGGCTTGAAAAGCGGCTAACGTAAAATCTTCGTCCGGGCTTATTAGGTCAATCAGATGATGTGGCACAAGTGCCATCTCAACCGGGGAGGGTTTGGCGGTGGCAATATCCATCCCCCGGTAAAGCTGGCGGCTGTCGGCACTAATAATTTCGGCCTCAAATTTTTGGGCCAGAGCCAAGGCTAGGGTACTCTTTCCAACTGCCGTTGGCCCGGTAAGCAGAATTAAGGGATTTTGGAGGTTAGATTTTGGATTTTGGAACATTTAGGTCTCTCTACTCCACCAGATAGGAGAACGGTATCTAGTAGGGGTAAGCTTTCTCTTCTCTTGGTTATACAAAAGCTCAAAGCGGTCAATTAAAAGTATTTAATAAATCAAGATAAGTGCCGTTGTTGAAAACAACATAGATACGCTTTCCATTAGAAGCATTGGGATAGAAGAGCATCAAGCCTTGCTCATAATTTTGGACAGCCGAAAGGGAACTACTACTCTCAAGAACCACTGGACAACCTAAGCCTTGGCTGACTGCCAAATTAGAGAACCAGACCTTGCCAAAACCACGTACTGACGGCACTCTACAATTAGGTGTAGTACTGGGGGTTGGATCGCTGTCTTGGAAAGTATTGGGATAAGTCTCAACGCTCCCAGTCTGGTAAAATACAAAAATTTGGTTGGTAAACTGGTCATAAAACATAAAGCCACTGGTAAAAGATTGGTAAGCCAAGGTAGCAGGGCGTTCTTGCTCGGTTGGGCAACCGAGGCGTAAGGGTAGATTCGGTTGCTCGGTATAAACCTTACCAAAACCACGCGCCGGAACAATTGTGCAACTTGCCCCCGCTTGGGTAACAGTAATCGGGAGACGCGAGGTGACGGCTAAGGTAGTAGGAACCAAAGTAACCGCCGGGGTAATAGGAGTAGTAGCTGGTATATCAGTTGGGGTACCAACAGGACGTGTCGTAAGTGGTATTGGTAAAGGTGTAGCAATAACACGTGGCGTAATTGGTACTATTATTGTATTAGGTGGTTGAGATATATTTGTGGTTCCCTTTGGAGTTTCTCCTTGCGGAGTATTGCTGGTATTGGTAATAATTGCTGGCTCTGTAGCAGAGGTGGGCTCTGGAAGAGCGGTGGACGTAGGTTGAGTAGTGATAGTAGGACTCGCAGTAAACGTTGCCTCTGCCTCACGGGTAGCAGTCAAAGCAATGGCTGTAGCACTTTTAGCCGCCACTGCGGTGGCGGCAGCATTTTGCTGGTCTGTAGTAGTAGCTAAAACAATCAATATCACAATAATTGCTACCGAAATAAGCGCAAGGAGGGAAGAAAGAATCGACCCGGTAAGATTATGAGTGGGCATGGCAAGTTTAAGGCCAAAACGAAACTTATGTGAGCCTAACCCTAATCTTGGCTCTGGAGAATTAGATGAAACTAATAAGACATCTCGCTGGGCTAAACGCCATGCCTCTTGCTGCTCACTACCGAGACTATCAAAGAGGATAATGGAAATAATTTGGAACTTACCGCTTTCTAATTCTCTGATAGCAGACCTAGTGAGCGATTGAGCCGCTCCTTCAGGTAGTCCAACCAATACTTTAACACTACCATGGGCAATTCCTAAGACCATTACATCGTTAGGTTGCAAATTCAACAATAGGGCTAAGGCTTGAATAAAGGTTTCCCTATCTTTGGGGCTGTAATCGCGGAGAATAACTTGTACCTTTTTTCGGGGCGAGCAACCAGAGGATAACCTAGCTAACAATTCAACGAGAAATTCACTATCCCTTTGTTTAAGCACTTCTTCTAATAAGCAGCTTAAAGTACCTCTTCTTTCAAAATAGGCCAAAAGCTCTCGACTGAAATCCTCTTTCGTAGCGTGAGGAAATGATTCATAATCCACCGAAAGATCAAAGGCTAAGTTTTTTAACTCTCCTAGGCTAAACCGCTTGGCTAAGAATTGGCGTAATTGTGAACGTTCGCTTGACCCTAGGGAAGCGGAGGGAGAAGAATCGACCAGCGGTAAGTTTGGTGCGGATTCTTCACTAGAAGAGAACCTACTTTTTTTTGTGGGTTTGAGGTTTTTTTTAGTTTCTGGTTCCCTTACTGGAGAGGTCAAGTCGTCATATTCATCTTCAAGCTCTTTTATCCGCTCGTTAATGGATTTTAGCTCTAGCCTTAGTTCGCGGTGTTTGGTAGGGCTGGTGGTAACAGTAAGCCTCTGCTCTATCTCCAATTTAAGTTGGTAGTCATCTTCTAGGAGCTTTTCAATTTGCTGGCGGCGTAATTCAGATGGTGACATACTCAAATCTAACTTGAACTATGATTCAATTTATTTAATGTTAGGATGATTATAGATGAGGAAGAGCAGGAGCGCAAGAGGAAGATTGTAGCCAATCGAGAAGGAGAGATTGAAATCAATCTGCTACCTAAGAAACCGCAACTGCTCCACAAAACCATCTAATAATTGGGCCGATTCAGCGGTAATTTCTCTAATCCCACGTAGACCATGCCCATCCAAATGGCCTGCGGCATTAAACGGCAAAGGTTTGGGTTGACCTTTATCCAGCAGTCGAAGAGCTTGGGTTACTTCCGCCTCTAGCGGTGGTTCAAACAACGAATAGACGGTGGCATCGTCGGTAATCAAATAGCCCAGATCCGGGTTAAGAGGCTTACTTTGGGGAAACTCAGCTTCAGCCTCCTCATAACTTAAAACCTGGAACACCATATATTTGGAGATTAGGTATAATTCGCCCTTAATGGCAGTCATTATATAGACAAAATCATTAGGTTTGAGGCTCACCCGTTTGAACCATTTGTTTTTAACGAAATAAGGTAAAGATTTACGGAGCCGTCCCCGACCAGAATAGTAGGCGGCATTAGTCCAGTACTCGATAAAATAGCGACGATTAGCCACAATTTCCAGGTCTTCCGGTTTGGACGGCACAAGACTAAAGCGCATTTCAAAGACGCTAAACCGCTTGCTGACAAGTTTAAAACCCACTTTACGATAGAGAGCTTGGGCGATCCGATTGGTAGGGTCTACGGTCAGTACCAAATAAGGCTGACCAGTTTTTCGGCAAAAATCAATCGCATGTTGGAGCAGGCGTTGTCCTACTCCTTGCCGCCGAGAATGATCCGCCACTGCAAGGCCCAGTTCCCAAGTGTAGAATCTGCTCCTTAGATCCATATAGGAACGTAAGGAGAGTACTCCCAATTTTTGCCCGGTGCTATCCACCGCGATAAAGACGGGAGGAGGGTTGGGATTGATAATCCAATCATTCCAAGTACGTTCCTGATTCTGCCTTAATCGTTCCAAGCCCGACTCACGGATCAATACGGGCGAAACCAGAATGGCCTCCCACATCATCTCCTTAATGAAGGGTATATCTTCAACTGTACCATCTCGTATTGTAATCATAAAAAAACTCTCAAGAGCTACTAACGGCTCAACTTAATTTCTCTGGCTAATTTTATTACATTATGGATTTTTCTGCTCTGATTTTCGTTATGTCCGAGTCAATGTACTCCCCCGGCCAAATTCAACATTACCACGCCGATTATAATAAAACCTATGGCAGCTATTTTCAAGAGCGTTAGCGGCTCATTAAACCAGATAACTCCAATCAGGGCAATCAAGGCCGTACCAACTGCTGCCCAAATCGCGTAAGCTACTCCAACATCCATTTTTTTGAGGGTGAGGGAGAGGAGGCCAAAGGAGACCACATAAAGTACCACCATCAGGATCGATGGGAAGAGCTTGGTAAAACCTTCCGATAATTTAAGGGCGGTTGTACCTGCAACTTCAAATAAAATTGCCAGAGCCAAATAGATAAATCCGTCCACTCGATGATCTTACTCCCGTCTAATCACTTTATTAATAATCTCGTGCGGAATATTCCGCTAGGATTTTTGGTTTAAGTTAGTTATGTCAAGTTATTTCAAAAGCTCGGCCCAAGCTTTAGAGGCTTCTGCCAGCGCATCTTGGGGCTTCACCGCTTTATTCCAAATGGCACTTTGGGCAATATAAAGCGCGTTGAGTAATTTATCGCGAGTTGCCAATGGCACGGGTGCAGGTATCAGTTGCTCCGGGGGACGAGTCTGCGGCAAAGCACGAGCCATAATTGCCCGTGACTGAGCAATGAGATCATCGCCACTAGTAACATAAGGGTCGGTTAAATCTTTTTTGGTGGTAGGGATAACTACTTGCAAAAATTTGGCGAAAGCTAACTGGTTCTCGTCATTATCAAGGAAAAGCGCAAAGTCCACCGCATCTCTTTTGTTGACCGCCATTTTTGGTACAGCCCAGCCTTGAATTTGTAGAGGCAACATATTTGCTTTACTCAAAGGGTGGAGCGTAACGAGGGTATTATTATAGAGGTCTGGGTTTTGGGTCTTTAAGCCCGGTAAAAGTGGTGCGCCATCCATCACCATTACCAATTTCCCACCAGCATAACGGTTGAGGGCATCTTTATAAGTGCCGTCCAAGGCTTCGGGCGTAAAATAACCATCTCTGCGCCGATTGAAATAATATTGCCACTTACCTTGAGCCGCTCCAACATTAAAGGCCGCCTCTTTCTTGCCTTCGGCATTTAGCTGGTAAAGTGGAGTATCTTCCATCATAAAGTCGGCCACCGGATCGGGATGCAGCCAAACAGAACGGACATCGCTCGGCGTATAGTCGCGCATTTGGGTTAGGTATTGGTCAAGCTCATCAAAGTTTTTAGGGAGCTTGGCAGGATCAAGCGTGGCTGTTTGCCAGAGCTTTTTATTGATGATTGAAACCCGAGTACTGGCAACCCAAGGCAAACCATAAGTGCCAGAATTATCCCCACTACTATAGCGCATCGCCTCCCAAGCCGGAGGGGAAAAACGATTCTGCCCCTCCGTTCCAACCAGAATTGCCAATTCTTCCAGCTTATTATCAGCCGCAAATTGGTAGAGATCACCGGGGCTAAGCAAGACCAGATCCGGGACGGCCTTTGGATTTTTGGTAAAAGTCTCGGCAAGTTGGGCCGCTAAATCGTTACCAAAGTCTTGCCAATCTAGTGTAAAATTCTTAAAATACTTAGAGCGATAGGTATCTATTAAACTGTTCAAAAATTTCTCATAATCTGGATTACCCTTCCAACCGCTAGTCCACAAGGTTAAGACCAGACGTTGATCTTGACCCACCGGGGTAGGAGTGGTTCGGGTAGACGAATTGGAACTTGAGCCTGAACCGGAGGAATCAGGTTGACTATTTTGCGTCGGGGTAACGGCAGCAGCGTCAGCCGAAGCAGTCCCGGGTTGACCACTCTGCGTCGGGGTAACGGCAGTA
>JACAUC010000032.1 GCA_013390945.1 Candidatus Chloroheliaceae bacterium
TCAATCGGGATTGGAAATCCCTCCTACAGGGCGTTTTAAGGTCTCAATCGGGATTAGAAATCCCTCCTACAAGGCGTTTTAAGGTCTCAATCGGGATTGGAAATCCCTCTTACAGGGCGTTTTGTTCAATCTATATGATATTTTAAATATAATCTGATGGCCTGAAGCAACTGACTTTAGGGGTCAACTACTTCAGGCTCTTCAAATATTAGAGGCTAGTTGGCCGGATTTGGCTGTTGCTCGATTCGGGCAACAGCTTCGGGTGTTTTGTCGGTCTCGGTTGAGGCCGAACGCACTATACCCGATTCGCCGTCGCCCTTGCCTTTTCTACCTTGTCCGGTCAGTCTGGCTCTGGCTCCATCTAGCAAACTGTAGACTACTGGCACAACCATCAAGGTCAACATTGTCGAACTCAAAAGTCCACCGATTACTACCGTACCTAGTTCGGCGGCAATAATAGAACCTTCGCTCAGGCCCAAGGCTAACGGAATGAGTGCCAAGATGGTGGCTACCGCCGTCATCATAATGGGCCGGAGCCGATTGCGCCCGGCTTCGATCAGGGCTTCGTGGCGACCTAGACCATCGGCCCGAAGTTGGTTCACCTTGTCAATCAAGACAATCGCGTTGGTGACAACGATACCAATCAACATCAGCAGACCAATCATGGCAGGCAGACCCAAAGAGCGATGCGTGACAAAGAGGGCGGCAAAAGCACCAATCGTGGCTAAGGGTAGGCTAAAGAGTATCACAAACGGCTCCAACAGACCACCGAAAGCGACTACCATCACGATATAGACTAAGGCTATCGCGACACCCATCGCAATAAAGAGGCCCACGAAAGCTTCCGTCTGCTGTTGGCTAACCCCGGTAATGCTGCTGGTGACACCAGCGGGCAATTCCAAATCGGCCAGTCGTTTGGTTACTTCACGGGTTATACCGCCGGTATTGTCGGTAGTCATATTAGCCGTAATAGTGGCGGCAGGTAGCTGACCGATACGAGTGGTTTGAACAGGTGCTTCGAGTTTGGTTATATTGGCTATCTGACCAAAAGTGAACGCGCCATAGACGGGAGTGGCCTTCAGGTTTTCGATCCACTGATCTAGGTTTTTGTTATCCAGCATGGGCGGATAAATTACCACATCCTGCGGCAGACCATCCTCAAAACGCACGGAGGTCACGGTGGTAGGTTGAAGGGCGCTACGTAGTAAGAAGCCGAGGGTTTGAGTGTTAATCCGGCCTCCAGTAGCAGCCACGTTGGGCCGAATTACTATCTGCGGTGTTACCGCCGAAACATCGCTCCGCAGGTTGGCAAATTCGGGAAGGTCTTTCAGCTTTTCGATAATCAGGTCGCTACCCTTACGCACACTCTCCGTGTCTTGGCCCCGCACAACTAGCGAGAAGACCGAACTGGTGAAGCCGCCAATAGGGGCAACCGAAATCGTGCCGCCCTCTGGCTTGACCGACTCTAGCTTAATTCGCAAGTCTTTGGCCGTACCTTCCAAATCGGCATCCTTTTTGATGCGTAGCAAAATTTGAGCATCACCACTGCTGGCACTGAAGGCTCGCTGGGCGCGATTGAAGCTACTGCTCCCGGCGATAGTCGTTTGGGCTAACTCGATCCGGCTCTCCCCGATTAAAGCCTTTTCAATCTCTTGAGTACGGCTTAAAATCGAAGCCTGATCCGATCCGGGCGGCATAGATATAGAGACGTTGAGTAATTTATCCCCTGAACTGCTCACGAAGGCGAAAGGCACTTGCGTCACTAAGGCGTTACCACCAATGAAAAGAACAAACGCCAGCAGCAAAGTCTTCCAACGATTCCGCAAGGCCCAGCGCAAGGAGGGAGTGTAAGCTTTCTGAAGCCAAGTATCTTCCTTCTCGCTGTGGCTACCGACCACTTTGCGGTTGATAAAATAACTGGCAAAGACCGGAATAATGGTTAAAGCCACTATCAAGGAGGCTAATAGTGCAAAAGTCACTGTCAAGGCGAAGGGTAAGAAGAATTGACCGGTTAAGCCACCCACAAAACCCAAGGGCAAGAAGACGGCGACGGTAGTGATAGTAGAACTGGTGATGGCACTGGCTACTTCACGAGTACCATTCTTGACCGCTGCTGAAATAGAATCGCCTTCTTGCACATGGCGGAAGATATTTTCCAGCACCACGATAGCGTCATCTACCACCCGCCCAACCGCGATGGCAAGACCACCCAGCGTCATAATATTCAGGGTAATGCCCTGGGTCCAGAGTAGCAGTAGTGCGGCTACTACCGAAGTAGGAATGGAGATAGCCGTTACAAGGGTGCTACGCACATTTCGCAGGAAGAGGAAGATTACCAGCACCGCAAAGAACGCTCCCAGCAAACCCTCTTTTATCAGACCATCTATAGACTGCTTGATCTGGGTAGCCTGTTCGTAGACTGTGCCAATTTTGATACTACCTTCAAACACCTGATTTAGTTCATCGGCTCTCTTCAGTACCGTATCTACTACATTGACCGTGTTGCCACTCTGAGACTTGTAGACCTGCATTAGTACGCCGGGGTTGCCGTTGGTGCGACTGATACTGTTGCTAGGTGCATCCACTGAGACTACATCGGCTATATCGCTTAATTTGGCTGGAACTTGGGCCAAACTAGCCGCTCCAGCAGTAGCAGTCGCCGAAATAATTGGCAGATTCTTGAGATCGTCTAGGCTCCCGAAAGTATAGGTAGCCCGAATTGAAACATTTTTGTCTTCGACGCTAATCGTTCCGGCGGGGAAACTGACGTTAAAGCCACGCAAAGCCGTACTAATGTCGTTCTGGGTTAGACCGCGCTGCTGGAGTTGATCGGGTTTAAGGTTAATCCGAACCTCTTTCAGTACGTCACCCACTACCTGAACACTCGAAACTCCGTCAATCGTGGTAAGTTCCGGCTTGATTTTGTCACGGGCAATAATGCCTAATTCTTGGGGAGTCTGTCCGTTTTTACCTTCAACGCCCAAGAGAATCACAGCTTGATTTGAGATATTTATCTCGCCCACGCTGGGCTGAACGGTCTGTCCGCGCAAATCGGTGGGCAGTTGCAAGCTGCGAAGCTGGGTATTCATAGTTTGCACGGCATCTTTGATATTGGAGCCAAATTCAAGCTCGGCTATCACAAGGGAAAAGCTTTCACTGGAAGTGGAGCGAATAGATTTAAGACGTGGGAGAGTACCCACAATCTGTTCTACTGGTTTGGTTACTTGCTCCATCACATCATTGCTGGCGGCTCCCGAATAAACGGTAGTTACCGTCAGATAAGGTAAATCTAGGCTAGGCATCAACTCGCTCTTCAACTGCGTCACAGAGAAACCACCCAGCAGTAAGAGCAGGATGGCAATCAGCACCGCCGCTGCCTTGCGCTTGAGAACCCAGTTAGTTAAAAATGTCAATTCAGGCCTCCCATTGGTTTTGGCAATCTACCCGGCCTTTGCTTGGGTAGACTTAATGAAAAATAATATGATCACTTCTGCTTTAACCCAGCAGGCAAAGGGTTTTGTTATATTCTTTGGCTAGGTTTTTACCACCTGGCTCTGTTCGTTAATTTGATCCAACATCGCTTTGGTTAATAGCTCAATGCTACGTAACACAACCTGTAATTCATCAAGATTTAGTCGCTTGAGCATTGAACGCAAGCGGTGCCAATCCTGCTGCATAAACGACTCACATAATTCCTGACCCCTTTCGGTCAGGCGAATAATTACGGCTCGGCGATCCTCCGAGTCTTCCTGACGCTGGATCAGTTTTTCTTCTACCAGTCGGTCGGCAATACCAGTAGCAGTAGACATATTTCGATCCAGCAATTTTGCCAACCCGCTCATCCGCATTGGTCCCCGCCCATAGAGCAGGCTGAGAATTTTGAATTGAGGCATCGTTAGGTCAGAAGCCATCCATTCCGGTTCGTCTTGGCGACACAACGTTTTAAGTAAGCGTGTTTGAGACTCTAAAATAGTCTGCGTGAGCAATTCACGCTCCCCATCCCCCATAGCTTATTACCACTTTCCCGAACTATTACTTAAACCACGATATTTCGGTTAGACAAAAATATGTTAACAGGACGAATATTCAGTGTCAACCAATTTATATTAAGGTAGTATGACGCTTGTGTGAATGGTCGCCTGACGTAGCAGTTATTGGCGTTGGTAAGACTAAGGGCAATTCCGGTAATTAACTTACCGACAGGTAAGCAGCTTAGCCTAGAAAAAGAGGAGCGTCAAGAACAAATCGCCCACATTCACCGATTCTTCACCTTATTATTTACTTATAAATTTTTTGTTGGGAAAATAGTTAATTTAGCAGGGAAATAATTCTCCCTGCTCTTTGGAAGAGGTGCTTTAGCTATGTATTCGGCGACTCTGGAGGCGTTGCCAAAGTAGGTACATTGGGCGGTTGTAGACTAGATCAAAAGCTCCAGCGTAGCGTACAATTTCACCGCCAAAACCCTGCTTGAAGCGATAGACTCCCCATAATCCGTCGCGCACATTCTTATTTTCCGGGCTGGAACTCTCTTCTACTTCGTCCTCGCTTATGTCGTCGGGGATACCCCAGAAATCGTAGTAACGGGCTCCTTGCGCTTTGGCCCATTGCATTGCTTTCCATTGTAAGAGGTAGGTTGGCATTTCGCGGCGGTGTTCGTTGCTAGAGGCACCGTAGAGGTAGGCTCCTTCGGCCCCAAAGGTAAAGGCCATTACCCCAGCGATAACCTGCCCTTCAAATTCGGCCAGCCATAAGGCTCCGCTACCACTGCCGGAGGGCGAAGAGGCAAAAGTCTCCCAAACATCATGGTAATAAGCCGGGGAGTGAATCCCAAAACTGTCGCGTTGTCCAGTAACTTCCATTAGTTTATAAAACTGGTGAAAGTCGGAGGGGGAGGTCAAGTTAGCCATACGACAAGTAACGCCACGCCTTTCGGCTAATCGAATATTGTAGCGGGTTTTGGTTTTCATTCTTTCCAGCATTTTTTCGGGAGTGGTGCTAAGATCCACCCGAATAGTGCTGCGTGGCTGTACGGTTTCGGAGGAGAAGCGGAAGGCAAAATTATCATGTAGCCGGGCCTCTAAAGCAGGGTTGGTGGACAGATTTGGCTCAATTTTAAGATAAATTGCCCGTCTGCGGCGGGTGGCGTTACGCAACGTCTCTAGTAAAGCTTTGGTCAGGCGGGTATCTGACCAATCTACTAGTGGGCCTTTTGGCACATAGGCAATCGAGAGGCCAGCCATTTGGCGGAAAAGCACCTGCGCTCCAGCTAGAATCGTTTCGCTACCCGGTTCGGTGATGGCTACGCGCAAGGAGGGCCAATTATGGCGGCGTTTGAAATCGCCCCAAGCGTAACTCTGGAGCAGATGACCGGTAGGGTAGCCTGCCACGAAATCATCCCAACGGCGACGTGAACCCGGCCCGGCTAAGATAGTACCTTGTAATTGTAAATTAGTTATCACTGTTTAGTTATGTGCTAAGCCAATGAAAGGCGTGGCTGGCTGCATACCCCGTTCGTGAAGAATTGGGGCGATTCCGTGACAACCGCCATTGCGAAAAATGTCGGTAATGGTCGAAATTTCGGTAAAGCGATCCACTAGGTTAATAAGTTCGTTTGAGGTGCTAATGCCGAAGCTAATCAACTCGAAACGCACCCCTTTATCTTGGATAGCGCGTACCAAGCGGGCAAAATCCCCATCGCCACTCACCAATACCACCACATCCAGGTTTTGGGCAATTAACATCATATCCACGGCAATCTCAATATCGAGGTTAGCCTTGATCCGGCCTGTATCGTACTTGTGAATATCCTTACAGACCACCTTATAACCGTTGGCACTCAAAAAATCGATAAATTTCTTCTGGCTATTGTTTTCGGGGTCTATGCCAGTATAGGCACAAGCCCGGATCAGATCACGGCTGGCAGTGGCGTAATCCAGCAACCGACAATAATTTACCTCTACCCCGGCACTTTTGGCCGAATAGAAGAGGTTGGACACATCAACGAATACTCCTACGTTTTGGCCCATCTTGTTACTTCCTTATCTCCTGTAAAAAGGCTTACTATAAAGTTAATTACTATAAACGTCAGATATTATAAAAGTTGAATAATAGCTAAAAGGAGTTATCCCTAGCCTTCACGTTCCTGTTCGATTGGTCTATCTCATATTTTAACAGTATCTACCCGTTCTGGCAATTCTCTTTAATAGCCCAGAGTTAAATTTCGCCGCTCAGGGGAATAAGCGGACTATCAGCGTAAGCCAACTCTTTCAAGGCTTCCTGTGCGGCCTCCCGCATGGACTCCCTTTCATCATGGAGCAATTCTTTAAGTTGGCTACTTGCTTCTGGCCCACCTAACTGTCCTAATGCCCAAACGGCCGCTAAGCGCACCTCGAGGTCTTCGTCTTGGAAAAGGGCCACCAGTGCCATCAAGAGTTCCTTACTACCAATCTCACCCACCGCAGTAGCGGCTTCGTAGCGGATTAGAGGATCAGAATTGCTCATCTCCTTGCCGATTTCGGGGAGCCAACGTTGGTTCATATTGCGGCCCATGGCTCGGATTGCCCCGGCGATGAGCAGGTCATCATCACTTTGGTAAGCCCGCTCAATTATTTTAGTAACCTGCTCGTTATTGCTAAAGTAACCCAATCCTTCTATCACGCGCCGCTCTACCTCGACCGGATTTTTACCGGACATAGCTTGGGCCAGTAGCGTATCGCGAACACGATCTATCCAACGTTGGGGCAAACGTCCTACTTCGGCTAGGTAAGCAAAGCGCCCCACTCCGATAGCGGCTTTCTCTCGCACCCATGCGGAAGGATCACTTTCCAACATTTTTAGCAGTTCACCTAGCACTTGGCGACTCTCGTTTTCCCAGAGACCGTCAATGGCTTTGCCCCGCACTTCGGCCTCCTGATCGTGCAACAGAAAGATAAAGACCTCATCAAATTCAAGCTCAATCACCTCTTCGGCCAAATCGTTCAGGGCAGCGGCTATTTTGCGGCGAAGTTCAGGGTGCAGGTTACTCCAGACCGTTTGAAATTGGGCCTGCCGTTCAGGGGTCATATTAGAAAGGGCATAGAGTGCGCTGATTGGTACTGTCTCGCCACTCTCTTTTATCTTATTTAAATTCTCTTCAAAGGTTACTTTTGGTTTGCTTATCTTCACTAAAATCCCACCGTTCGTCCAGAAGCTTTTCTATAAAGTAAGTAATCTAAATTAATTCCGCACGGTTTTGTCCGTGCGGAACTTTTAATCTTTCGTACTATTTTAACACATAAGGCAAGACAGTGAATGAAAATAGAGTCCGACGGTTGGCGGTTATCTGTTTCATTACTAACCAAGCTAAAACTGAGGCACACCATACTTAGGGTAAAAGAAATTGGTGTAATTTTGCAATAAATCTGCTAAAATAGCAGTGGAACGTAGGTCAAGAGACCACTAGGAAACCAGTAGGAAAGAAGGCGAACTATGTCAATTAGAACCATTCAACCCATTCAAGAACAAGAAGAGATTGTCTACCCTGAAAGTGATGGAAAACCAATGGCTGACAATACCGAACAATTTAACTGGATTGTTACGATCAAGAATGGACTAGAGGAACTCTTTATGGGTAATCCCAATGTCTTTATCGCGGGAGATTTGCTCTGGTATCCTGTGGAGGGCAAGCCTAAAATCAGGGCCGCTCCTGATGCAATGGTGGCCTTTGGCAGGCCACGAGGCCCACGTGGTTCCTATCGCCAGTGGTTGGAGGGGAACATCGCCCCGCAGGTGGTCTTTGAAATCTTATCGCCGGGGAATAAACCTCCCGAAATGGAGACGAAACGCGGCTTTTACCAGCTTTACGGCGTGGAAGAATATTATATCTATGACCCAGATAGTTATAGTCTAAGTGGCTGGATACGCACTGGAATAGTATTAACCCAAATCGCCCAAATGCGGGGTTGGGTCAGTCCCCTTCTAGGAATAAGGTTTGAAATAAATGGGCCAGAGGGGGAATTACAGATATATTACCCCGATGGTAGGCCATTTACCCGCTATCTTGAAGTGGTCGTCCAGCGCAACCAAGAACGGGCGCGAGCAGAGCTTGCGGAGCAAAGAGTGGAGCAGGAACGGGAGGAGAAAGAACGGCAGCGCGAACGAGCCGAACAAGAGCGTAAAAGAGCCGAACAGGAACGGGAACGAGCCGAACAAGAGCGACAAAATATGTTAAGCCTACTTGCCCGCTTGAAGGCTAAGGGTATCGAACTCGACGAACTATAGGAGATCGCCTGACGGAGTCGCACTCCAACAAAATCGGGAAGATCGAGGTAAGGTTCAAGCTTTAGGAAACGGCTCCACCCGTTGACTTTCCCCTATCCTAATAGAGTATAATTTGAGTGCCGAAATTACCTTAACCAAAAGGGACTTATCAGGCAGAAGGGAGCGTGGGATGATGGCAATGTCCGCCAAAAGGTTTGACCTTGAAAGAAGATATACACCAGAGGAATTTGAAGCTCTGCCGCAGTTTAATGAATTATATGAACTGGTAGAAGGAAGGCTGGTGAAAAAACCTATGCCAGGGGATGAACACGGCACGATTGCCCGGATCATTATGAAGCGATATGATCGGCTCGATCCCGATGAAAAGTTGGGTAAATTATGGAGTGCCACCACCTTTGATGTCGGTACAGGTTGGATGCCCCTCCCCGATTTAGGGTTTATAGTAGCCGAACGTGTACCACCGAAAAGCCCCCGCAGTGTAAAAGGCGTACCCGATTTAGTCATCGAAATCCTCTCCCCAACCGACCTAAGAAGCAAACCGGAACGCGAATTGGTAGCCCACAAGATCAAAGAGTGGCAAAAAGTGGGAGTGCGAATAATTTGGGCCATCAATCCTCAAAAACAACTGGTAGAAGTGTATCACCCCGAACCGCCAAATCCTGTGCGCGTATTGACTAGTCAAGATGAACTAGATGGCGCGGGTGTGATACCGGGCTTTAAGTTGAGGGTAAGCGATCTTTTCGCTTAGACGAACAAAAGTTTTCCACAAATTCCCGCTTTTAGGCCAAGCTGTGCTACAATAGCCGTATGGAAAATGACCTTGTAGCCAGCTTAATAATTCAGTCGGAAGGGTTGCCTGAAACGCAGCAGGAGGTGGAACCTTGCCCACCACTCTTCGCAGAGGTGGCAATGGATTCGCCGGGCCGCAGCGAAAGTCTGACTTATAGAGTGCCAGCGGCACTGGTGGAGATAATTCAGCCGGGGCAACTGATCTGGGCTCCACTCAAGCAGGGCCGGGCGCAAGGGTTGGTACTGAGCCTAAGCCATCGTCCACCAAGATTCCCCACCCGCGAATTGAACGAACTTGCCGACCCACGCCCTGTCTTGCTACCGTATCAGCTTAAACTAGCGACTTGGATGAGCCGCTACTACCTCAGTGGACTGTACGATGCCGCCGCCCTAATGCTGCCCCCCGGCCTGAGCCGCGCCGCTCAGCCCACCCTAACCCTCACCGCATCGGGCTGGGAAGAGGCCGAGCGTCAAGGTACACTGAGCGGGTTGGACGGCAACGAACTCTTTCTACTTCAGCTTTTACTGGAACTAAGCCAGAAAAAACCTACTGCCAAAAGCGACGAAGAAGAGGGTTTACCCGAAGTCTTAGTTAAAGACCTGAAGACCAAGTATACCTCGCGCCGGGGAGCCAAAACTACGTTTGAACGCACGGCTCAGGCATTGGAAAAAAAGGGGTTGGTGCAACGTGGTTTTCTCTTGCCCCGACCGGGAGTGCGCCCAAAAATCAAGCCCTTTGTAAGGCTAACCGAATGGGTCTTGGAGCGACCGGAAGATGATCCAATCGTTTTGCAAAAGTTGGGCCGCTCCGATAAACAACGGCGGGTGGTAACACTACTAAGGAGCGAACTCGAACCGGGCTATTTGATGGCTGCCGATGAGGTGGGTATGGCAACCGAAACCGACCTGTCTGTAATTAAGGCACTGGAGAAAAAGGGACTAATAGAGTTGGAGCAGCGGGAGGTACGGCGCGACCCCTTAGCAAACCGACCCCAACGCGAACGGGCCGAGGAGCCGCCCCTTTTAACCTATCGCCAATCGCTAGTCTGGCGCGAGTTGTTGGACACTTTCTTGCACCCCGGCCCGGAAGCTTTTCTACTGCATGGGGTAACGGGTAGTGGTAAGACCGAACTCTACCTGCGAGCCATCGCGCGAGTCTTACGCGATGGCAAGCAGGCGATTGTGCTGGTGCCAGAGATTGCCCTCACCGCTCAGACCGTAGACCGCTTTGCGGCCCGTTTTCCGGGAAAGATCGCGGTGCGTCATAGTGCGTTGTCGGCGGGAGAAGCCTACGACGAATGGCGACGCGCTCGTGAGGGCGAGGCCGCGATTGTAATTGGGGCGCGGAGTGCCATCTTCTCCCCCCTGCCAAACTTGGGCCTGATTATCATTGACGAGGAACACGAGTGGAGCTACAAACAGGATGAGTTGAGGAATCGCCCCTTTTACCACACCCGCAGGGTGGCCCTCGAATTGGCCCAGCTAACGGGCGCAAAGGTATTGCTAGGCAGTGCCACCCCGGCCCTTGAAAGCTATTTCCGGGTGGAAATGGGCGCGTTCAAATTATTGGAATTGCCCGAACGGGTAACCCCGGTCAGTCAGCATCGGGGTAATGAGCCAGCCACTACCCCGTTACCCTTGCCTCCAGTGCAAGTGGTGGATCTACGGCAAGAGCTAAAGAGCGGAAACAGCAATATCTTTAGCCGCTCCTTACAACAATATATTAAGGAAACCCTAGATAACCAGCAACAGGCCATCCTTTTTCTCAACCGACGTGGTACGGCTACAATTGTGATGTGCCGGGATTGTGGGCAGGTGGTTATGTGCGAAGAATGTGAAACACCCCTAACCTATCATGCCGACTTAGAGCAGCTAATTTGCCATCGCTGCAACCGACGACAGAAATATCCCGACCGCTGCTCTAATCCCGATTGCCAAAGCGAAAGAATCCGCCATTTTGGAACCGGAACCAAGCGGGTAGAGGAGGAGTTGCTAAAACTCTTTCCACAGGCGCGGGTAATACGCTGGGATCAGGATACCATTGCCGCAGGTGGGCGCGAAACTTACCAACACCTCTTTGATAAGATGGTCAACCATGAGGCCGATTTGTTGGTGGGGACGCAGATGATTGCGAAAGGACTAGATTTGCCACTAGTCTCACTGGTGGGCGTGATTACGGCGGATACCGGGCTTTATCTCCCCGACTTCCGGGCAACTGAGCGCACTTTCCAACTTTTAACTCAAGTAGCCGGGCGAGCCGGGCGACGAAGTGGCTCCTCTCATGCCGTAATCCAGAGCTATACCCCCGAGCAATACGCCATTGCAGCAGCGGCCCACCATGACTATATCGGTTTCTATCGGCAAGAGATAGTCTTCCGGCACGAATATGGCTACCCACCTTTCGCCAAATTAATCAAATTTGTCTATAACCACAAACAGGAGGCCAAAGCCCGACAGGAAGCCGAAGGATTGGCCCGACTGCTGGCGGTAAATCTGGGGGAAACTGAAATTACGCCATCCTCGTGGGACTTTATTGGCCCGGCCCCAGCCTTTCAACACAAGCTACGAGGTCTCTACCGCTACCAACTGATTTTGAGGATACATGTACCAGAAGCAATCCCCAACCCCAACCCGGATGAACTAGCGATCCGCCAAGTAATTGCTCACCTACGCCCCCACCTACACGGCTGGATAGTAGATGTTGACCCGCAATCCGTCCTATAGTAAAATTTAGGGATGGATTCTAAATCAAAAATCCTGTGACTTTTCAGGTGTTATCTACGTATAAACAGGTATATAATAGAAAGAGCGGAGACCGAAACCGCAATATATAAAAGACTTGTTTACTCAGGGAGGGAAGGGTGCAATGGCACTTTTGACAGTATTGACCGACGAGAATCCCCGTCTGCGTCTTAAATCACAAAAAATAACAAAATTTGATAAAGCCTTACGGGAACTAGCAGTAAATATGCTAGAGACTATGGATGATTCTAACGGCATTGGCTTGGCCGCGCCGCAAGTAGGTGTCTTAAAACGGTTGATTGTAATACATATTCCAGCCGACCTCGCTTTTGAGGGTAGCCCAGAATTTAGCGCGGTGGTAGTTAACCCAGAGGTGGTTAAAGGTAGTGGCGAACAGATTGGGGAAGAGGGCTGTTTAAGCGTACCGGGCTGGTTTGGGGAGGTCAAACGCTACTTCGCAGTGACCGTGCGAGGCCGAGATATTTACGGCAAGGAGATTCGGATTAAAGCCGATGGTTGGCCTTCCCGTTGTCTCCAACATGAAATAGACCACCTCGACGGCATTATCTTCACCGACAAAATAACCGATCCCTCCACACTTCATAAAGTTGAGCCGAAAGAAGAGGCCGCCGAAGAAGAGTTGGCTAAGGTTAATTAATTTCAACCTTTCAAAGAGGGGCGGCTCTTGTGGGTAGCCCCTAGCTTTTGAGGATATTTCTATGATGCACAGTGTACCCCTTGATTTGATAGGATGGATTATTATAGGAGTTATGACATATGTTGGGGTAAACCGGAACCGCTCACGCAGACGTAACCTCCGACCACCAGATAACCGTTACCTGAACAATCCTCCTACTTACCGAAATATTCAACAGATTTACCCACCGACCCCCCCACCCCCTATTAACTATGGTCCGGGTTATCCAATCAATAATCAGCCGATGCCAGGCTATGATCCAAACCAAAACGCCGGAGGCAACCCCGCAGGTAATTGGGGGGCAATGACTCCTAACCCGGTTCCAAATCAGTATAATAACGGGCCTCAAAGTTTTGACCCGACTTCTGCCGCTTGGCCTGATCCAAGTGAGCCGCCAACTGAACGGGTTATACGAGCCACTCCCACTAACGATCTAGTCGGTAACTCCGCCTCACCCACCAAAGACATATTTGTCTGGGGCCGCAACATTAGCGGTTGGGTCTACGCTGGAAAATTGACAGTCGTCAAAACCTTGAGTGAGCGCGAAATTCGCCAATATGCCGATGGCAAGTTTGGGATTGAATTACAGGATAAACTTTGCATCGAGGCCGACACTTTCGAGCAAGCCCGCTATATCTTTGAGCAGAGCCGAATGTTTTAGGGTAAATTGAAGCGGAAGCGGCTCCGCCCGATTATTTTCCTTAAAGGGACGTGGCTTCCGAGCTAATAAGGAGTTTTTCTGTGACAATTACAACGCATAGGCTACCGATGATAGCACCAACTTTGGAAGTGGCTGGCCCTGTGCAAGGGCAATGGACTTATGCCGATTATGCCGCTTTACCAGAGGATGGCAGACGCTATGAAATCATTCAAGGAGTGCTATATATGTCACCCAGCCCTAATGCTAAACACCAGAGTGCGATTACGTATTTTCTCTATTATTTATTTGTCCAGATACAGCAGGGCGGATTAGGGCGAGTCTTTACGGCTCCCTTTGATGTTGAGCTTGGGCCGGGTAATGTGGTACAGCCAGATTTATTGGTAGTGCTAAAGGCAAACGAGGCGCGAATTGAGTTTGGCAAATTCGTGGGTGCGCCCGATTTGGTGGTTGAGATTGTTTCGCCCGGTACGGCAGGCTATGACCGCCGCCAAAAACAGGATGCTTATGCCGAGGCGGGTGTACCAGAATATTGGATCGCTGACCCAGCCTCACAAACCATTGAGGTACTAGTCTTGGAGCAGGATGGGGCTTATCATTCTAAGGGTGTTTTTGAGGATCAGGCTTTGTTGCCCTCACAAATTATACCAGAGCTTCCAGTAAAGGTGGCTCACTTCTTTGCATAGCCCAACCCGGTCGGGCTGGGCTACCTACTTCAAAAAGAGGGGCAACTTGGCTATCTCTACTCCTCCTCATCATCATCTTCTTCATCGCCATATTGAGGAGGAGCTTCGCCATGTGCCTCAGTAATGATGGGATAGTCTACATTTGGTTTTACCCCACCGGGTACGATGGCTTCCAGAGTTACCAGAGGGCGTAACTCATCTCCAAAATCGAAGATATAGAGAAATTTCTTCTTAGGAGTAAGGTTAAGGTTTTCCAAGCGGATTTTACTGGCACTGCGCCCTTCGCCGGCATAAGGGCTAACATATTCGGTCTGACTATCCCAAGCTTTACCACTCATGAAAAAGGCGTAGAGGTGATCGTCATCCCAATCAAAGGCATCTTGGATAGTCTTATGCAAATCATGTAAAGTCTGATCGCCGCGCATTTCAATGCGTCGCCAGACCGTTTTCAACCAATCTAATTTTACTTGGAAGCGATAGAGGGTAGTCAGAGCGGTAGGCGAAGGCGGTACATCAGGTTCTTCCAGCTCCTCTTCTTCTTCGTCCTCATCCTCATCGTCTTCTTCATCATCAGGCCATTCATAGTCGGGCGCAGGAAAAGTCACTTCCACTGTTACCCCACTGGCTAACTGAGCCTGATAGATCAGACCACCGACGGGCAGAACGGGTCCTTCCAAAGTGCGGCGATACCGGGCAAAGAAGAGATTTAGTGCCTCGACAGCAAGCGTAAGAGCCTTTACCTCAGTGGCATTTGGCTGGCGGGGTTCGCTACCATGTACCACCCTAACAAAAGTGGGAACGCTCTGGCGCGAGGGAAATTTAAGCTTATGCTCCTGTAACCATTCGAGGTAAGTCGGGTCAACTTCTTCCACTGGCTCAAGATAAACGGCTAAGCTGTCCTCCAAATCCTTGACCAGCTCCTCGTCGTCCTCATCTTCGTCTTCGTCTTCCTCATCTTGGTCAATCAAATCGGCCACGATTTTACGTAGTTGATGTTGAGGAATCTCATCTATGGGGGCACCCGACCGTCGCAGCACCTCAATCGCCTCATCTACCTCTTCATCATTTTCGGCTTGGGCCAAACCTTTTTCGACAGTTCGTTCAAAGCCTTCAACCGTATAATAGAAGGCAACTCCCGTAATGATACCACCACCGCCCATAATCGAAGCATAGAACGTCTCAATTCCCGGTTCGGGGCCATTTTCACCTAGCTTTAGGAGAATAGGTGGTTCATCTGGCATATATTTCCAAGGCGTACCCCTGCAATAATCCGCGATTACTTTGTAGAGCGGAGGCAAGAGCAAGGGGTCAATCTCCCAAGAGAAGGGTTCCGGTGGACCGGCATTTTCATCCGCCCCCATCGTAGCCGCTAAAACCTCAAAAACCTCCTCAAAGGCAGGTTGTAGATTGGAATATTCCACAGGGATATGGAGAGGACTAAGCATTTTACGGGCAGCCTCGGCCAAAACCAAATCGTTAACCACCACTTTGGCGGGTAAACTAGCTTGAGGTTTGGTCAAAGTAGGTAGATCTTTACTACCATTACTTTTGGCTGGGGAGTGGGAGGGTGGAGTAGGTATTGCCATAAAAGGCCCGGTAAAAGCAAGGACGAGAGCATTAAGAGCCTCGCTAATACCCCCATCCTTAGTTTGAAACGGAGCAATCAATTCCATAGAGCGAATAAAACTGCTTCCTGCCTCTACCCAAAGAGCGACTTGAGGTTGAAAAGTCTGTTTGTTTTCACGGAGGTAAAGTGCCAAATCACGTTTGCCACCTTCAATTACCAGATCAGAGCGTCGGGGTAATTTACCGAGGCGTGATAATTCGGCCTTAGTGAGTTTTTGCGCTGTGGGCATAAATTACCTATTTCTTTTTCTTTTGGTCGCGTTCTTCCGCTTTTTTTTCAGCCGCCTTCAAGCGACGTTCTTCTGCCGCTTGACCAATAAGCTGAGCGCGACGGGCTTCCATCCGCGCTTCTTCTTCGGCAGCAGCCTCTTTGCCGCCAGCTATAACATCTGCCAATACCCCTTGTAGTCGGGCCAGCGTTCTATTTGGGTCACGAGTCACGATCAAAGTAGCAATCGTAGCACCAGTAACCGCCCCTACTACAGTTCCTACCAAGAATTTGACGGTTCCAACAATTAAACCCATTTTCTTCTTATTCTCCTTCGTCTCGTACTACAAAGGTCTTATTAATCCAAGATTTGCCCAGTAAAAGACTATGCTTTATTTTCGATAGTCTGTATAATATAGCACAAGATGGGCTTGATAGCATTAAAATCTAGTCAGACACTTGTAGGAACTTAAATTTTTGGTGGCATCTTACCTAAGAGGTAGTAACCCAAGAGTCAAGCCAAAGGCAAAGTAAATTAAGGTTAAAGGAGAGGTAAAGAGATGGATGAGAAATTAGCCTCACGTTGCCCCAATTGTGGCAGCACTAATCTCCAAACCGAGCCACTTTACGATTACGAAGAAGGGCCAACCGAGCAATTGGCCTTATTCTGTGTTAGCTGCGGTCGTTATATGGGCGAGATGCCCTCAAAATTAAAAGAGCGTATGCGAGCCTTGCGAAGCCAGTTATCCGCTTTAATAAACCAACCAGCCGTTGAGGTTTCAGCAGTAATCAACCACGAGGTGGTAGACGATTAGAATTTTAAGATACCTTGATTTTGGTGTAGGTAAGAATGTGCTATAATTCGGTGGGCTTCTTTATCAACTACTTAAAGTAACTAATTTATTTTTTAATCAGGTTCGGGGATTAAAGCGGACACAAGCGAATCTGTATGGCGATTAAACCGGGCATTAAATCAGCTTCTGGTACCAAACAACTAGCCACCTTTTTCAAAGTTAAGGCCGGAGAAGGTCGGGCGGTTTTTTTGTTGGGCTTTGCAATGATGGCAACCGAAGCTGGGTACTGGCTTGGCGGCAACGGCGTAGACGCGCTGGCCTTCAGCAAAAATGAACTATTTACCACCTTACCCTACTTCTTGATCGGTAAAGGTATTTTGGCTTTCTTTGCCATTAGCCTTTATAACGTCTGGCTGGTAAAAATGAACCGCGCCCGTTTGCTGACCATTACCAGTCTTTTGACTATTCTGATATTGGTAATTGCGCGGGGTATTTTTGTCCTTAATGCCAACCCGTCCCCCGCTTTCTATTATATCCTCTGGCCTTTCACCTATCTGATCCCTGATTTACTAATGCTTCAGGTCTGGTTTCTGGCCCGTGAGGTCTTTGATACCCGCCAATCCAAGCGACTCTTTCCTCTTATTAATACAGTAGGCATCATCGGTGTAGTTGGTGGCAATTTTCTGACTTTACCTCTGACCGGAATCTTCCGATCAGAGGATTTAATCAGCGTTTGGGCAGTGCTGGTGTTGGTGGCTTTCCTTGCTATGTACGCCTTGCGTCTCGAAGTGGACAAAAATCAGAAGGTGATTGTCGCTAAGCATCACAAAAACGAAAGACCGCGCGAAGAAGCCGAAGGAATGTGGAGCCGCCTCAAACTCGGCTATACTTTCGTGCGCTACTACCGGATTATTCGCTTGCTGGCTATCGCCAGTGGCCTAATGGGTATTCTCTATTGGATCTTATTTCTCTTCTTCCTTAAAGCCGCCAAGGAACAATTTAATGCCAATCCTGAAGGACTGGCTGCTTTCCTAGGAATGGTTAACGGTACTGCCACCGCAATTGCCGCTCTTCTCAGTCTTTTCCTAGCAAACCGTCTCTTCGCCAGTCTAGGCATCCGTAATATCTTGTTGGGGCTACCCTTGGTGGATTTATTCAGCTATGTGCTTTTGAATTTTAATCACGGTTTTCTTCCAATACTGAGTACACGCTACGCTCAGATGATTACCAAAGATGGCCTAAATAATAGTGCCACCCAGACCCTCTACAACCTGATGCCCATCGAAACCCGTGAGGTAGCGGGAGCTTTTAACCAAGCGGTAAGCAATCAAATCGGGATTGTAATGGCAGGCTTGATTTTGATGCTGGCAAACCTGTTGGGCCTAGGACTACTGCTAATCTTGGGCCTGCTCCTATCGCTGAGCTATGTGGCTATAAGTTGGCAAATGCGTACTCAATACCGCCCAACTTTGGTGCAATTACTCAAAGAGGGACAGCAAGATTTTTTTCATAGTGGCGAGGATGAGAGCAGCTTCAATGCTGAAACCAGTACTAACAGAGGCGATGATCCACTGCATATCGCCATCAATGGCCTCAAAGATCCAAGTGAAGGAACACGCCGCCTTTCAGCCGAATTGTTGGGTAAAATAGGCTCACAAATTGGCGTAAGGCCATTATTACAAGTTCTCCTAACCGACTCCTCGGCGGAAGTTCGCCGGACGGCCATTGTTGCACTCAAAGATCTCGATATTAACACCTCGTTAAATGCTATCGTCGAAGCGATAACCGATTGGGATCCAAGTGTGCGAGCCGAAGCCGCCGCCGCGTTACGGCAAGTGAAGAGCCACTTCAAGAGCAAGCAACTCGATAATAATGCCTTTCTTTACTTACGCAAAGCTCTGATAGATAGTAATCCAGTGGTCAAGCGTGAAGCAGCGGTGACAATGGCCCTTTTTGGACGCAAAGGCGAAGCACTTTGGGTGCTGTGGGAGATGGGTCACTCCAGTGATGCCACCCAGCGTCGTGAAGCCGCCGCCGCCTATGGCTTAATAGGCGATCAAGTTTTAGTGCGCGAATTGATTGAGATGCTGGATGATGCCGACCCACTGGTACGCCGCCAAGCCGCCGCCGCCTTGGGCCAATTAGCCGGGCGACGCGCCGTTAATGCTTTACTAATCGCCTGCGAAGATGATAATCCGGGGGTACGCGAGGAAGCGGCTAAATCGTTGGCGTTGTTGGGGGCGCAAGGCGGCCAAATCGTCTTACAATACCTCTTCAGCACCTCCAATTCAAGAGGGCAAGCCGCCGCCCTCCAAGCCCTTTCACTGGCTAAAGTTTATGAGCAACAAGAGGTTACTGCTCAACGCTGGGCTAACCAAAGAGAGCGGTTATTAGGTGCCGCTGGAGTGGAACACCAACTGAAACAACAACTAGGGTCCAACTTCCACTTATCACTTCAAGATGAAGACCGTTTGCTCTCTTTTGGTAGAAAGCAACTTGGACTGGCCCGACGGTTGAAAGTCTATCTTAAAGACCTTAAAGGGCTAAACCTGCCCCAAGTCTTGCCCGAAGACCCCTTGATACTAGCGCGTCGTACCCGCCGCGACCCTGAAAACCTGCTACTGCTCAACCGCTCCCTAAAGGAGCGCTACGATGCCGCCATTCTGAGGGCCGTCAACGTCATCGGTTTGCTGGGTAACGTGGAGGCAATCAGCTTGGTAGCCAGCGGCTTGCAAGAGCAGGGTCGTAATGCGGCTCGGATGCGAGCCGATGCGATTGAGACCCTCGATAATTTAGGAGACCCTCGCCTTACGCCCGATCTTGTGGCCCTGCTTGAAACGCACGAAGAGGAAGTAGCCGATCCAGATGGTAAATCCCTTTCTGAAATCCTAATAGAAATCTGGATGGAAGGAGATCAGTGGTTACGAGCTTGTGTGTTACACGCGGTGGCGATGTTTGATGTACGCCGACTTGCTCCACTAGTCGAACAAGTCTTGACGACTGAGTTAGAGGATGCCGAGCATGACCCTTGGGTAGAAGAAGCGGCCATGGAAGCCCAACAACGCTTTGAATGGCCCCGCGACGATCACGAACTAAACCAGATGTTAGAAAAAAGCCTTTCGGAGAAAGATATGCAAACTTTAGGTACTCTTTCCACTATGTCACGTATTCTCTTCTTGCAAAAAGTGCCAATGTTTACCAATCTCAGCCCTGAAGATTTACGGCGAGTGGCACTGGTCAGTCGAGAACGACTCTTCTCACCCAACGAAATTATCTGCTATGAAGGGGATGCTGGTGATGAGCTTTATATCGTGGTTTCAGGCCGGGTACAGGTCTTAATTGGCTATGGCGGAGGCGAGGCCAAGACCGTGGCAGTCATGGGCGAAGGTGAGTCGCTAGGTGAGATGGCAATCCTAGATGATATTCCCCGCACGGCTACCCTACGAGCCTACGGTGCGCCAGTGCGCCTCTTAACCCTTAGCGCGGACGAGTTTAAACGTATCCTGCGAGAACGCCCCGAATTGGCGGTTGAAGTCATTCGCGTCTTTTCACGCTGGTTACGTGAGGCCAACAAGCGACTGCAAGCCATTCCCAATGTACTTGATAATCTTTCGCAAGGTCAGCAAACAACGGCGGTTATTACCAATGTAAGGCGGTCTGAAGGTGTGAAAAACAAATAACCGCCTTTGGAAATAGCTTTCCGAAATCGAATTACTCGACCACCTCGTAAAGGAATAACCATGAAGAATACCAAATATTTTTCGGTGCTACTCTTAATAATTACCACCGTTAAACTGGATGGCTCGGATCGCCAAGAACTTTGCAGCATCACGGATCATGTTGGGTTACATTTGGTGCGCTGATCCTCACTGGGACGCTTTATTGTGATGAACGTGTGGTTCACCTTTAGCCCTAAGAACGGGCCTGGTACGGATTATCTCTGCAATGTGGCGGATAAAACGCTCAGCCCAGACATTAAGACCAGTCAAGGACTGGTAGCAGGTGCCTACGACTGGACCCCGGATGGTAACTCTGCCGTTTGGCAAGCCAGCACTAATTATGACAATTTCCAGCTTTACTTTGGCGACCCGGATAAAGCTGGTAGCGGAGCAGTACTGCTCAAACCTAAAGTTGACAACCGCTATAGTCCTGACGGTTTTCGTTATTATGGTGCGATTCGTATCTCCCCGGACGGTCGTACTATCACGGTGGGAGGCACCAGTCTAATCTTTTTGAGTGTGCCTAGCTATCATAGCCCTCTGGAAGGGCAAAATTTCATTGGCGGGGCATCTAATAGCCTAGCTTGGTCGCCAGACGGACGGGCTTTGGTACTACTTGGGTATGAGCCTAGCCTTGAATCGAAGCGAGTTATTCATATTCAGAATTTCATTGGCGAAGGGAGTGGGGGCAAAACCTTTGAGCTAACTCAAAACGTGGGCAAGATATTTGGAGGGCGTATGCAATACGCCCCTACCCCGAATGGAGAAGATAAAATTTCACGGCTTGCCCTTTTGAAGTGCCTTTGTTACAATGGGTCAAGATATTTTGGACGCATATATTTTTACCAGATCCATCGTGGAAAAACGGACAACTGGCAAAAAGGAGCAGCCCGGTGTGCAAATGATGTCAAGTACGGTGGGAAATATACTCAAAGTCCTTTTTGGGCTAGTGATGGTGAGCATAGTAGTCATCGTCGGGGTGGGTATCTATTTCTTTTTTGAGCTAGGGGCAAGGCCAAGTGTTAAAGAAGATATTGTACCCTTTCGGATAAATGCGGGTGAAAGTTTTTCCACGATTGCGGATAATCTACAGAAAAAGGATTTAATCCGCAATACTTTTATCTTTCGGGTACGGGCTAGGATGCTTAATGCCGAACAAAAGGTACAGGCAGGCGACTTCTCGCTACGGCGCAATATGACCGTAGACGAAGTTTTGGAGGGCTTGAGTAAGGCTCGCCTGAATAATCGGGATGTAACCATTATTGAAGGGCTACGGCTGGAACAAATTGCTAATACTTATGCCCAAAAAGGCTGGGATAAAAATAAATTTATTGCCGCCGTAACTCAAGAAGATTGGCAATTTGGTTTTCTCAACGACAAGCCACCTGGTGCCTCAGTAGAGGGGTTCCTCTTCCCTGACACTTACAAGATCCCGGCCAGTTTTGACGAAAAACAAATTGTGGAGATGATGCTGACCCGGTTCGGAGATCAGTACAACGCTACCCTTCGCCAAAAGGCCCGTGACGGGCCAGGGATCTACAAAGTGGTTACGGTGGCTTCGATTGTGGAGCGCGAGGCCGCTAAGGAGGATGAGCGTCCGGTTATTGCCAGCGTCTTCTATAATCGGCTGGTTAAAAATATGCCGCTCCAAACCGATCCAACAGTTCAATGGGCGCGCGATACCCGCGACGCACAGAAGGATTCCAGTTTCAGTAAGTGGTGGCAAGTGCCGAGTAAAGAGGATCTACTCATTGACTCGCCCTACAACACCTACAAGGTGAACGGGTTGCCACCGGGGCCAATTTGTAATCCGGGGCTGGCTGCGCTCCAAGCGGCAACCGAGCCGTTCAGTACCGACTATCTTTATTTTGTAGCAACTGGCGACCGCGACAGGAGTCATGCTTTCGCCAAAACTTTTGAGGAACATCAAGCCAATATTAAAAAATACCAGGGGGGTTAGTCCTTATGTCCCAGCCTCAGGAACAAAATTCACGGCTCTATCAGGCCGACGGTAAACCCCGTTCGGTAGGAGTCATCGGTTACCCGATAGCCCATTCTCTATCACCGTCATTTCAAAATGTGGCTTTTGAATATCACAAGCTGCCGCATCGTTACGAGAAATGGGAAGTCGCTCCAGCCGACTTACCCAACTTCCTCGAACAGGTACGAAATGAAGGGTTTCTAGGCTTAAACCTTACGCTACCGCACAAGCAAGCGGCACTCTCCTATCTTGATATACTGAGTGACGAGGCAGCAGGCACAGGCGCGGCTAATACTCTTTTCTTTCATGAAGGCCAATTGGCAGGCCATAACACCGACATCGCCGGATTCATGGAAGCTCTAAAAGCTGAAAATTATGACCCGCTCCGCCAACGTACTATGGTAATCGGCGCAGGTGGAGCCGCTAGAGCAGTGGTTTATGCTCTGGCCTCGGCAGGAGCAAACGAAATCGCCATCGTCAACCGAACGTTTGAAAAAGCCGCCGACTTGGGAGAAGAGATGGCGTTACGCTTCCCTACGTGCAATATCTATGGCGCACATCTTGACCCTGCCGCTTGGCCGTTTAATCGCAATCCACGCACCCTCGTGGTCAACGCTACCTCGCAAGCAATCACTGCGCCAGATGAAGTCTTCCCAATCAAGGCTGTAGCTTTATCTGGACGTAACCGGGAACAACGTACTATCTTTTTCGATCTCTTTTATGGGAAGACTCCTTTTCTAGCAATGGCCGAAGCCGCCGAAGCACAAACGCTGGATGGCTTAACGATGCTGGTCTACCAAGGTGCCCATAGCTTTGAACTCTGGACAGGCTTGCCTGCACCCCGCGAATTAATGTTAGAAGCGGCGAGGACCGCGCTCAGCGCAAAGTAGGATTTAAAAACTTCGTGGTAGTAATACCCTATCTGTTAGTAGTTTTCGTGGGGCTATGGGTTGGCTGGGTGGCAAATATTGTAGCCCAGCGCCTCCCCAGCAAAAACTTGGACAAACCTCTCTTCGGCCCATTACATTGCGTCCGTTCTGGTGAGCGGTTACGCTGGTATGATACTTTACCCATTTTCGGTTATCTCTCCCAGCGTGGGGTTTGTCGCTACTGTAAAAAACGGCTCCCTCTACGCTTTCCTTTGCTTGAAACAGCAATGGCACTCTCTTTTGCCCTGACTTGGTCGCTCTATGAGAAGCAGCCAATTACCTATGGTTTCAATATTTTTTATATCAGTGTTTTGATTACAATCGGAGTGATTGATTGGAAGCACCGTCTAATCTTTCCGGTGATGCTCTACCTAACTGGCCTAGTGGCAATCGTAGCCTCATTAGTCACAGGCTCACATCCTGATAACCTGATGCCGGATGGACTGGGTAGCTCTTTGCTGGGGGCCGCTTTTGGGGGCGTAGTCTTTTATTTGATTTATTGGCTGGCTCTCGCGATTTATCGCATCCGGGCTTTAGGCTATGGCGATGTCCTATTAGCGATAATGATCGGATTGGTGTTAGGCTTTCCGCGAACAGCCTCGGCTCTCTTTATGGGAGCGATATTGGGCGGTTTTGTGGCCCTAGCCTACCTGTTAGTGCGCCGCAAAAAGCGGCGGGATTTTATCCCCTATGGCACAACGCTTTGTCTAGGCGTAGTACTAATTTTAATGTTTGGGGATACGGTCTGGCGGTGGGGGCCATTTCTCTATGTGGCCGATTTACTTAATTTACTCTTTACCATTGTTTTTAAGTTGATTAACCAATTATTTGGTAACTACGTTTAATTGCAGTTATAGGGGAGTTAGAAGTGTCGAACCTAAAAAGCTCACCAGAGGGTGGGGCATTGATTATGGAGGGACGCACCTTTGCCAAAGAAGGACGCGCCCGTATTAAAGCTGAAGCCACCGAATTTAAATCTACCTATGGTCTAAAACCCGGCTTAGCAGTATTGTTGGTTGGGGATGATCCGGCCTCAATTGAATATACGCGCGTATTGGTAAAAAATGCCCACGACTTAGGCTGCTCCGGTCGCCAAATTGTATTACCCGCCAATACCAGTCGGGGCCAACTGGCCGAAGAGATTCATCGCTTGAATGAGGATCACCAGATTCATGGTATTCTCCCCCAATGGCCGCTACCACCTCACCTCTCTTTGGAAGATGTGGCTGACCCACTCGATCCGCGCAAAGATGTAGATGGCTACCACCCGCTCTCCCTCGGTCGGCTGATGAGCAATTTGGATACTTTTGTACCTGCTACCCCACAGGGCGCGATGCGTCTATTGGAACATTACGGCTTCTCGGTCAAAGGCAAAACCTGCCTCCAAATCGGTTGGGGCGTAACGGTAGGCCGTTCGCTCAGTTCGCTCTTACTTACGGCAGGCGCAGCCCTGTTGATAATCCAACGCCCCACGCCCCCGGAAGTAATCCGGCGGTTGGCCGCAGAAGCCGATTTCATCTTTACCGCCGCCGGTGTACCCAATCTAGTTAATGGCGATTTGCTCCACCCAAACATAGTCGCGGTGGATTTTGGGGTAAACTACATCGGGGAGAAGATGGTGGGAGATTTGGATTTTGAAAGTGTAAGCCGCGTGGCTCGCGCCGTCACCCCCACCCCCGGCGGTACTGGACCTACCACCACCGTCGCCCTCTTTGACAATCTGCTCAAAGCGGCCCACCTGCAAGTAGGCAATAGGAACTGCCAATAAGAGACGAACCTTTTTAGAATCTTGTTAAGCCTAAAATAAAATTCCTTTTGTCCAACTTGAAAAAAAGGGCCAGTGTGTAGGAAGCTGCATAATTTGGGTTTCGTCCGGTAATCTTCCCTTAACCTCCACTCAACAGATTGCACAAGAGCCTTTAAAAATTCGCCAATTGGCTTCATCTTTGTTAAAATAGGGACAATAGAAACCTTTTTCACATCCAATAGGATTGAAGGGTTTTATCCGGTATATTATTGCCGGGGAGGATGAGAGCAGTTACCCAGCCACGCTAATCTAATCAAAAAGAGAAGAAGAAAAGGAGAAAGAGTCTTGTCAGAACTAGAAAACCGAGAGAGATTTGCGTTCAGGGGTACACACGTAGGCGGTGACGGCAATCGCTACAAAATTTGGGAGGCTATCGGGCCGGACCATACGGAAGAACTCAGTGGTAAGTTCTTTATCGAGAAACTGGTCAAAGACAGCGAGTCCATTATCCGCAAAGATGGGCCTTTGTTCGATGCCCGTTTGGTAGCAATTGAAGCGATCCAGCAGGTTACTCTTGGTGCATGGCCTGGGGAAAAGGCAGAGTAACTAAATTTACCCATCGGAACCTAGGTTACCCGGCTTCCAACGAATCCGGCCTTTCCGATAAAATCGGGGTAGTGGAAAATCAATTAAGGGAGCAAATCCGGCCCTACCCCGACCTTTCCCCAAGGGATAAGAATATTGAAACTTGTGTAACCTAGATGCCAACTGGCAGCAACCCCTTGTTCCTACTTTGTTGCACCTCATTTTGTAAAAAACCTCAAAGTCCATTATACTTGTGCAGTATTTTCTATTTCTATAAAAAGGCTGGAATCTTTTTACCATATTTAAAGGAGAAGAGCAGCATGATCGTTGTAATGCAAGCAGGTGCTTCCGATAAAGCAGTGGATGAGGTAGTAGAGCGGATTGTGCAGCTCGGCCTAAACACCAATATTATCCGGGGTACCGAACGGACAATAATAGGCGTGATAGGAACTTCCTTCAAGGCAGAATTGGCCGAAATGCTGGCCTCGGCTGCCGAAGTGGATTCGATTATTCCTGTCTCTAAAAAATATAAATTAGCCAGCCGCGAATTTAATCCAGTGGCAACGGTGGTGGAATTGAATGGTGGCCTAACCATTGGCGGCTCAGAAGTGGTAGTGATTGTCGGGCCGGGAGCGGTCGAAAGTGAGGAGCAACTGGTGGCGGTGGCGCGAGCCGCTAAAGAAGCAGGTGGTCACATTTTAAAAGGCGATGTTTTCAAACCTCGCGCCTCACCCTATGCCTTTCGCGGGTTGGGTCTGGAGGGCTTGAAGATGTTAGCCAAAGTGCGCGAAGAATTGGCGATGCCCATCTTAACCGAAGTACATTCAACCGAGGAAATCGAGTTAGCCACTACATATGCCGATATTATTCTGATTGGCCCCCATAATATGCAAAACTTTAATCTATTGGAAGAAGTGGGTCGAACGATGCGCCCGGTAATGATCCAGCGAGGTAATTCAGCCACTATCGAGGAGTGGCTATTAGCGGCGGAATATGCACTCAATACGGGCAACAAAGCGGTAATTTTGTGTGAAGGCGGTATTCGCAGTTTTGATCCTTCGACTCGCGCCGTACTCGACCTAGCGGTTATCCCACTGGTTAAAAAGCTGAGCCACCTGCCAATAGTAGTCAATCCCAGCCAAGCAACGGGCAAGGGTTTTCTGGTGCCACCGATGGGCTTGGCAGCGATAGCCGCAGGCGCAGATGGCCTCATCATCGAGGTTCATCCGCACCCCGATCAGGCTTTAGCCGAAGGCCCAGAATCCTTGACTATCGCCGAGTTTGAGCAAATGATTACCCAAGTGAAAAACATCACGCGGGCAAGAAAGCAAGCCTTATAAACCAATTCTAACATTGCTCTAACACCTTTCTCATAAACTTCTAATGTAACAGACCGTAGAGTATCTTAGAACGAGATATTTTACGGCTGACTTCTTTAATGTATTCAAATGGAACTTAAATCAATCTATAATAAGAAAGCAATTGATTAATCTACTCATTAAAGTAAGCGCCATTTAAAAGCGCGTTAAAATAGGAGGCAAGGCTTTATGGAATATAATAAACTGACCGCAAAGGCGCAGGAGGCACTTCAGGGAGCTAAAAACGAGACCGAAAAGCGTCACCATTCCCAGATGGAGCCAGAACATTTGTTACTGGCACTTTTAGACCAACCCGACGGTATTGCACCCCAGATTGTAGCAAAATTAGGCTTTGCACCGGGTCGCTTGCGAAGTCGGGTAGATGCCGCGTTGGATGCTAAATCCCGTATGTATGGCTTGACTACCGAAATCAGGTTTGGCCCGGCCCTAGTCAAGGTAGTCAATGCTGCCGAAGAGGAAGCGGCGGCAATGAAAGATGAATATACCAGCGCCGAACATTTTATATTGGCCTTAGCGGAAGATAAAAGCGAAGCCGGAAAACTTTTGCGCGAGGCCGGAATTAGCAAAGATGTAGTCTTGAATGTATTGAGTGCCATCCGGGGAGCGCAGCGCGTAACCGATAAGAACCCCGAAGGCAAATATCAGGTCTTGGAAAAATATGGCCGCGATCTGACCGAACTGGCCCGTCAAGGCAAGCTTGACCCGGTAATCGGGCGTGATGAAGAGATTCGGCGGACAGTGCAGGTAATTTCGCGCCGCACTAAAAATAACCCGGTCTTGATCGGTGAGCCGGGCGTAGGTAAAACGGCTATTGTCGAAGGGCTGGCAAACCGGATCATACGTGGCGATGTGCCAGAAGGCTTAAAAAACAAAAAGATTATTGCACTGGATCTGGCGGCAATGGTAGCCGGGGCCAAATATCGGGGTGAGTTCGAAGAACGGCTAAAAGCTACCCTGAAGGAGGTAGAGGCGGCGCAAGGGCGGATCATACTTTTTATTGACGAATTGCATACCGTTGTCGGAGCGGGAGCAGCAGAAGGGGCAATGGATGCCAGCCAAATGCTAAAGCCGATGTTGGCACGTGGCGAGTTACATATGATTGGCGCAACTACGCTGGACGAATACCGCAAGCATATTGAGAAAGATGCCGCTTTGGAGCGACGTTTCCAACCAGTGATAGTGGGCGAACCCAGCGTCGAGGATACGATTTCGATTTTGCGTGGTTTGCGGCAACGCTATGAAGTTCACCATGGCGTAAATTTCACCGACTCGGCTCTGGTGGCAGCGGCGGTACTCTCCAACCGCTACATCACCGACCGCTTCCTACCCGACAAGGCCATTGACCTAATTGACGAGGCGGCAGCTAAACTACGCACTGAGATTGATAGCCTGCCAGTAGAATTGGACGAGGTGCGGCGACGCATCGGTCAGCTTGAAATCGAACGCGAGGCACTGAAAAAGGAGAAAGACGCAGCCAGTCGGGAACGGTTGGACAAAATCGAACAGGAATTGGTCAACCTAAAAGAGAAGAACAATCAGTTGACCGCCCGATGGGAAGTAGAGAAACAATCCATCAATCGGTTACGCAACCTAAAAGAAGAGGTGGAGCAAGTCCAGTACGAGATTGAAGATGCGCTACGAAACCAAGATTACCAGAGGGCCAGCGAGTTACGCTATGGCAAACTAACCCAACTGGAGGCCCAATTAAAAGAGGAGGAGAGCGAAGCCCAAGAAAGCGGACGGCTACTTAACGAGCAGGTGGATAGTGATCTGATCGCGGAGATTGTAAGCCGCTGGACAGGGATTCCGGTCAGTCGAATGCAGGAAGGCGAAGTGCAAAAGCTGATAAAGATGGAGGTGCGACTAGGCGATAGGGTAATCGGACAGGAAGATGCAATCAAGGCAGTTGCCAATGCCGTCCGGCGTTCTCGTACTGGCTTGCAAGACCCAAATCGCCCGTTAGGTTCGTTCATCTTCTTGGGGCCGACCGGCGTAGGTAAAACCGAACTCGCCCGCGCCTTAGCCGAGTTCTTGTTTGACGACGAGCAGGCACTAGTACGGATTGATATGAGCGAATATATGGAGAAGCACAGCGTCAGCCGCTTGATCGGCGCACCGCCGGGATATGTTGGCTACGACGAAGGTGGGCAACTAACCGAGACGGTACGGAGACGACCATACGCGGTGGTACTCTTTGACGAAATCGAAAAGGCCCATCCCGATGTCTTTAATGTGCTACTGCAATTGTTGGATGATGGCCGATTGACCGATAGCCAAGGCCGCACGGTTGATTTCAAAAATACAGTCGTAATTATGACCTCCAATCTCGGTAGCCGCTTCTTGAATGAATTGGAGGGAAATGACCAATTCTACAAAGAGGCGCGTAAGGGGGTAATGAGTGCCTTACGCGAACAGTTTCGGCCTGAATTCTTGAACCGGATAGATGAGATTATCATCTTCCATTCTTTAGGTCGCGAACATATCGCCCGGATCGTAGATATACAACTGGCCCGCATACGGCAACGGCTAGAGGAACGCCATATTACAATAGAGCTAACACCAGAAGCACTAGAACTCCTGACCAACGAAGGCTATGATCCAGTCTATGGGGCGCGTCCACTCAAGCGAGCCATCCAACACCTAATCCTAGATGCACTGGCCCTCGCCCTCCTAGAAGGCGAATTTAGCGACGGCTCCCATATCATCGTAGATAGTCAGGACGGTGAGATGATCTTCCGCCAAGAAGTAGTTGGTGTTATAGTAGAGTAAGAAAGACCACACTACAAGCTAAAGTGTTGTGCTATATATCTTCTGGTGTGTTTTTGGAATCTTTTGGCAGTTTTTGTGCTTGACTAGAGTCGCAAGTTTCCAAGACCTAATCTGAAGATATATAGTTTATCAGTTCAATCACTAGTCAAGAGACATTATTTTTTTTATGTTTTGTAGCTTACCCTGACGTTCTAACTCATAGGCGGTAAAAGGGGCATGTTTCTTGAAACATTCATAGGTTGTTGAACCTCCGCAATAATCCATAAGCCATTTATGCCTAAGCTTAACAAAGCTTTCATCTTCATTAAGCTGAAGAATGTCTAGAGTGTTACGAACTAGAGCCTTTTCTTGTAGAGTAAGAGTAGGGTTTGGTTTTATCATAAGGGAAGGAAAATCCAAGATAAACCAACCTTCTTGAATGGTAAAAGGATCTAAAATTGAACGATCACTTTTTCTCCCATTCAAAGTACCACAAACGAGTCGATAATTACTCCACTCATAAGCAAGGTTACGGTTGGTTGATTTTGGTATGAGTGTTCGACAGTTGAATCTCCTGTTCCTGGTGAGATCCAAGGAGCGCAATACGCACAAATACTGCTATAAGCCTCGTGTAAATCAGGTAAAATATCTCTCCAATAACTATGACTTTTCCAAGCTGCGGCATCTATGGTAGAGCTACCCATTTTGCTTAAATATTTCTGCCCTTTTAGACGAACTTTTTTGTTAAAATGAGTTGGTTCAGGTTGGGGTTTGATTGGTATCATAACTTACACCGTTTTGTTCTGCAAAATATTTCCAGCGCGACCAAAAAGGATCAATATCTGGCAAGTACTTAATTAGACGTGAATTTACCTCACGAACTTGTTCATGATTCGGGTTATCCTCTAGTTGTAGGTTTTTAGCATCTATCAATGCTCTTTCAGCCTCAACTCCATAAGCCCGAACCAAGTCGAAGGCATCTGATGTAAGCCAAGAGTCAGCAGACCCATGCTTACTATAGTTTAATTCTTCGATTTTCAATTCCCGATCAACAAAATCAAGTGTCAGCAGTTTATCTATGTCCACGTGAAAACCAGCTTCAATGGAAGCCATCACTAAAGGAGAATGAGTTGCTGCGATTAATTGTACTTGTAAGTTTCTTTCCAAAAGAGAAATTACATCCAAGATAGCTGGTACAATAACCCGTTGCCAGCGCGGATGTAAATGAGCTTCCATTTCATCCACAATCAATACTATTTTCGATTCAGGGTCTCTTCCAATATGACTTGAAGCCGTTTTGTGTGACTCCCAAGCCCACACCAATAAATAGGCTATGCTTATAATACGCTTCATACCAGCAGATAGGAGTATTACTGGAACTTCCCCATAAGGTAACTTTAAAGTAGGTATATCTCTATCATCGCGATAAATCTTTGTAGGTTCACCAGGTTCTAAAATTACTTCATTAGGATGAGGTGACATTTTACGAAGAACCTCTTTGAAAATTTCAAATGTTCCCGTTGATTGTCTATATTGCCAAACTACCCAATCATTAACCAAGCCATTACATATTTTATTGCCCATATTTGAATTTGAGGATAGGCCGTTCCAAATATCATTCTGGCTAAATCTAATAGCATCTTGAGTTTGCACACCTTGTGACTGATCAAGTTCTTTTGACCAATATTGCTTTGCAGGATCCCAAATGGTACAAGAACCATCTACACGAACATAAATAACTATACCAGGTAAAACGGGCCGAGTTTTTTCTTTAAGAGAACTCCAACTATAGCTGGGGGTTTTATTAAACTCTACCCTTGAAGGTTTATTTGGCCCTCCAGTAATTTTGAACTCTATAGTTGGCTTCTGAATCCCACTCCTAGGTTGTGCTGGTTCTGCTGGATCGGCCCACGTTCCACTTAAGGCCCACCATACGCAATCAAGCAGAAATGTTTTACCTAGTCCATTATCACCAGTAATAATATTCAGCCGATCACCAAAATCTATTTGCATTTGCTTTACTGGCCCAACATTAGTTAATTTTAGCATTTCTATGCCACCACCAATATCTGGCTGTACATCATCTGGAAAACCTATTATTTCTCTTAGGCTGCGCCAAGAAATTGGTGTATCTACAAGTAGATTTGGTTCAAATAAGACATTATTTTTTATATCCAGATTGAAAAGCTCAGCTTTTTCCTCTTCAGAAATTTTAAATGTGTCAAAAAATGCCGTTACAATCTCTTCTGCGGTTGTTTGCGGCTTCCAATCTCGCTCTCGAAACATCCACACCGCCAAATGAAAGGCTGGAACCTTTAAACCCTTCTGAAGTCGTGCTAATTTTGAAATATAATCAGAAGTCCATGCCCATTCACTTTTATTACCACGTTTGAAGGCATTTGAGAAAGTTGTAGTTCTTGTTTTTTGAAGATCACTATCAGAATATTTTCTTTTTAATACCCATCTTTTTTTAGGTCCAATTGAACGCAAAGGAACATAGTAGAAATCACTATCAGGTAAAGGATTATAATAAATATCTAAGAGAGAAGTTTCTTGATTAGCTATATCAACAGTTTCTAATTCCCCTATAGGTAATCCAAGCTGTTTAAAAGCTAGAAAAGAAATACCAAAAAAAGGATGTATGGGGTCTAGTTTTGCTACAGAATCACTGATTTGCTCAAAATTCAGGTACATAATAGTGTATTTACAATCCTTTTAACCTTCCTAATTTAGTATCTTTTCAATAGGTAGGGGTTTATTGAATAAACCCGCCGTAGGCCCGCCGTAAACTGGTTTCACATTGGGCGTATGCAATACACCCCTACCCAGAAATATTGAGATGATACCTAATTTACATAATTTACATAAGGCTGTAATGTACAGCTTAACATTACTATTGATCTTAGTCAAGATTTTAGAACCAAAGAATAAGGCTGTTGCAAAGTCGTGATTTGACAAGACCAGAGGTATGTCAAGGTCAACTGACGGCAACCAGTTGGCGCAGCATCCTACAAGATTTTGGCCTTCCGACTAGAATGTGGTGGTTATGGAAAACTATTTTAGCCTACCTATCAGCTTTCTCTTAGGCCAAGATTGTAGGATGCTGCTCCGCCAGTTGATTTTCACATACCACTACTCTTGCCAGATTGGATAGCTCTCCGACTTTGCAACAGCCCTAAACCAAAGAACAGAGGAGTGTAGCGCAGGAAAGTAAGTAAAAACTTTGTTCTTATTTCTCTGATCTATCAACAGATCAAATTAATTATAAATGGTTAGGAAATAAATCAAGGATTTATCTCGGTTTGCTTACGCTTGACTCGCCCTCGCAAAGTAGCTTTGGAGCGGGAAAGCTGTTCGCGGCTAAATTCAAGTTTTTGGTTTAGTTCTTCCAACACTTCGGGTGGCAATTGCAAAGCCGCAAGGTCTGCCGCCGAGGGCCACCATTGGTAGCGTTCGAGGTCAACCGTCATATCAGGCCGCACTTCGATGCCCTCGGCCTCCAAGTCGGCCCGGTGGGTCTCCTGACCACCCCAGCCATAACCTGCCGCCAAACCACCGTAGCGATTGACCACCCGTTGACAAGGTATCCTGCCGTCGTCTACTACCCAATGAAGTGTCCAACCTACCGCTCGGGCCGCGCGTGGTAGCCCAAGCAATAGGGCAACTTGTCCGTAGGTCATTACCTTACCACGTGGAATCATCTTTACAATTTCATAGACTTTGTCACTAAACGCGCTGGTTGGCATAGTCTTTATCCTTACAGTCCACAAAGATTGTGGAACTAGGGAGATCGCTTAGGAACTTGCAAA
>JACAUC010000319.1 GCA_013390945.1 Candidatus Chloroheliaceae bacterium
CAATCCCGATGAGTAGGAGGGATTTCCAATCCCGATGAGTAGGAGGGATTTCCAACCCCGATGAGTAGGAGGGATTTCCAATCCCGATGAGTAGGAGGGATTGAGGACTTATGCTTGTAGATGCACACGCCCATTTAGATCTGAAACAGTATGCCGCTGACCGAGACGAGACGATTCAGCGAGCCAAAGACGAGGGAGTCAGCGGTATTATTAATGTAGGGATTGATCCGGCTCGGTGGCAGAGTTCGTTGGAACTTGCGGCCCAATATCCCGGCTATATCTACCTCTCCTTTGGACTTCATCCCAACGATATTTTGCAGGTGGCTGATCCTGAAGCGGTAATGGTGCAATTGGAAGAATTAATTCTAGCTCACCCCGGTCTAGTCGTGGGCATAGGCGAAACCGGACTGGACTATTATTGGAAGAATGTACCACCAGAGACCCAACGCCGCTATTTTATTAAGCATATCGCCTTGGCTCGCCAAACCAATTTGCCACTGGTGATCCACTGCCGCGAGGCGATGCCTGATTTGATCGCGGTGCTACAAGAAGACGCTCGCCAAATGCCAATTATGATGCACTGCTTTAGTGGCACTTTAGCGGAGGCGGAGCAGTGCCTCGCGCTTGGTTCGCAGGTCTATATCTCTTTGGCTGGCCCGGTCACTTTTGCTAAAGCCACTGACCGCCATGAAGTTGCCCGGCAGGTTCCCCTTGACCGACTGTTGGTGGAGACCGATTCTCCTTTCCTCACCCCACATCCCTTTCGCGGTCGTCGCAACGAACCTGCCCACGTCCGACTTGTTGCCCAAAAGATTGCCGAGCTAAAAAACCTAGCTTATGAAGAAGTGCTTGAACAGACTGGCAAAAATGTAGAGACCTTATTTGGCCTAACCCTTACCCAAAGCTCTTAGCTATTTCTCCAGAAATTCCAGCACCAACCGATTAAATTCCTCACTCCGCTCAATGTGGGGGCAGTGTCCACAGTTATCGAAGAGATGAAATTCGGCGTGGGGCAAGTATTGTTTGGCAACCTCGGCATTACTGACCTCCAAAACGTGATCCTGCAATCCCCAAAAAACTTGAACCGGAACTTTAATCTCGCTCACCCGATTAATAAGGCCAGTTTGTCTCATGCTAAGACGGGCATAATCCCGGTTGAGCGCCCGTAAAGAGGCCCGATAAGCGGGGAGATGTAGGGCTAAAGCGGCTTCGTTGATCTGTTCATCGTCGGGTAAAAATTTCGGATCAAAAAAGACGGGCTTCAGGCTGGCCCGAATAACCGAAGGCTGCGCCAATGCCACCGTGCTAAGGTAAGCCAATGGCCTGAAATACCAGTTAGTAGTTTGGGTAATCCACTTAGGGTCTTGGATAAAGCCGTCGGTTGCCGATAGCACGAGTTTTCGGACGTATTGCGGATAGAGAATGGCGAAAGCCAGATTATGCTTACCCCCCATCGAGTGACCGCCTAAGTCAAACTGCTGGAGACCAAGTCTATCCGCAAAATCTTTCAGGAAGTGGGCAAAGTAGTCCAGCGAATAAGTAGTAGCAGGTTTGTCGGTCAACCCAAAACCTACCCAATCGAGGGCGATGACCCGGCGGGGCTGAAAGTTAGCCTCACTTTGCGAAAGTTCGGCTAGGGCCGTCGTATTGTAACGCCAGTCTTGCAACGAACCTAAAAAGCCATGTGTGAGTAGCAAAGCAGGCGCATCTGGTGGCCCGGCCTCCACGTAGCAAACCCTGATCCCACTGGAGAGCGTTACAAATTTAGGTTTCAGGTTAGTGGCTTGGGCCTCAAATCTAGTCTCTATTTTAGACAAAGTTGATCTCCCTATATATATAAAGGTTTCAATTATTTATTTTAAATTGCACTTAGGCAAATTTAATAGGCAAATTTAATTTGATTGAGGCTTAGTTTCTGGAACAGGTGGTAGAGTAGAAAGAAGCAAACGTTGGGCATAACTTTGCCTGTGCATCCATCTGAATTTACTGAAAAAGGCGAAACTCATGCTGGATTGATCCATTGTACCAGAATTGTCTAATTATTTCAGCAATTACGTCTTAGCTTAATATGAGAGTCCTTATTTGGATTGAAGATTACCTACAAGGAGAGAAGATTAGGCTTTAGCTTTTCTCAGCGACGAGGGTACAATACAAATTACCGCGCCGTTGGGAAGCACCATTTTTGAGACCTTGCCGCCGCAAATTCAAGATTGTACCGCTGGTAGTATTGGGTGGAATAGTAAGACTAAGAAAGAGTTCGTCACCTTCTGGTGCAGCTAAAGTCCACTTGCCGCCCTCTTTCAAAAGAGTAGCCGGAACCGGGATAGTGGTGTAGAGGTGTTGTTCGCGGTTGATAAACCGTTCATTCTCCCTGATTTCGATAGCAACAAGGACTTCATCTATATAAAGTGCATCCAGTAACGAATTAGGTGAATAACTACCGCCAATCTCTAGCCGGATCATCGTGCCGGGCAATATTCCGGGCGGGATAATAAGTTCCACCTGCTCATAGCTAACCAGAAAAGTATAACCGCCGCAGCGAAAGCATTTTTCGCCCGTACCCAGCACTCCTTTGCCCCGGCAACGGGGACAACTATGCGTCTGACCGATGGTTAGGTTCCGCCTAGCCCCTCTAAATAACTCCTGAATGGTTAAATCTACTGCATAATTAAAGTAACTGGAGCGGGGTTTGTCGGGTTTGTACATATGGCGGCGTGGCCCTGTGCGCCGCACGTAACCTTGGGGCCAAGGTTGGGGCTGGGGCCGAGGATGATGTTGCCCGTTCGGATTTGCTCGGTTAGGATCCTTGAGGTCTAGGCTCTCGTTGTAAGCCCTCCGCTTTTCAGAATCCGATAGTATGGTATAAGCTAAATGTAACTTCCGAAATTCTTCGCTGGCTTGGGGATTATCCGGGTTTAGATCAGGATGGCAATGTTTGGCTAACCGTCGGTACTGCATCTTTATTAGATTATCCGAAGCATCTACAGGTACTTTTAGCCGTTCGTAATAGTTTTCCATTAAACCCTTTTCTCTTCTTCTTCCGCATTTGACTTATCTGAGACATAGATATGCCTATTCTACCACCAAGCAGGTTTAAAAAATAGGAGCTACTTTACAGACTTCTTGGCTAATTTGTGCTATAATAATAGCGCAGGTTTGAGTTCTCGCTTCCATTTTAAGCCAAAAGCGCATTAACTTCTCCAGATTTTAACGAACTAGAAAATGGCACTTGGAGCTTTGGCTTCTAAAACCCATAATGCTTGCACAGATATATTTAACTATGCTAAATTAGTGGCAATAGTCTTCCATAACTACTAACTTCCTAAATGGAGAGGAGATAGCCATTACCGCATTAGCCGAGTGGGATGATAAGACCCTAGATAAATTGAGTTGCCGCAAGGATTTGATTCTTGGCAATCCGGCCTCTAATGTGGGAATTTGTACGCTCTGGACACAAAAAGCATTGGTGGCCCAACGCCTTGATGCTTCCCAATTCTTCATTTGTGCCAATCTCTATAGCTTGGCTGGAATCAATTTTCTGCTCCGTAACATTTTTCTCTTTCCTCAAATTCGTTACCTAATTTTATGTGGAGCCGATCAATCTCAGAGCGGTGCCGCCTTGGCTAAATTTTTTGAGCAAGGGTTCGGGCCGGGCGACCAAGTTCGCCTAGATGAGGGCTTTCCACCTGAAGCGTTGGAGCAACTTAGGCGTGGGGTACGCTTGATAGATTTGCGTCCGACGGCTACACCCGAAAATGCTAGTTTGAAAAACCCGGAGGCCATTGCTACCCGCATTAAAACGATTTTGCCAGAGTTTGTGGCATTAGACCCTTTTGGCCCTTCGCAATATTATCCAGAAAGCCAACCGGAAGGCCACCAACCTCTACCTAGCGAGGCTACTGGCTTTCGGGTAGAGGGGTCAACGGTGGCCGAAACGTGGCTGGAACTCTTGCGCTTGGTAATGCGCTTTGGTCAGATCAAGCCTACCGACTACAGCCAAGCGCAACGTGAACTCTTTAATACCGTCGCAGTTATAACCGATGAAGACCCTGACAATATTTTTTTCGCGGCTTGGTTGCCCTTCTCTAGGCAGGAATTGGAGGACTATTATCCTCAAATGCTCACTCCCCAAAAGGTTCCCGGAGTAAGCTATACTTATGGCGAACGGCTCCGCAACTTTAAGGGTAGTGGCCTAGATCAAATTGCCAGCCTTAAAGCCCGTCTACGTGAAGCACCACATACTCGCCGAGCGGTAGCGATTACTTGGGATGCTTTTGTGGATAGTGAGAGCGATAATCCTCCCTGCCTGCTGGAGGTAGGTGCTGGAGTGCAGCAAGGCAAACTCTATTTTACTGCTCGCTTTCGCAGCCATGATCTTTACACCGCTTGGCCGCAAAATACTTTTGCTTTGCGCCGCCTCCAAAAGGAAATTGCCGATGAGGTGGGCCTAGCACTTGGTCCACTCACCATCCTTTCTCATTCGGCCCATATCTATGCCGATAAATGGAAATATGCCCTAGAGACGCTGGCTTCGTTTGAAAAAAATGAAAAGAAGCACCGTGAATGGAAAAGTGATCCACGTGGCTACTTCATTATTGATATTCGATTGGACGATAAAGTCATTACAGTACAACACGCTACGCTAAATGGATTTAGCCCCTTCTATTTCGAGGGAGACAATGCCCAACAACTCTGCCATGAAATTGCCCGTGAAAAACTGGTTGGGCGCGATGAACATTATGCCTACTTAGGCCGAGAACTGATGAAAGCGGAAATCGCGCTCAAGTTGGGCCTACCCTACCTGCAAGATAAAGATTTAGCCCTTTAGCTGATTCTCTTGGTCGCACGGGGCTTATCCGATACGAATTATCCATAACTCCTGTTTTTTAGGAGAATAACCCCCTACTTTTCGTATATCTTATTCCTAGATGAAGAAAAATGTAATGCAGACTCTCCAAGTTTGTGCTAAACTAAGAATGTAATAGGCCGTATCTATGGTTTAAGCAGATAAAGGAGATTTTATCAATGATACCCTTAAGAAATGAGCAAACCACTAAACTTCCTGGCTTAGGTGTAGATTTTCACATGCACACCATTGCCAGCGATGGCTCGTGGACTCCGGATTCGCTAGTAGAAACTGCCGCCACCCAAGGTATTCGCATAATGACGGTAAGTGACCATGACTCAATTAAATCAGTAGAACCAGTATCAAAATTAGCCCAAGCACGAGGTATTCAGTTTATAACGGGGGTGGAGCTAACGGTAGATTGGAAGGGAGCAATGTATCACCTCCTCCTCTTCAATTTCGACCCTAGTAATATTGAACTTAATAAGATGCTGGCCGACACACAACGCCAACAGCTTTCTAAAAAAGAGTATATTATTTATGAATTGAAAAAATTAGGCTATACCCTTCATAAACTCGATAGCTTCAAACGTCCTAATGGTGATTTTCTGGCAATAGATATTGTACGCGCCTTGCAGCGAGGGGGCGAAGTAAAAACTTTTGATGAAGGTTTGAATATCTGTTTAAAATTCGGCCTAACGGAACGAATCTGTTCCCAATCAATTGATAAAGCGTTGCAGATAGGACTTGCGGCGGGTGGTCTGCCGGTCTTGGCCCATCCAAACCGACCGGAGAGAAGCTTCACTATCCCCACTAATACCATCCTGCACGAATTTAAAGCGGCAGGTATGGCTGGGCTAGAGGCTTATCACCCTTCACATACCCCTGAAGATATTAAACACCTAGTCTATTTTGCCAAAGAGAATGATTTGGTGATTAGTTGTGGTTCGGACAGCCATAACGATGCCCGCCGTCCTCAACCTTGGAACCCTGAACTATGTCGCTCACTGCTAGAGCGGTTAGACCTAGAAATTCCGCTACCGATGGAAGCCGAAGTTGCTTCTTAGGCAAGGTTCAAAATCGGGGCTTTTGGCTTTACAATGTAGACTGGTCTCGGATAGCTTGATCGGAAAACCAGTTTACATAAATTTCCGATCTAATAGCTAAAGTGGGTTAAAACCCATAAGCGTCAAGCTAATCTTATC
>JACAUC010000320.1:0-2500 GCA_013390945.1 Candidatus Chloroheliaceae bacterium
GGGCTAAAACCGATTTGACAACTAAAGCTAGAAGTAGTATAGTACACAAGCTCTTTAGAAACGGGGAAACAAGACCACTAGGCGATGCACCTCGAACACTAACAAACGAAATAGAAGTTCAAAATCACTTCAAAATTCGTCCAAAAAGAGCTTGACAAACTAAGGGGTCTGTGATAATATACTAGAGCGTCCAGAGAAACACACTAAATATTGTCGAGTAACAATAGAAACGTTAGTGGATAACTAACTAAACTATACTCAACTTTCAATAGGGTTTCTAATTAGGAGCGCAGTTAGGCTCAGCAATACGGTAGTTCATTCGCACTAACCTGAGTTTAGCAATTGCACTTTAATAAGTGAAGAGTGATAGAGAACAGCAAGCAATTATGCTTAGAGCAAGTATGCCAAACTAGAACTTAGATTTGGTTGTGAGGACTCTGTTAATTACTTAACGCCTTTCGGATTTTTAAGTAGTCGTGAGACTGCTTCTTTTACACTTGATATGTAGTAGGTAACTGATTTAGTAACATAAGTTAGTTAAATAAGACAAAAACAGGTAATAAAGAAAAGGTGTGGAGAGTTTGATCCTGGCTCAGGATAAACGCTGGCGGCGTGCCTAATGCATGCAAGTCGAACGGTCAGTTCCGCAAGGAATTGGTAGTGGCAAACGGGTGAGTAACACGTGGGAATTTGCCCTTAAGTGGGGAATAACTGCTCGAAAGAGTAGCTAATACCGCATACGGTCTGTAAGGACTAAAGCCTCGCAAGGGGTGCTTAAGGAGAAGCCTACGGCTGATTAGCTAGTTGGTGGGGTAAAAGCCTACCAAGGCATTGATCAGTAGCTGGTCTGAGAGGATGGTCAGCCACACTGGGACTGCGACACGGCCCAGACTCCTACGGGAGGCAGCAGCAAGGAATTTTCCGCAATGGGGGCAACCCTGACGGAGCAACGCCGCGTGAGGGATGAAGTCTTTCGGGATGTAAACCTCTTTTTGATGGGAAGACAAGAAAAAGGACGGTACCATCAGAATAAGCATCGGCTAACTACGTGCCAGCAGCCGCGGTAATACGTAGGATGCAAGCGTTGTCCGGAATTATTGGGCGTAAAGGGCGTGCAGGCGGTCTACTAAGTTAGACGTGAAATTCCCCGGCTTAACCGGGGCGGGTCGTCTAAAACTGGTAAACTAGAGTACAGGAGAGGAAAGCGGAATTCCCGGTGTAGTGGTGAAATGCGTAGATATCGGGAGGAACACCAGAGGCGAAAGCGGCTTTCTGGCCTGTAACTGACGCTGAGGCGCGAAGGCTGGGGGAGCGAACAGGATTAGATACCCTGGTAGTCCCAGCAGTAAACGATGGACACTAGGTGTGCGGGGAAATTGACCCCCTGCGTGCCGTAGCTAACGCAATAAGTGTCCCGCCTGGGGAGTACGGTCGCAAGATTAAAACTCAAAGGAATTGACGGGGGCCCGCACAAGCGGTGGAGCATGTGGTTCAATTCGAAGCAACGCGCAGAACCTTACCAGCCCTTGACATGTCACGACGGTTTCCAGAGATGGACTCCTCCCCGCAAGGGGCGTGAACACAGGTGCTGCATGGCTGTCGTCAGCTCGTGTCGTGAGATGTTGGGTTAAGTCCCGCAACGAGCGCAACCCCTGTTGCCAGTTGGATAGTCTGGCGAGACTGCCGGTAGAAAACCGGAGGAAGGTGGGGATGACGTCAAGTCAGCATGGCTCTTACGTCTTGGGCTACACACACGCTACAATGGCCGGTACAAAGGGATGCGAGACCGCGAGGTGGAGCCGATCCCAAAAAGCCGGTCTCAGTTCGGATTAGAGGCTGCAACTCGCCTCTATGAAGTCGGAGTTGCTAGTAACCGCGCATCAGCACGGTGCGGTGAATATGTTCCCGGGCCTTGTACACACCGCCCGTCACGTCATGAAAGTGGGCAACACCTGAAGCCGGTGGCCTAACTCTCCTCGGAGAGAAGGAACTGTCGAGGGTGGGGTTCATGATTGGGACGAAGTCGTAACAAGGTAGCCGTAGCGGAAGCTGCGGCTGGATCACCTCCTTTCTAGGGAGTTCGTTCTTACTAATACTAAGAACAATCCCAGGTCAATCCAGTTCACATTGAACTTGTGAAGCCGAACAGAAGAAGTACGAAAAGTGTTGTTAGTGCTTAGTAATTAGTTGTTAGTCTAAAAGCTAAGACCTAAAAACTAAAAACTAAAAACCACCGAGTAGTCTTCATTATGGAAGCAACACAAAGGAGTAAACTGGCTACAACCTGTCGCAAACGACAGAAAAAGACGGATAGTAAGTATCAGGGTACAACAGTTAACCAAAGCTAATAATATAAGGCATTGGTTCTCTATCACTCTTTGGTTGTTAAAGTGCCGCAATGCACCAAGCAATCAAGGCCAATCTAATAATTTTGGATTAGTGCTTTTAGATTTTGGATTAAGGGGGCAACAGCCACCAGACAATCTAAAATCAAGAAATC
>JACAUC010000321.1 GCA_013390945.1 Candidatus Chloroheliaceae bacterium
GGATTAGAAATCCCTCCTACATAAATTGGGATTAGAAATCCCTCCTACATAAATTTACCAAATTAAGTGGTTTGTTCTCGCTTTTGGACTTCCTCGTAAGTGGGCTGGGTAGCAATAATAGGTGGTGCGGGAGGCGGGTCGGTCTCCTCGTTGGAGGGGAAATCTTCCGGCTTGACCAAGGGGACATTAGAATCGACTTTGGCGGCGAGATGACCTTCGGTTTCCAGTCGCTCAAAAAGTTCTTTTTTGAGTATGGCATATTTTTCTTGGAAGGCGGGTTTGGTAATTTCCTCTGACCACATAATATAGGCATCTTCGTTGTTATCGGTGTAGTATTTTCTGCGGACACCCGCCTCTTTGAAAGTATATTTCCGGTAGAGATTTTGGGCTACCGTGTTAGAGACTCTCACCTCTAAAGTTAACCAACTGGCCCCAAGCTGCATTGCTACATCAATCAGGCCGACTAGTAAAAATTCGCCAATCGCTTTGCCCCGGTATTCCGGGCTGACCCCTAGCGTGGTAATGTGGGCTTCGTCCATCATTAGCCAAACCCCACCATAGCCGATCACCGGGTTAGGATTGCGGATATATTCGGTGCCTTCCTCGTCTTTAAAGAAGAAAGGAAGCAAACTGTGCCAGAGACCATGTTTCTTTTCTCGACCATTATTAGTATGAAATTCTATTTCAGGTTTAAAAAGCGGAGGTGAATTGTCCAGATAATGACGGGCTACCAGATAGCGAGTGGATTTAGGATTTTTCAGTTCGCGTTTATAGGCACTGGCAGGCCAAGGCATGGTAAAGCAAGCCCGCTCCACTTCGACTACTTCTGGAATATCTTCAGCTTTCATTACCTCGATTGCAAAGCCCATTATTCTATCCTCTTAAACCTGAGACCTGTTTCCTTACTTGCTGACTGGTTGGTGTAGATAAATTGGTTGTAAATTCGTTAAGTCGTCCCCTAGATCTCCGGTTTCAAGCCGTTGCCATGCCATTTCTGCCAGTGTTCCGGCCCGGCGAAGCATGGCGGCAGGCGGTAGAATTATGGCATTCTTACCTAAGCCTTCGGTTAATTGGTGACGTTGTTCATTACTCAACTCGCCACAGAAAAGAGTAGTTTGGGTAGTTCGTTCGATTAATTCTGGCACAGTTAGATTTAGATACTCACCAACTTGTTTCCAGTTTCCGCCCTTTACCCGGTAAAACCCTACGCCTAATCTACCCCGTCCGGCCTCGATAATGGCGCAAAGTGAGCCGCTAAGATAGGAGTGTTGGCAGGCTACTATATCTAGGCTACTGAAGCCTAAGATAGGAATACCCAAAGCTAAAGCGATTCCCTTAGCGGCACTCACTCCTACGCGCAAGCCATTGAATGAGCCAGGACCAAGTGCCACAGCCACCCCGGAGAGCTTATCCGGAGTCACTTTTTCTAAATCTAAGAGCTTTTGAGCCATTGGTAAGAGGTGGGCCGTTTGATTGCGGTGGGATTGCCAAGTAGCCTCGGCTATCAGGCCAGTTTCGGCGTAAAGGGCTAGACTAGCTATGGCGGTGGAAGTGTCAAAGGCGATTAGCATAGAGTTAGGCTCCAAAAGCCGCTTTCTTGAACTCGGCGGTTAGGGCTACGTAGCGCGTACCCATTGGTTCTAGCCGAATAGTCCGTTTGGTGTCATTTACATAACCTAGTTTCACCCGCAAAACCTCAGTTGGCAAAACCTCGGCGATTCGTTCCGGCCATTCGATGATAATTACTCCCTCCCCATAGAGGTATTCTTCTAGGCCGAAATCTAGTGCCTCGCGCCCACTCTCTAGGCGGTAGCAGTCGAGGTGATAGAGTGGCAAGCGTCCTTGATATTCATTGACTAGGGTAAAGGTGGGTGAGTTGATATAACCTTCCACCAGTAAGCCTTGCCCAACTCCTTTGGTGAAGGTAGTTTTACCCACGCCTAAATCGCCTTCCAATAGGATAATATCGCCCAGTTGTAACAAGCGTCCTAAGACGGTTCCCGCTTTTTGGGTTTGGGTGGCAGAATGAGTTACAAAATCAACGATAGTGGCAGAAGATAACCCTGCTTTGGGTGAAGAAATAACTTCGGTTTTAACCGTTGCTGTTTTGACTTCGGTCTCTCCTGCCGTTGGTTTCTTAGGGTTGGTTGGTTCTTTCTCTGGCTCTTCGCGCCGCACTTCTGCCTTGCCTCTCATTGTAAAATATTGCGTCTCCGGGATTATTGCTAGTTGGTTTTTCAAACGCGACCTTTGCCCTTACATTTTGGGCAAATTCCTTCTTGGCGATGCCAACCGCCCGGTTTATTCGGGTCGGGCCATTTTTCATTTATCTCGCCGGTTCCCTGACAGCGCGTACAGACATTGATGCCTTTTGTTTTGCGCCCGGATAAAACAAAAAAGATTATGACGGCCACTGCCATCAAAAATGGAAAAATGAGACTTCCGTCCATTGTTCACCCTCAAGGTAGCGGTTTTTCTTTAGGAAAAGAGGATTTTTTTATTGTACCACGCGCCGATAGATTTCAAGTGTGCGTCGCGCGGTCTCCTCCCAAGTAAATTTTTGCGCCTGTTTTAAGCCTAATTCCCACCGTCTCGTTCGTTCGGTGGAGTCGGTCAACAAGCAGGCCAACGCCTTACTCAATCCCGTTTCATCCTCCGGGCTGACGGTCAGACCTGCCTCACCTACCACTTCTGGTAGGCTGCTGGTATTGCTGGTGATTACAGGACAACCACAGGCCATTGCTTCTAGGGGGGGCAAACCGAAACCCTCGTAAACGCTAGGATAGACGAAACATTCTGCGCTATTATACCATAATGGCAATTCTTCCTCATTGACGTAACCGGGAAACCGGGTAATTGGCTCTAGTTCGAGTTCGCGTACCAAGCGGAAAATATCATCGTAGAGCCAGCCTTTAGCTCCGCCTAGCACTAGTTCGACTCCTTCTACTGCGTTGGGATTTTCATGCTGTAGTCGGGCAAAGCCGCGCAATAGTAGGGGTAAATTTTTGCGTGGTTCCAGCGTTCCGATGTAAAGCACAAAACGCTTAGGTAGTTGTTTCTCCTGCCGAAACGCTTCTACTTGGTTAGGCTCTAGTGGTTTAAATTGGGTATCCACTCCCAGCGGTACGGCACTCACCTTTTCGGGCCTTACTCCCAACAATTCGATAATCTCTTGCCTGCCGCTTTCGGCATCGGTGATAATATGGGCGGCACGATGGGCCGAAAGGGTGGTAGCCGCTCGTAGATAGCGGCGTTTAGCTGTTCGGTAGCGTTCCGGGTAGCGCATAAAACCCAAATCGTGAATGGTTACAATGGTTTGGCAAGGAGCCGCGAGTGGCACAACATTTACCGGGCAGTGCAGCAGATCTAGGCGATCCCTAAGTAGCACGGCAGGAGCCAAAAATTGTTCCCAGCCGATTCGCACTGGAGGCCGGATAGTTGGCAGGCGACTAGCCCGGATATGAAAATTTGGCGCATTGGCAAATTCAGCCGGGCGTATTCCCTTACCGACATAAATAAAAAACTGATCTGCTTGATCCAGCCGAGCCAAATTGTTTATCAAAAGTTCGGTATATTTACTTACTCCAGCCTGTCGGTAGCTTTTATTGAAGGCTACTAAGTGGGCATTAATCGCAATTCGCATTAAGATTGCCCTTTACTTGATTTAGCGTGTGCCAAAAAATAATTATCAAAATTAAAACACCTCGATTTTTAGCAAATTCGTTTTACCGCCAACTACCGCTCGACAAAGTAAACTCTATTTTACCACTGCTATAAACTTGTTGCCAATTCAAGCCTTCAACTATTATTTAGGGCTTTGGGAAGCCTTAAACTTATATTCAAAAAGTGGTATGAATGTGCAGGAATAAAAAAATGTGCTATACTCTATAGGCTTGTAAAGGAAAAGAAGAACATGTGGGAGGAACTTGTCCGTGACAGATCAATTAACTCAACCAACCGATAATTATAACGCCAGCAATATCCAAGTCCTAGAGGGGCTGGAGCCGGTTCGTATTCGCCCTGGTATGTATATTGGTAGTACCGATTACCGGGGCTTGCATCATCTAATGTGGGAAATTGTAGATAATAGCGTAGATGAGGCATTAGCTGGTTATGCCACTAAAGTTGAAGTTTTTATTGATAAAATGAATGTTGTTACCGTGACGGATGATGGTCGCGGTATTCCCACCGACCTACATCCTACCAAACAGCGCCCGGCCCTAGAAATTGTAATGACCGTATTACACGCTGGTGGTAAATTTGGCGGTGGTGGCTACAAAGTTTCGGGTGGTCTACATGGTGTAGGTGCGTCGGTAGTTAATGCGCTCTCCACATGGCTCCAAGTGGAAGTTCGGCGTGACGGTAAGGCTTACTGGCAGGAGTATCGCCGGGGCATACCGTCGGGCGATATGCAGACGCGCGATTTAACCCCGGAAGAAATTGCCCGGCACCCACGTGGTACTATTACTAAATGGCTGGCGGATGATACCATTTTTGATACTTTATCTTATAACTTTGAAACGGTAGCCCAACGTTTTCGTGAAACCTGCTTTTTGACCAGAGCTTTGCGTATTACGTTTGTAGATGAGCGCAACGATAAGGAACTAACCTTCTACTTTGAAGGTGGAGTGCAGAGTTTTGTGCGCCATCTAAACAAAAATCGCTCGGTAGTCCAGCAGAAGCCCTTTTATGTGCAGCGCAATGTAGAAGGAGTGGAGGTGGAAGTAGCCTTCCAATATACCGATGGCTATAACGATTCAATTCACGCCTTTGCCAATAATATCAACACTCCTGATGGCGGAACCCATATTACTGGCTTCCGCACCGCCATGACCCGTACCATCAACAACTACGCGCGTAAAGCCAACTTTATTAAGGAAAAAGATGACAATCTCACAGGCGATGATATTCGGCAAGGTCTTACCGCTATTATCAGCATTAAGTTGGCTGACCCGCAGTTTGAAGGGCAAACCAAGGCCAAATTGGGCAATGCCAACGTCAAAGGGGCGGTGGAATCGGTCTTGGGCGATGCGTTAGGGACATGGTTGGAAGAAAATCCCAACGATTCGCGCAAGATTGTGGATAAATGTATGACGGCGCAGCGTATCCGCGAGGCTCAATCCAAGCTAAAGGATACCATTCTACGGAAGAGTGCCTTTGATGGAATGACCCTGCCCGGCAAATTGGCCGATTGCAGCGAAAAAGATCCCGCCCGTAGCGAAATTTTTATCGTTGAGGGTGATAGCGCAGGTGGTTCGGCTAAGCAGGGGCGCGACCGTCGCTTCCAAGCGATTTTGCCTTTGCGGGGTAAGATTTTGAATGTGGAACGAGCCAGCCTCGACAAAATGCTCAGTAGTACCGAAATCAAAGCCCTTATCACCGCCCTTGGCGCAGGTCTGGGCGATAGCTTTGATACCGCCAAACTCCGTTACCACCGTGCCATCATTATGACCGATGCCGACGTGGACGGTAGCCACATCCGTACCCTGCTCTTGACCTTCTTCTTCCGCAATATGAAAGACTTGGTTAGCGACGGCTATCTCTACATTGCCCAACCTCCGCTCTATCGCGTCAGTCACGGCAAAGAAAAAGCTTACGCCTACAACGAGGTTGAACGCGATGCTATCATAAAGCGGATCAACAAAGATAACATCAGCATCCAGCGTTACAAAGGTTTGGGCGAAATGAACCCGGAGCAACTTTGGGAGACCACCATGGATCCGCGCAACCGCACCCTGCTTCAGGTCACGGTGGAAGATGCAGCGATGGCCGACGAAACCTTCCAAATGCTCATGGGTGATGCCGTTCCGCCGCGCAAGCAATTCATCACTACCCATGCCAAGAGCGTCAAAAATTTAGATATATAATTATTTCTGGATTTTTAAGATAAGTGCGGGTCAAGATCAACTGACGGAACCTAGGTTACGCAGCATCCAACAGAGCGGGGCAGTCTCTCAAGATCGAGGTTGGTCAAGATCAACTGACGGAACCTAGGTTACGCAGCATCCAACAGAGCGGGGCAG
>JACAUC010000322.1 GCA_013390945.1 Candidatus Chloroheliaceae bacterium
GCCTGATAATTTGCGTCTAGTGCTGGCTCTAAGAGTCGGATGGCGGCAATGCGACAGGTCATATTCATTACTTCGCGAGCCTCGTCTACGGTTAAAGACCGACCCAACAACTCCTGCTCCCGATATGAGAGCCACTTTTTGATAACCTGATAGCCCCCAATATAGTAATCCCAAACGTTAATCGGAACATTGCGCCAGTAGGCTACGTCATTCAGGTAAAGATCGCAGGTCTTTTCGCCTAGCCGGGCAAACGCCTCTTCCCCCGATAAGCCTAAAGTTGCCGCACCCTGCTCAATTGCAGTTTTTTCTTCAGCCGTGTAATCTCGTTCTAGCCGTTTGCCCTTACCCGGCATCGTCACTCCCTCCTTGCCAGCGTGACCCCAACCAGCCTTAACCTCTAATTCACCCTCGTTCAGATTGAGTGCGCCACCGCCCACACGAGAGATAACCGCCAAATTTCTTAATTCCGGGCGGATTACGCCAACGGTAACGCCCTTTACCAAAGTTTCTGTATCTAGCAATGCCGCCACCTGCTGACCTAGTGCCGCCGAGGTAAACAAAGCACCTTTGCTATTGGGCAGCGGTATCCGAGGCCAATCATGGCGAATACCCTCCGTATTTTCAGTGAGATAGACCGGAGAATAGCCGATAGCTAACGAGTGCATCCAAATTAGCCCTACCGTTTCAAGATCGGTATCTGGATTGTGAATTTCTAATGCTTTCAGATAGGAGCGGGTATCTGGTGAAAGGTTAGCTATAGGCGCAACTTCTTCCAGAGTAGTATCCACAAATAGCTTGTTTTGTTCACCATCTTTCTTAGCCTTGCCCTTCTTCTCAGATATAACCCTAAATGGGAAATGACGTGCATGGCCTGATAAACAGTCATAATCGCAAATTATACGAGAAAAGAAGAAGGGTGATCCTTCAGGGTCTTTATCCGCACTATCACGGGTTATTAAAAAAGCATTTTGTGAAAGACTTGCTAGGGTTAGTAATTCAGGACTTGGCCTTGAAAAAAGAGGCTGGATTTGATGGTCTAAATAAGCCAGACGTATATCAAAAGGCTTGAAGGGATAACGTACAATTTTAGCCGTATTATACTGAACCTTTCCCTTTAGCATTGCCCTTGTCCTTTCAGCCTTAAATTCTCCCGAAGACTTCATAAAACGTGGAGCCTGCGTCCGAATTTTGTCATCTGGTATACTAGAGTCAAGGTATGCTTTAAGTAATTCCAACCTTGCCTTATCTGGCTCAAATACAATCAGTGAATTTCCACGTCTTTCAATGGGGCCATTGTGAGGATATATCTGGCATAAATCTGTTAGCTTAGCCCATTTTTTATATTCATCATTTACATTAAGAGGCGGAAAAGAATAGAAGCAAAATTCTTCGGGTGTAGTGATTTGATATTGATTGTCAAAATCAGTAACCCGCAGACTTTCAAGCAGTTCGGCTCGTTTATTTTCCCCCCAAAACTGGCGGAATCTTACCAGAGACAGATGACCCTCCTGCTTATCTTGTGGGATGCCGCTCTGTCGGCTGACCTCCTGATTACATACCAATAAGCTCACTGCCGTGCCTAGACGAATACCCTCCCGGTTGTACTGAGTAGAAAATATGCTAGGATCAGGTTTACCCTCCGGGGTCAGCTTTCCAGTCTCGCGGCTATCACCGTTCAGGCTATCGAACCACAATTTATCAAATTCGCGCAAAAGACGCTGGCGCATTACTACAAAAGATTTGTCCCCAAGATAAGAGGAGTTTGAAATATAACAAACTATCCCCTTACCTGTCTTCTCGGCAATCCGACGTTCCGCCAAACGGAAAAAGCGGATATAGAGATCATCCAGATTAAACTTTTTGATACCCCATTCACTGATAAGCCCTTGCTTATAAGGTTCTACCAACCCATCCTCTTCTTTGGGGCTAACTCCAGCATAGCCATTGTAAGGAGGGTTGCCTATAACCACCAGAATAGGCACCTCGCGCTTTATCTTCCCCGCAGCATCGCGTTCCTCCTGCAATTCAGGGAACATCAACAACTGTTTGGGGCCTTTGGGTGGTTCCCAACCAGTTAGGGCGTTGGTCAGATAGACCCCGGCCCGCTCGTTGTTATCATTGGAGAGCGGTGCGCCAAGATTTTGTAGCAGCAAGCCGATTTGCAGGTGGGCAATTACAAAAGGCGCGGGCAAAATCTCGAAGCCAAAGACCCGGTTTATCGCGGCTTGTTTCAAATCATCGCCACCGAGGGCATCCCCAATGCCTTGCTCCTTCAGATTCCGGTCTATCTTGCGAAGTACCTCTACCACAAAAGAGCCAGTGCCAGTACACGGGTCTAAGACATAGACCTTGGGATCGGCTAACCCACTTTCAAGCCCAAGTTCCTCGCGTAGCACCGTATCTACCCGCTCCACCATATATTTTACAATTTCTGGCGGAGTGTACCAAACCCCCAACTCTTTGCGTAATTCCGGGTCAAACGCCTCCAGAAATGGCTCATAGAAATATTGGACGGCTTGCGCTTCCTCAAACTTGGAAAAGAACGCCACGCGGTCTATCCGGTTTAAGGCGGCAGCTGTCCAATCCAGCACTTCTACCAGTTTGAGTGGCCCTAGTTTGCTAGGAACTGCCACCTGCTCAAATAGAGCCCGAATCATTGGCACATGCAAAGACCAAGCCGCACTACGCCAATCAAACCGGGCCGCTTTGTTAGTAGGCGGATGCTCTTTACTCCACAGCACCCAAGCCGAAAAGATCCCATAAAAGAGGGTTTGAACCAAAGTTGAGCGGAAGAAATGTTCCCCCTTCGTTCCCTCAAACTTTAGCCCTAGGGCTTCTTCCAAAGCGGAGCGAATGTTATCGAGAGCCGGAAGTTGAGCTTTTTCAATTCTATCTTTGGCATCACGAGCATAGGAAGCTAGATACCAAGCCACATCTTGTGGTGTTGCCAACGCTGCCGCCAAAAGCATCGCCCGTTTCAAATATTCAATAAACCGCTCCCCCTGTTCCTCCGCTAACTTATGGGGGGGTGTTGTCCAGAAGGCGGCTTCATTCGGAGCCAATTGGTAGCTCTCTACTTCCAAATAGTTACCGTTATCGTCCAGAATCACCAGCCGAAAATCGCGGTAGTTGGTAACAAGTACCTGCCGATACCTTTGTAGATAGCCGAAAACCTGCTTACTTTTAGCAACTTCGTCTACTTTAGCCCCACTTCCCTTTACCTCCAATACCCCGCGCGAGGGAAGCGTACCTTGAGGTAGGGCGTTTCCCGTAGACTTTTGAAATTGGTCAGCCGTAAACAGACCAAAGTCAGGAATACCGCCGCCCTGATTCTGTGGGTTGAGTAGACAGCGCACTGGTGGCTTTAGTTCTTTGCCCACCTCGTTAAGCAGATTAGACAGGGCCGGGTAGTATGAGGTCTCCTTGACCGCTAAACCTGAACTACGAATGTTATTTAGCTCACCGAGATACTTTTCGAGTAGGTTCATTGCTAAAGCTCACTTTGTCCTATAATTGTGAAGAACCGCTAGGGCTGCCTAGAGTTACAAAAATGCGGCTGAAACAGAATATAGCATATAAAGCTAAAATTTGGAAGTTTCCCAAGATAACCAAAGCCTTTAGGCAATTAGCGGGAAAAGGCGCAAAGTGCTTGCCTATACCTTAAAATGGTCCTATAATAGACCTATGTCTTTTTTAATCATAAATGAAACTCAATCGGGTTTGAGCTACTGTTCCTAGAGAAGAGCTTTAATAAAGTAGGGTGAATTTCGGATGAATTTCACGAAAGCCTGACCATTTAAACTCATCTTTGATCTAGCCCGGACGAGTAATCTAAAGAATTGAATCTAATTTTGAGTCTCATGGAGGAGCAAAATTATGCCACAATCGAGTGGTGACCAACCAGCAAGCAGCGATTTCCAACAATTTCTAACCAACGAAGCCCGATTTGCGCCAACCGCTGAAACTTTGGCAACCGTAGACGTTAAAGATTATCAGGAACTTTATGATAAAGTTGCCAATAATTTTGAAGGGTTTTGGGATGAAGTTGCCAGTCAATTTACTTGGGTTAAACCTTGGGACACGGTACTAAAAGGTGAGGCTCCGAACGCAAAATGGTTTGTCGGAGGCCAACTAAATATTACCACCAACTGCCTCGACCGCCATGTCGAGCAGGGACGTGCTAATAAACCCGCCTTAATTTGGATCGGTGAGGATGGCGAAAACCGCACCTATACCTTTAGCGAACTGCTGGACTTGACCAGCCAAACTGCCAACGGCCTAAAATCCCTAGGGGTTACAAAGGGCGACCGGGTGTGTATCTACATGCCGCTTACCCCAGAGGGGATTGCTACAATGCTGGCTTGCGCCCGGTTGGGTGCGATTCACTCGGTAGTCTATGCTGGGTTGGGAAGTTCGGCATTACGAACCAGACTGATAGATGCTGAAGCAAAAGTGTTGGTAACCACCGACATAGGCTATCGGCGTGGTAAACCCACCCCCTTAAGGAGCATCGCCGATGAAGCGGTCAAGGGTGCGGATTCGGTGGAAAAAGTGGTGGTACATCGTCGGCTTACCCCGGCGGTAGAGTTGAACCCCGACAAGGAAGTAGATTTCTACGAACTGATTAACGCCCAATCTACCACCTGCCCGGCACAGGTAATGGAAGCGGAAGACCCCCTCTTTATCCTTTATACCTCCGGTACTACTGGCACACCTAAAGGTTGCGTCTACGTACATGGTGGTTATATGGTAGGAACGACTTATTATGTAAAGCTGGCCTTCGATATGAAGGAGGACGACGTTTACTGGTGTATGTCGGACATCGGTTGGATTGTCGGACATAGTGCGATGGTCTATGGCCCTTGGGGTAGTGGCACTACTATGCTAATCCGGGAAGGTTCGCCCGATTTCCCCAATCCTGGTGTAGTTTGGGAGATTGTGGAGAAATATAAAGTCTCCAAAATCTTCACCGCACCCACCAGCCTCCGCATGTTTATGAAGTTTGGCCCCCAGTATCCAGCGGCCCACGACCTAAGCAGCATACAATTGATTATTTGCGCGGGGGAACCACTCAATCCTGAAGCACTGATCTGGGCTAGAGAACATATCGGCGATCACGGGCGGGTTCCGATCTGCGATAACTGGTGGCAAACTGAAACTGCCGGGCCAACTATCGGTACTTTACCCTCGATGGAAGTTCGGGCGGGCCGGGCCGGTAAGCCTTTACCCGGCTATAAGGCTAGGGTAGTAGATTCGCAGGGTGATCCGGTTGGGCCGCTAAAAGGTGGCCTGCTGATTCTGGATGGAGCATGGCCGCAGATGTTCCGCAATATCTGGGGCGACCCTAATCGCTATCTGGCCTATTGGGAGACTATCCCACCCTTCTACACCGCTGGTGATGTGGCAACCGTAGATGAGGATGGCTATATCGCGGTGTTAGGCCGAGCCGACGATGTTATGAACGTAGCAGGACACCGCATCGGTACCGCAGATGTAGAAAGCGCATTAGTCAGCCATGCGGCAGTAGCCGAGGCGGGCGTAATCGGCAAACCGGATGAGATCAAGGGCGAAGCCATCAAAGCTTTCGTTACCCTTAAAGTCGGGTTTAGCCCTTCCCCCGAACTCAAGAAGTCGCTAATTGAACACGTCCGTAAGGAATTAGGGCCAATTGCTACTCCTTCCGAATTGGATTTTGTACAATCGCTACCCAAGACTCGCTCTGGTAAGATTATTCGCCGCGTAATCAAAGCCCGTGAGATGGGTATTGAGCCAGGCGACCTCTCCACCATCGAGGAATAAAAATCGCCAAGCATCAGGTTTGGTCTCATAAATCGGGATTAGAAATCCCTCCTACAAAGTATAAATGTAGGAGGGATTTCTAATCCCGATTGTTACCGTACTACAAAGTCTCATACATCGGGATTAGAAATCCCTCCTACAAAGTCTCATACATCGGGATTAGAAATCCCTCCTACAAAGTCTCATACATC